>JAEXCA010000037.1 GCA_023393755.1 Actinomycetes bacterium | reverse complement strand
CCACCTCGGGCTCGGCCATGTGCCCGCCGAGGCACTGCGTTCCGCCGCGGCCCGGGCGCCGGTGCTGGCGCCGGCGGCGGCCGTCCAGTCGCTGGGCGGCGAGGTTCCGGCAGTGCTGCGCCAGGCGGCGACCGGGCCGGGTCGTGAGGGTCTGGCGCACCTGGCCAGCGCCTGGCAGGTCGCCGAGCGGACCGGTGCCTCGATGAGCACGACGCTGACCGCGGTCGCCGAGCGGCTGGCCGCCGACCAGGCGCTGCGCGCGACCGTCGAAGCCGAACTGTCCGCGCCGCGGGCCACCGGGCGGCTATTGGCCGGATTGCCGGTGGCCGGAGTCGGCCTCGGCTACCTGCTCGGTGGGGATCCGATCGCCTTCCTCACCTCGTCGCTGTTCGGACAGCTCTGCCTGGCGCTGGGCGCCGGACTGGGCTGCGCCGGCCTGGTGTGGACCGAACTGCTGGCCGACCGGCACGGTGGCTGAGGTGTCCGCGCAGGTGTGGGCGGCGTTGCTGGCGTCCGCGAGTCTGTGGCTGCTACTGCAGCCGGCCGGCGAGCGGCGGCTGATTCGGCCGGCCGAGCGCCGGTTGCCGCTCTGGCTCGTGCCGGTACCGGACGCGCTCGGCGTCCGTCCACGTGGTCTGGCTGCCGGAACGCTCGCCGTCGCGGTGTTGTTGTGGGGTTCGCCACTGGGCTGGCCGGCGCTGGTTCTGGCGGGCCTGGCCGGCAGTGCGGCGTTCGTGGTGCTGGGCAGGGTGACGCCCGCCGGACGCGCCCGGCGCACCGCGGAGTTGGTTGCCGCGCTGCCCCAGGCCTGTGACCTGCTGGCGGTCGCGGTGGCGTCCGGCCTTCCGCTCCGGACGGCGGTGGAGGTGGTTGCCGAGGCGGTGGGAGGGCCGGCGGGCGAGGCGCTGGGCGCGGTGGCCGCACGGGTGCGGTTGGGCATACCCGAGCCACGGGCCTGGGCCGAACTCGAGGCTGAGCCCGCCCTGCAGTCGATGGCGCGAGAGGTTTCGCGGACTGTCTCCTCGGGGCTGGGCCTGTCGCCGCTGCTGCGTGACCTCGCGGTCGAGGCCCGCCGGGTGTCCGCCGCCGCGGCGCTGGTGCGAGCCCGTCAGGTGGGGGTTCGTAGCGTGTTGCCACTCATGCTCACGTTCCTGCCATCATTCATCCTGCTCGGGGTTGTCCCGATCTTCGGAGGGATCATCTCGACCGTGATGCCATGAAACAACGCTGATCTGCCTGCCCGAGCGCAGACACATCCGCTGGTGCCGACGTGAGTGCCTCCCCGTCGCCCCATCCCGCAACCTGTGGGCGAGACCGCGACAGGCGGGCCAATCGTGTCTCAGGGGCGGACGAGAGTTGTCGGCAGTTCGAAGTCCCTGCGGCCGTCCAGTGACTCGACCGAGTGGGCGAGTCGGACAGTCACGGTGTTCCGGTGCTCACCGATCACATCGGCGTCGATCCAGATCTCGCGCGGATAGTCCGTCGTGGAAGACCACTCGCCTCGACCCAGCACTGGCGCCTTGTCGTGAATGACGTGAGCGACCTGATCGGCATCCGTCAGAACGACTTCGAGGAAGCCCGGGAAGTCATCGCTCAGCCAGCGAGTTGCCACTCCACGCGCGGTTGCCACGGCTCAGTCCTGCCCGGACCCGCCGGGGAGGTCGAGATAGGACGACTCGGTTCGTCCGGCCATGCCGCGCGAGTGCGCGCCGCCTTCAGTGGTCGACAGATCGAGGCGGGCGATCGAGCGGAGCACGCCTGCGAGGTGCGCGCACTCGTGCCACAGCGAAGCATCCTCGTCGCGGTCCCCAGTCGCGAACTCGTGCACTGATGCCGCGACCCAGTCCTTCCACAGGATCAGAGCACTCCGGAGCGTCATCCACAGCTGATCGAACAGCGTGGCACAACAGGGCCGCGCAGCGCCAGATTCCCAGGTGCCCACCCGCTGGGGGTGGCAGGCAGGAGGAACAGAGATGCAGAAGCTGGCGAAGCGACACGACGAGAAGGGCATGACCACCGCCGAGTACGCGGTCGGGACGGTGGCGACGGTGAGCATCGTCGGCGTGCTGCTGTCGATCATCAACAACCCGGAGTTCAGGGAGTTCCTCATGAACCTGGTCGAGGCCTTGCTGAACATGATCATCCGGATGATCACCGGCGGCTGAGCGGCCTGGGTGGCCGGCGGTTGCTCCGGTCGCCTGCCCGGCGTGGGAGCAGGTCGGACGGGGCGCTCCGCCGGTCGAGGACCGTGACCGGACGGACGCGACCCGCCGCTTCCTCGCTGCGGAGGAGGGAGAACGATGAACAGGAGTACTCGTAGCCGTGCTGGTGGGCGTTCGGACGAGCGGGGGATGGTCACTGCCGAACTCGGCCTGGCCAGCCTGCTGCTGGCCGTCGCGCTGGTCGTTGTGGTCTGGGTGGTCTCCGTCCTCGCCCTGCTGGCACGGTGCCAGCAGGCGGCCTGGGAGGTGGCCAGGCAGGAGGCGCGGGGCGACCGGGTGGCCGCGCAACGGGCCAGGGCGGAGGCACCCGCGGGAGCCGGGATCGGGGTCAGTCGGAGATCGGGGCAGGTCTGGGTCGTGGTCGAACTCGCTGCCCAGCCGTGGACGGACTGGCTCCCGGCCGTCCCGCTGAGCGCAAGGGCGGTGGCGTCGCTGGAACCGGGGGCATCGTGACCGAACCGCTGGCAGGCTCAAGCCCGGCCCCCTGCCGTCCACGCTTCCCGGAAGCGGAGGACGAGCGCGGCTCCGGCACACTGCTGGTGGTGGCGGCGATCCTGCTGGTGGCGGTGGTGGCGGCGGCCGCCGCGCTGATGGGCGGCGGATTGGTGGCTGTCCAGCGGGTACGGGCGGCGGCGGATCTGGTGGCGGTCTCGGCTGCCGCCGCTCACGCCGACGGTGACGACGCCTGCGCCGTGGCCGCGACGATCGCGGCTGCCAACCAGGTCGAGCTGCGGGGCTGCGCGACGGCCGGCGACCTACTGGATTTCGTGGTCACCGTCACGGTCGCCGCGCCACCCGAATCCCTGCCCGGCCGGCTGGGCTTCACCACCCGCTCGCACGCCGGCTGGGTGATCTCGTGAATCCAGGACGGCTTCGAGTAGCGCGATCGCCCCCGCCTTGTCGAGGGGTTGGTTCCCGCTGCCGCACTTGGGGGAGACGACGCAGCGGGGGCAGCCCGCCTCGCAACCGCACTGTCGCAGTAGGTCGAGGGTGGCGGTCAGCCAGGCCGGCAGCACCTCGAAGGCCCGGTCGGCGAAGCCGGCCCCGCCTTCGTGGCCGTCGTGGACGAACACGGTCAGCAGGCCGGTATCCGGGTGGCAGACGGTCGAGAGCCCGCCGATGTCCCAGCGGTCGCAGGGGGCGAACGCCGGCAGCAGGCCGATGGCGGCGTGCTCGGCGGCGTGCGCAGCGCCGGGCAGCGCCGCGGCGGTGACCCCGCTGGCGGCGATCACGCCGGGCTCGACCGTCCACCAGGTGGCGCGGGTGGTGAACCGGCGCACCGGAAGATCCAGCGGATTGCTGTCCCACACCGTGCTGGTCACCTCGTCGCGGCGGAGGTAGCCGGTGACCTGCGAGCCCAGTTCGACGTCGCCAACGGCCGCGTGGGCGCCGGGCAGCGGCCGGGTCGCCTGGGTGCTGAGGATCCGCAGGTCGAAGACACCGGTGGCCTGGGTGTACCAGTTGCCGGTGTTCGGGCGGGCGAGCGCGGTGCGTGCCTCCGGGTCGTACTCGATGATCTGCCACTGTTCGCCGAGGTGTAGATACACCGCCCCGGTGTGGACGGTCCGGTCGGCGGCCGCCGGATCGACCTGGCCGATCACCCGGCCGGTGCTCGCCTCGACGATCTCCACCTGCTCGCCGGCCGCACTGCGCAGGTCGATCCCGTCCACCGCGCGCTCCGGGCGGGTCCAGAACCAGCCGGCCGGTCGGCGGCGCAGGACGCCGTCACGGGCGAGTTGGTCGGCCAGGCGGACGGTCGACGGGCCGAAGAACTCGGTGTCGGCCTCGGCCAGGGGCTTCTCCTGGGCGGCCGCGGCCAGGTGCGGTGCGAGCACCGAGGGCAGGTCGGGGTGCAGCACCGGGGTGTCGGCACGCTGGCCGAAGATCGTCTCGGGATGTTCGCACAGATAGGTGTCCAGCGGTTCCGGCCGGGCGACCAGGACCGCGAGGGCGTCGGTCCCGGTCCGCCCCGCACCCGCCGCCCGGCGCCCCCCCCCGGC
>JAEXCA010000245.1 GCA_023393755.1 Actinomycetes bacterium | reverse complement strand
GGCGCCGCGGGGGCCGGGGCCACGGCCGAGGCCGGCGCGGCGAGCCTCCGATCCCTGAGGGCCGAGCGAAACTCGGAGTCTCGAAGGGCCGGATCGTCCACCGTCGACGATGCGATCGTGATCGGCTGCGACTCGGTGCTGGCCTTCGAGGGCGAGATCCACGGCAAGCCGGCCGACGCCGCCGAGGCGACCGCCCGGTGGCAACGGCTGCGGGGCGGGACGGGGGTGCTGCACACCGGTCATCACGTGATCCACGGCAGCGGCGCCCGGACGGCGGTGGCCAGCACCACCGTCCGGTTCGCCGACCTGACCGACGCCGAGATCGACGCCTATGTGGCGACCGGGGAGCCGGTCGAGGTGGCCGGTGCGTTCACCATCGACGGGCTGGGCGGTGCCTACGTCACCGGCATCTCCGGCGACCACCACGCGGTGGTCGGAATCAGCCTCCCGCTGCTGCGCACCATGCTGGCCGAGCTGGGCATCCCCTGGCACACCCTGTGGCACGGTTGACCATCGGGGGCTTCGAGACTCCACCCCTTCCGGGGCGGACCTCAGCCATCGATCACACCCACCCGGAGTTTCCCCGAGATCCACGGGGCGATCCCTGAAGCCCACACGACGAACCGCGAGGGTCTCCCCAGGCGATCCCTGAGGTCGCGCGCAGCGCGAGTCGGTTCCTCGCAGCTGGCGCTGCTCGTCACGACGCCACGCGGGCCGCGGTCCCCGCGGCTCGCGTGAGCGTCTCGAAGGGTCGCCGACCCCGATAAACTGGGTCGCGATGTCTGAGAGCCTTCCCGTCCCCACCCGCAGTTCTGCCGTACCGGCGTGGCTGCGCGCGATGCGACCCAAGCAGTGGGTGAAGAACATCCTGGTGCTGGCCGCGCCGGTCGCCGCCGGACGCCTGTTCGAGCCGGCCGTGGCGATCGCCTCGGCGTGGGCCTTCCTCGCCTTCGCGTTGCTCAGCGCGTCCATCTACCTGTTCAACGACATCCGGGATGTCGAGGCCGACCGCCTTCACCCCACCAAGCGGTTCCGTCCGATCGCGGCCGGGGAACTGGGGATTCCGGCCGGCTATGCGATCTCGGCGGTCTGCCTGGCCGCTGCGCTCGGGCTGGGCTTCTGGGTGCGGCCGTCGCTGGGGATCACGCTGCTGATCTACTGGCTGTTCCAGGTGGGCTATTCGCTGTTCTGGAAGCACCAGCCGATCATCGACCTGGCCATGGTGGCCGCCGGCTTCCTGCTCCGGGCGGTGGCCGGCGGCGTGGCCTCCGGGTTGCCGCTGAGCCAGTGGTTCCTGCTGGTGGCCTCCTTCGGATCGCTGTTCATGGTGGCCGGCAAGCGCTACTCCGAGCTCCGCGGAGTGGGCGCCGAGGCGGGTACCCGCGCCTCGCTGGAGCGGTACACCGAGAGCTACCTGCGGATGGCCTGGTCGGTGTCGGCCGGGCTGGTGATCATGTCCTACAGCCTGTGGGCCTTCGACGCCGACCGGCTCCCGTTGTGGGGGGTGCCCTGGACGGCGATCTCGATCGCCCCGTTCACCCTGGCCATCCTGCGGTACGCGATGAGGATCGACGCCGGGCAGGCCGGCACTCCCGAGGATGTGGTGATGCACGACCGCATCCTGCAGATCCTCGGCGTGCTCTGGCTGGTCCCGGTCGCGATCGCGGTGTTCGCATGAGCACACCACGAAGCTCTTCCCCTCCGTTACGCTCCCCCGAACAACGTCCTGGGGACCCCGCATGAGGCCGCTCGCGCTGGTCACCGGCGCCAGCCGGGGCATCGGACGCGCCATCGCCCTCGAACTGGGCAGAACCCACCGGGTGCTGGTCGGCGGACGGGACGAGGCGGCGGTCGCCGAGGTGGTCACTTCGCTGCCGGACGCGGCGCCTTTCCTGGCCGAACTGACCGACGAGGCCGCCCTGACTGACGCGGCGGCGGGAATCGAGCGGCTGGACGTCCTGGTGCACTCCGCCGGGGTACTCGGCGGTCACGGCCCGGTGGCCGACTCGACGACCGAGCAGTGGCGCACCGCGCTCGAGGTCAACACGATCGCTCCCGCGACGCTGACCCGGCTGCTGCTGCCCGCGCTGCGCGCCGCGCACGGGCTGGTGGTGTTCCTCAACTCCGGCGCCGGGCTGCGCGCCAACCCCGACTGGTCGGTCTACGCCGCCAGCAAGTTCGCCCTCACCGCGCTGGCCGACGCGCTGCGCGCCGAGGAGGCCGGCCAGGTGAAGGTGACCACCGTCCATCCCGGTCGGACCGCGACCGGGATGCAGGCCGCGCTGCGCGCCGCCGAGGGCGGTTCGTACCTTCCCGAGCTGTACCTGGCCGCCGAGGACGTGGCTCGTACCGTCCGGCTGGCGGTGGACCTGCCGCCCGGCGCCGGCCTGGACTCGCTGCGGATCACCCCGACGCCGCGGTAGCCGCGCCAGGTCGTTCGACAAATCCACCTCCAGCTGGCCCGATCGGACGGTCCGGCGCCCCGATTCACTCATCCAGAGGCCGATCCGTCGAACGGCTACAGCCAGTCCACCTTGCGGAACAGCAGGTACAGCCCGACCGCGCCGATCACGATCAGGGCGACGCTCAGCGTCACCCCGAAGCCGGTGTTGTAGCCCGGGTAGGGCAGGTTCTGCCCGAACCAGCCGGTGACAGCGGTGGGAACGGCGATGATCGCCGCCCAGGCCGCGAGCTTCTTCATGATGTCGTTCAGCCGGGCATCCTGCAGCGACAGGCTGGTCTCGAACGCGTTCCCGACCACCTCGCGCAGCGACTCGCTCCAGTCCGCGGCACGGATCACGTGGTCGTACAGGTCGTCGAAGTCGCCGTCCAGCTCGTGGGCGATCGGCAGCGTCTCGGCGGTACGGAAGCGCATCACCGCGGAGACCACTTCACGCATCGGCAGCGCCTTGCGCCGCAGCTGCGCCAGCACCTTACGGACGCCGAACACCCGCTGCTGGAAGGTCCGCGGGCGAACCGCCTCGCCGAAGAGCATGTCCTCCAGGCCCTCCACCTCGTCGTCGAGAGCCTGGATGGCGTCGAAGTGGCCGTCCACGATGGTGTCGAGCATCCCGTGCACCAGCGCGCCGACGCCGTGCTCCAGCAGGGCGTCGTCGGTCCACCGCTGGATCACCTCGTCGAAGTCGAACGACCCGGAACGGACGGTGATCAGCCCGTTCGGCAGCACGAAGGCCGACACCCGCGGCGTGGTCAAGGTGAGGGCATGCTGCTCGTCGATGGTCAGGCCGGTGGCGTAGCAGGTGAGGAAGACGTGGCCGGCGTGGCGGGTGGCCTTGGGCCGCTCGTGGGGCGAGACGGCGTCCTCCACGGCATGCCGGTCGAGGCTGAGCTCCTCGGCGAGGGACGTCAATGTGTCCGGCTCAGGCTCGACCAGATCCAGCCAGACCAGCGCCTGCGGATCGGCCAGCAGTTCGTCCAGCTCGGCCAGCCCGATCTCGCTGCGCTCCAGCGCTCCCGCGCGCCAGACCCGGCCCTGCACCATGCTCATGGCCCCAGCATCCCACCGCCGGCGGGCAACGTCCGTACTGCGGCACGACCCGCCGGGGTTCGTTCTAGACTGCCGACGGAGCCCCCGCCCACGTGCGCTCAATGCCACCTAGGTGCACCGGAGGGTGGGGCAGGCAGGAGGGGACGTCGATGCCGATCACCAAGGTGCTGGTGGCGAACCGCGGCGAGATCGCGGTACGGGTGATCCGGGCGGCACGGGACGCCGGCCTGGCCAGCGTCGCGGTCTATGCCGATCCGGACGCCGACGCGCTGTTCGTCCGGCTGGCAGACGAGGCCTTCGCGCTGAACGGGCTGAGCCCGGCGGAGACCTATCTCGATGTCGCCAAGCTGCTGGCGGTCGCTGAGCGCAGCGGCGCGGACGCCGTCCACCCCGGCTACGGCTTCCTCGCCGAGAACGCCGGCTTCGCCCGGGCCGTGGTCGACGCCGGGCTCACCTGGATCGGGCCACCACCGGCGGCGATCGAGGCGCTGGGCGACAAGGTCCGGGCCCGGCACATCGCGCAACGGGTGGGCGCGCCCCTGGTGCCTGGTACGGCCGACCCGGTCGGTTCGGCGGACGAGGTGGTGGACTTCGCCACCGAGCACGGCCTGCCGATCGCGATCAAGGCCGCCTTCGGCGGGGGCGGACGCGGACTGAAGATCGCCCGCACCCTGGCCGAGGTGCCCGAACTGTTCGAGTCGGCCACCCGGGAGGCGGTGACCGCGTTCGGCCGTGGCGAGTGCTTCGTCGAGCGCTACCTCGACCGTCCGCGACACGTCGAGACCCAGTGCCTGGCCGACACTCATGGCAGCGTCGTGGTGATCTCCACCCGGGACTGCTCGCTGCAGCGCCGCCATCAGAAGCTGGTGGAGGAGGCCCCGGCACCGTTCTTGACCGACGATCAGGTTGGGCAGCTGTACACGGCCAGCAAGGCGATCCTGCGCGAGGCCGGCTATGTCGGCGCGGGTACCTGCGAGTTCCTGGTCGGGCAGGACGGGACGCTCTCCTTCCTCGAGGTGAACACCCGGCTGCAGGTCGAGCACCCGGTCTCCGAGGAGGTCACCGGCATCGACCTGGTGCGGGAGATGTTCCGGATCGCCGACGGCGAGCCGCTGGGCTATGACGACCCACCGCTGCGCGGCCACTCGATCGAGTTCCGGATCAACGCCGAGGACGCCGGACGCAGCTTCCTGCCCGCCCCCGGGACGCTGACCGCCTGGCAGCCTCCGACCGGCCCGGGGGTCCGGGTGGACACCGGCTACACCACCGGCATGGCCGTCCCGGGCGCGTTCGACTCGTTGGTGGCCAAGATCATCGTGACCGGCGCGACCCGTACCCAGACGATCGAGCGGGCCCGCCGGGCGCTGGCCGAGACCGTGCTGGAGGGGATGCCGTCGGTGCTGCCCTTCCACGCCGCGGTGCTGCGCGAGCCCGACTTCGTCGCGGCGGACGGGGAGTTCCGCGTCCACACCCGCTGGATCGAGACCGAGTTCGCCACCGAGATCCCGCCCTACACCGGTGCGCTGGGCGAGACCGAGCCCGAGGAGAGGACCTCCTACGTGGTCGAGGTGGACGGCCGCCGGATCGAGGTCAGGGTGCCCGCCTCGCTCGCCGCCCCGGCGGTCAGGGCGACCGGGCCGAAGCGTCCGGTGAAGCGCAGTTCCGGTGGCGCCCGGGCGAAGGCGCCGGCGACCAACGACCTCGCCGCGCCGATGCAGGGCACGATCGTGAAGGTGTCCGTGGTGGAGGGCGATCAGGTCAGCGAGGGCGACCTGGTGATCGTCCTTGAAGCCATGAAGATGGAGCAGCCGATCACCGCCCACCGCAGCGGCGTGATCGCCAACCTGCAGGCCGCCCCCGGCGACCCGGTCTCCAGCGGCCAGGTCCTCTGCGAGATCCGCGACGCCTAGCCGGTTGGCCAGCGAGCCGGGGGACGGTTCTCTGGTCCATTTCGAGCCAGGGGACGGTTCCCTGGTCCATTTCGAGCCAGGGGACGGT
>JAEXCA010000169.1 GCA_023393755.1 Actinomycetes bacterium | reverse complement strand
GGGTCCGGGGAGGGCGTACCCCCTGGGGGTGGTGGGGGCGGGGGTCCCGGCTTCCAAACACCGCCGGGTGCGGCGCGGGCCGGGCTGCCCGGATCGGTAGGGTGACCGGCATGTCGGTCGAGGCGAGGGACGCGACGAGCGGGCTGGTGGAGGCCTACCGCGCGCACCCGGCCCGCGCCGGCTACGACGAACTGGTCGGTGCGCAGGGCGTCCGGGAGCACCAGCGGGCGCTGGCGACGACGGTGGAATCGCTGGGCCTGGGTGGGCTGCTGGCCGTGCGGGCGGAGACCCGCGGGTTCGTGGTGGACGAGGGCGTGGTCTACGGCTCCCCCGAGCAGCGCACCAGCCGGCTGTGGAACATCGACCCCCTGCCCGCGGTGCTCGATCCGGCCGACTGGACCGCCCTGGAGGCCGGGCTCGACCAGCGCGGCCGGCTGCTCGACCTGATCCTGACCGACCTCTACACCGAACGCCTCCTGCTCCGGCGGCGGGTGATCCCGGCCGCCGCCGTGCTCAGCCATCCAGGGTTCCTCCGTCCGGCGGACCGGGTGCTCGCCCCGCACGGACGCCAACTGCTGCTCACCGCCACCGACCTCGGCCGGGACGCGGACGGGGCCTGGCGGGTGATCTCGGACCGGCCGCAGGCTCCCTACGGCTCCGGCTACGCCATGGTCACCCGCCGGATCGTCTCCCGGGTGATGGCCGGCCTGCACCGGAGCAGCGACCTGGCCCGGCTGCGCGGCTTCTTCCACGCCATGACCACCGCCCTGCTGGACGCCGCGCCGCGTCACGCCGACAGCCCGCGGGCGGTGGTGCTCTCGCCCGGGGCCGAGAGCGAGACCGCCTTCGACACCAGCTTCCTCTCCACCATGCTCGGCTTCCCGGTCGCCGAGGCGGACGACCTGATCACCAGCCACGGCCGGGTCTGGCTGCGGGCCGGTCAGCGGCTGGAGCCGGTGGACGTCGTGCTGCGCCGGGTCGCGGCGCTGCTGAGCGACCCCCTGGAGCTGCGGGGCGACTCCGAGCTCGGCATCCCCGGCCTGATCGAAGCGGCCCGGAACGGCCAGGTGACCATCGCCAACCCGATCGGGGTCGGGGTGCTCGACAACCCGGCACTGCTGGCCTATCTCGGACCGGCCGCCCACGCCCTGTTGGACGAACCTCCGCTGCTCACCTCGCCGACCACCTGGTGGTGCGGCGACCCGTCCGGCCTCTCCCACGTGCTCGCCAACCTCGGCGACCTGGTGATCAAGCCGGTCAGCCGCGGTCACGCGCCGGTGCGGTACGGCTGGGAGCTGGCCGATCGCGCCCGCGAGGGCCTGATCGCGCAGCTGCGCGCGGAGCCCTGGGCCTGGTGCGGGCAGGAGCCGCTGGAGCTCTCCACCGCGCCGGTGATCACCGCCGACGGGCTGGAACCGCGGCGCTTCGTGCTGCGGACCTTCGGGGTCGCCGCCGGTGCCGAGTACACCTTCCTTCCCGGTGGCCTGGGACGGGTGGCCGGCACCACCGGCGAACGGACGGTGACCAGCCGGACCGGCCTCGCCAAGGACGTCTGGGTGACCGCCGGCGCCGTGCCCCCGGAACCACGGGTTCCGCCGCGTCCCCGGCTGACGGTGACCGCGGCTCCCGCCCGGGTGGCGCCCCGGGTGGCCGGCACGCTGTTCGCGATCGGCCGCCATGCGGAACGGGCCGAGGCGACCGCCCGCCTGGTCAGGATCGCCGACGACCTGGCCGAGGACCACTCCAGCCGGATCGGCTCGCCCGGCGAACTCGCCACGGCGGCGCTGGTCCGGTCGGCGGAGCAGCAGACCGGCCTCGTCCCGCTTCCCGCCGAACCGCGGATCGACTACCTGCGCCGCACCGTGCTGGACGCAGCCACCCCGGGCAGCGTCCTGGCCCAGGCGGTCGCGCTCACCGACGCCGCGCAGGACGTCCGCGACCTGCTGAGCGTCGACGCCTGGAGCGTCTTCGGCCGGCTGGAGGGCACCCTGGCCACCGAACTGGAGCCGGACGACCAGCTGCAGCCGCTGCTGGACGACGTGCTGGAGTCGTTGCTGGCCTTCGCCGGGATCCTCGCCCAGAGCATGGTGCGGGACGAGTCCTGGGCCTTCCTGGACGCCGGCGGGAGGCTGGAGCGGGCCGTCCGGACGATCGCCCTGCTGCGGCAGACCACGGCCGAGGCCAACCCGGCCGAGGTGGACGAGCTGGTGGCCGAGTCGGTGCTGCGGGTCTGCGAGTCGATCATCACCCACCGCCGGCGCGCGGTCGCCGGGACCGGGCCGGCCGAACCGCGGGAGTCGGCGTTCGTCCTGCTGGTGCGGGACGAGGCCAACCCGCGTTCGGTGGCGCACCAGCTCGCCGCGCTGGCCGCGGACCTGAGGTTGATCGGCGACGAAGCGCTGGCGGTCGCCGCCGATGAGCTGAGGCTGCGGCTGGCCGGGCAGCCGGACGGGGATCCGGGTGCCTGGCTGGACGCCCTGGCGGTGGACCTGGCCGGCCTGGGCGCGCGGATCGCGGCGCGGCACTTCCTGCCGCAGGCCACCCGGCACCTGGCCGACGCCTTCGGCCGGAGCAGGGGGTGGTGATGGCCCACCGCTACCTGGTCGAGCACGTCACCCGGTACCGCTACGACGCGGTGGTGGAGGCGGTGTACAACCGCGGCTTCCTGCGTCCCCGCGACACCGAATCCCAGCAGGTGCTGCGCAGCGAACTGCTGGTCTCGCCCGAGCCCGATCGGCTCACCGAGCATCTCGACTACTTCGGCAACCACTCCACCTACCTGGAGACCCGCACCCCGCACACCGAGTTCGAGGTGACCTGCCGCAGCACGGTCGAGGTCGACTGGCCGGTGCCCGACCCGACCGGGCTCGACCAGCACACCGTCGGCCGGGCCGCCGCCGAGCTCGTCCGCGACACCGACCCCCTGGTGCTGGCCGATTTCACCATGCCCTCCCCCCTGGTCGAACTCGGCGAGGCGGTGCGGTCGTACGCCCGCGAGGAGCTGGACGCCGACCGTCCGCTGGGGGACGCGCTGGTGGCGCTCTGCGCCCGGATCCACCGCGACTTCGAGTACCGGTCGGGGACGACCTCGGTGGTCACCACGCTGGGCGACCTGCTGGAACTGCGCAGCGGCGTCTGCCAGGACTTCGCCCAGCTGGCGGTGGGCTGCCTACGGGCGGTGGGGCTTCCGGCCAGGTACGTCAGCGGCTACCTGGAGACCGAGCCGCCGCCGGGCGCGGAGAAGCTGCAGGGCGCCGACGCCTCCCACGCCTGGGTCTCGGTGCTGTCCCCCTCGCTGGGCTGGATCGACCTGGATCCCACCAATGCCCAGTTCGCCGACTCGCGCTACATCGTCACCGCCTGGGGCCGCGACTTCACCGACGTCTCCCCGCTGCGCGGCGTGGTCTTCACCGAGGCCACCCATTCCGACCTGACGGTCGCGGTGGACGTCACCCCGCTACCGGACGTCCTCTGACGAGGGGCCACCGGGGACGGTTCCTGGTGGTCCCGGCGAGGGGCCACCAGGAACCGTCCCCGGTGGCCCTTACCGGGTCAGCGGGCCGACTCCACCAACAGGTCGGAGTACTCCGGGTGCCGTTTGGCCCAACCCACGACGTACGGGCAGGTGGGCAGGATCGTCCACTCGCCGGCGGCGCGCACCTGGTCGAAGGCGAACTGGGCCAGCCGCCCGGCCAGCCCGGTGCCCCGGGCGGAGTCGTCGACGAAGGTGTGCTTGAGGTCGGCGACGTCACCGGGCAGCAGGTCGTACTCGATCTCCCCGGTCAGCACACCGTCCACCCATGCCTCGAACCGCCGCTCGACCGTGTTGTGCTTCAGCTCCTCGGCCATCGTGCTCCTCTCGCTGCCACCAGCCTATGCCCGGTGTTCCCTGTCGGTGCCAGCACATAGGGTGGGGCGAATGGAGCGTTCAGCATGATCGAGTTCCGCTCGGTCGGCAAGACCTACCCCGACGGCACGGTCGCCGTCGCCGACTTCTCGCTGGTCGCGCCCGCCGAGCAGATCACCGTGCTGGTCGGCTCCAGCGGCTGTGGCAAGACCACCCTGCTGCGGATGGTGAACCGGATGGTCTCGCCGACCGCGGGCCAGGTACTGGTGGACGGCGAGGACGTGGCCGGGCTCGATCCGGTGCGGCTGCGCCGCCGGATCGGCTACGTGATGCAGGAGGCCGGGCTGCTGCCGCACCGCCGGGTGATCGACAACATCGCGACCGTGCCCCGGCTGAACGGCGTCCCCAAACCCGCCGCCCACGCCCGGGCCCGCGAGCTCATGGACCTGGTCGGGCTGGATGTCACGATGGCCGGACGCTACCCGAGCCAGCTCTCCGGCGGGCAGCGGCAGCGGGTCGGGGTGGCGCGGGCGCTGGCCGCCGATCCCACGATCCTGCTGATGGACGAGCCGTTCGGCGCGGTGGATCCGATCGTCCGCGCCGAACTGCAGCGGGAACTGCTGCGGCTGCAGCGGGAACTGCGCAAGACCATCCTGTTCATCACCCATGACATCGCCGAGGCACTGCTGCTCGGCGACCAGCTGGCGATCCTGCGGGCCGGTGCCGAGATCGCCCAGCTCGGCACCCCGCTGGAGGTGGTCTCCGACCCGGCCGACGACTTCGTCTCCGATTTCGTCGGGCTGAACGGCGAGCGGCGGCTCCGGGTGCGGCAGGTGGACGGGGTGTCGGTGGTGGTGGACGGCTCCGGCCGTCCGGTGGGACGCGTCGGGCCATGACCTGGGTGCTGGCCAACCTCGGCCTGATCGCCGACCGGGCCTGGTCTCACCTGGGGCTGGCGGTGCCCGCGATCGTCGCCGCCTTCCTGCTCTCGCTGCCGCCGGGCTGGTTCGCCGCGCGGTTCCGCTGGTCGCGCACCACCCTGCTCGGCGTCGCCGGGCTGCTCTACGCGATCCCGTCGCTGCCGCTGTTCGTCCTGCTGCCCACCCTGGTCGGCACCGGGGTGCGGGACCGGCTGAACGTCATCATCGCGCTCACCCTCTACGGGATCGCGCTGATGGTGCGGTCGGTCGCCGACGCGCTGGGTTCGGTCAGCGGGCCGACCCTGGCCGCGGCCACCGCGCTGGGCTACCCGCCGCTGCGCCGCTTCCTGCAGGTGGATCTGCCGCTCGCCGGGCCGGTGCTGCTGGCCGGGCTGCGGGTGGTGGCGGTGAGCACGATCAGCCTGGTCACCGTCTCCGGGGTGCTCGGGGTGAGCAGCCTGGGACTGCTGTTCACCGACGGCTTCCAGCGCGGCATCGTCGCCGAGGTGGTCGCCGGGATCGTCGCCACGATCCTGCTGGCGCTGGCGGTGGACGCCCTGCTGGTGCTGGCCGGACGGCTACTGCTGCCCTGGACCCGGATCCGGCGGACGGGGGTGGCCTGATGGGCTACCTCACCGCCGCCTGGGAGTGGATCCTCGCGCACCTCCTGGGGTCGGAGGGCGTCCTGCTGCGGCTGCAGGAGCATCTGGCGTACTCGGTGGTGGCGGTGGCGATCGCGGCGGTGGTCGCCGTCCCGCTGGGCTGGCTGGTCGGGCATACCGGACGCGGCCGCGGCTTCGTGGTGGTGACCTCGGGCGCCGCCCGCGCGCTGCCCACCCTGGGCGTGCTGACCCTGGCCGGGCTGGCCCTGGGGATCGGGCTGGCGGCACCCCTGCTCGCGCTGGTGGTGCTGGCCTTCCCGTCCATCCTGGCCGGGGCGTACGCCGGGGTGGAGGCGATCCCGCCGGCCACGGTGGACGCCGCGCGAGCGATGGGCAACTCCGAGCTGCAGATCCTCACCCGGGTGGAGATTCCGCTCGGGCTCCCGCTGCTGCTCGGCGGGCTGCGGTCGGCGATGCTGCAGGTGGTGGCCACCGCGACGCTGGCGGCGTACACCGGGGCCGGCGGTCTGGGCCGGTTCCTGTTCCTCGGGCTGAAGACCCAGGACTACGCCCAGATGCTCGGTTCGGCCATCCTGGTGGTGTTGCTGGCGATCGTCCTCGACCTGCTGTTCGAGGCCGCCGAATGGGTGGCCAGGCAACGGCTCGGTGGGACTGTCGGAGCCGCGGCGTAGGGTGGAGAGGGTCCGGTGCCCCATGGCCACAACCCGAAAGGTCCTGCACATGAACACCGCACTCACCCGAATCGCCGCCCTGGCGGCCGCCGCGGCGCTGGCGCTGACCGGCTGCGCCTCGTCCGATCCGCTGGGTTCGCAGACCCCGTCCGCGCCCACCACCGAGCCGGCGCCGGCCACCACCCTGGTGGTCGGCTCGCAGGCGTACTACTCCAACGAGATCATCGCCGAGCTCTACGCCCAGGCGCTGGAGCATGCCGGCTACACCGTCGACCGCCAGTTCCAGATCGGCCAGCGCGAGGCCTACCTGCCCGAGCTGACCGAAGGCAGGATCGACGTCTTCCCGGAGTACTCCGGCAACCTGCTGCAGTACCTCGACAAGGAGACGACCGCCACCTCGGGCGAGGAGGTGCTGGCCGCGCTGCCCGGCGCCCTGCCGGAGGGGTTGCGTCCGCTGACCGCCTCGGCGGCCACCGACCAGGATTCCTACAACGTCACCAAGGAGTTCGCCGCCGAGCACGGCCTGGTGTCGCTGGAGGATCTGGCCAAGGTGCCCGGCCCGGTCAAGGTGGCGGCCAACTCCGAGTTCGCCACCCGGCCCTATGGGCCGATCGGCCTGAAGGAGCGCTACGGGATCGACGTCGAGGTGGTGCCGGTGGAGGATTCCGGCGGCGCGCTCACCGTCAAGGCGCTGCTGGACGGGACGGTGCAGGCGGCCGACATCTACTCGGCGGATCCGTCGATCGCCGCCAACGGCTTCGTCACCCTGACGGATCCGAAGAGCCTGATCCTGCCGCAGAACGTGGTGCCGATCGTGTCGGCGAAGGTGGACGACGCCGCGGCCGCGGTGATCGACGGGGTTAGCGCCAAACTCAGCACCGCCGAGCTGAGCGCGCTCAACCAGCGCAGCGTGAGCGAACAGGCCGCCGCCTCGGTGCTCGCCAAGGACTGGCTGACCGCCCAGGGGCTGCTGGGCTGAGCGAACCGGTGATCGCTGTCAGCTCTCGCCGGGCTCCAACGCCTGGTCGAGCTTGAGCTGGCGGGGCGGCGCCTGGTCGACGTCCCGGCGACGGCTGACCAGCACGTCGCACTTGGCATGCTCGACCACCTGCGAGGTGACCGAACCGAGCAGCAGGCCGGTGAAGCCGCCCAGCCCGCGGGTACCGACCACCAGGACGCGGGCTCCGTCCGACGCCCGGACGAGCTCGCGCCCGGCCGCGCCGTGGGCCACGACGACCTCGACCTCCACCTCGGGGAACTCGGCCTGCCGCGCCGCGATCTGCTGTTCGACCTGGGCGCGCACCGCCTCGGCGAAATCCTCCACCGGGGGTACGTAGCCGGGTGACCAGGTGGCCGGGCGGGGCGCGGTGCTGATCGTCCAGGCCCGGATCACCCGTGCCTTCACACCGAGCTTCGACGCCAGCCACAGGCCTTTGCGCAGGGCTTCGTCGGCGAACTCCGAGCCGTCGTAGCCGATGACGATGGGGGCCGCTTCATCCATGACCCGACTTTACCCGGACGATGCCGGATTGGCGTCGGCACAGCTGATCCCTGGGCC
>JAEXCA010000156.1 GCA_023393755.1 Actinomycetes bacterium | reverse complement strand
CCGCGGGGGCGGGGGGCTGATGCGCCTGGCCGGCCTGGCCGGACGGCACCGCCGGCGTCGGCCCCGCACCACTGTCCCCGACCCCGCCGCGGGCCGGCGCCCGGACCTGGTCCTGCGCGACTTCCGCCCTGGAGCAGCAGGGTCCGGGACCCGCTGGTGCGGTGACATCACGTACATCCCGACCGAGGAAGGCTGGCTCTACCTGGTCACCATCATCGACATCGCCACCCGCCGCGTCGTCGGGTGGGCCACCGCCGACCACCCGCGGACGGAACTGGTCGCCGACGCCTTCCGGGCGGCCTGCGAGACCCTGCGGCCGCAAGCCGGGACGGTGTTCCACTCCGACCGGGGCTGCCAGTACCTCAGCCGCGAGTTCGCCCTGCTTGCAAAGCGGTTCGGTGTCCGGCTCTCGGCCGGGCGCACCGGCCAGTGCTGGGACAACGCGCTCGCCGAGTCCTTCTTCGCCACCTTGAAGAACGAGCTCGGCAACGACCCCTGGCCCAGCCGGGCCACCGCCCGGGCGGCGATCTTCGAGTGGATCGAGTGACCCTGTTGCCCAATTGGGTGAAGCAGGCGGGAGTCGGCACCGGCCGTGATTCACGCTCGTGATGCTGCTGGGCGGCGGCCTGATGTTCTCGTTCCTGGTCGGCCGCGGGAAGGCGGGTGGCGGTGTCGTTGCGGCCGACGTCAGGGGGCGGAGTCCCCGAGATGACGCGGGACGTTGCCCGGGCGGCGTTTCCCAAGGGGTGCCTGGCGATGAGGATCCGGGACAACCTCGGCCCGCTGTTCGCGGACGAGGAGTTCAAGGATGCCTTCGGCGTCCGGGGCCGGCCCGGGGTTCCTCCCGGGATGCTGGCTCTGGTGTCGATCCTGCAGTTCGCCGAGAACCTGACCGATCGCCAGGCGGCGCACGCGGTGCGCGCCAGAATCGATGTGAAGTACCTGCTCGGTCTCGAACTGTCGGACCCGGGTTTCGACTTCACGGTGCTGACCGGTTTCCGTGCCCGGCTGCTGGAGCACGGCCTGGAGGAGAAGATCCTGGATCTGCTTCTTGAGCGGCTCACGCGGCTCGGCCTGGTCTCCTCCGGCGGCCGCCAGCGCACCGACTCCACGCATGTGCTGGCCGCGGTCCGTTCCCTCAACCGGCTCGAGCTCGTCGGAGAGACACTCCGTGCGGCCCTGGAGGCGCTGGCGGTTGCCGCACCGGATTGGCTCGGGCAATGGATCGATCCGATCTGGCAGAAGCGTTACGGAGCACGGATCGACGCCTACCGGCTGCCGTCCGGTGGCCGGGAACGGGATCAGCTGGGCCGGCAGATCGCCTCCGACGGATATCGCCTGCTCGAGGTGGCCTTCTCGGAGGCGGCGCCTGGCTGGGTGCGGGAGATTCCCGCTGTGTCGATCCTGCGGGCGCTCTGGCTGCAGCAGTTCACCCGGAATGTGACCGGCGGGATTGAGGAGGTGGCCTGGCGGGAGAAGGACGATCTCCCGCCTGGCAGATCCCTGCTCGCCTCGCCGTACGACCTCGACGCCCGCTACTCCCGCAAGGGAGGGCTCACCTGGACCGGCTACAAACTCCACGTCAGCGAAAGCTTCGACGGCCCGGATGGAACCGCGCGGCCGCACGTGATCACGCACGTGGTCACCACCGACGCCACGGTCAACGACGCCGCAGTCGTCGAGGACGTCCACGACTGCCTCGCCGGCAAGGATCTGATGCCGCGCGAGCACCTCCTCGACGCCGGATACACCTCTGCCGAACTCCTGATGACCGCGCCCGCCGCCCGCGGCGTCACCGTTGTCGGGCCCGTGCGCCGCAACGGCACCCGCCAGTCCGTCCGGGCCGAGGGCTACGACAAGAGCTCCTTCACCATCGACTGGGACCACAAGCGGGTGACCTGCCCGAACGGTGCCGTCAGTCGCTACTGGACCGAAGGACTGGACCACAACGACCGGCCCGCCATCCGGATCCGTTTCCTCGCCACCACCTGCGCGCCCTGCCCCGACCGCGCCAAATGCACTCGCTCCGAGCGGTACGGCCGACAGCTGACCATCCGCCCGCAGGACCAGGACACCCTCCTCGAACGCGTGCGGGCCGAGCAGGTCACCGCCGACTGGAGAACGCGCTACGCAGCCCGCGCAGGAGTGGAAGCCACCATCCACCAGGCCATCGCCGTCGCCGGCACCCGCCGCACCCGATATACCGGCCTGCCCAAGACCCACCTCGCGCACGTCCTCACCGCCGCCGCCGTCAACCTGATCCGACTCGACGCCTGGTGGAACGGAACCCCGCTCGCACCAACGAGGACCACCCACCTGGCAGCTCTCGAACTGGCCGCATAGGCGAAATGGGCAACAGGGTCATCGAGTCCTGGTACAACCTGCGGAGACTGCACAGCAGCCTCGGCTACCGCAGTCCCGCCGAGTACGAAGCCGCCCTTGCGGCCTGACCACCACACCGAAGGTGTCCGTCAAAGCGAAACAAGCTCAGGCAGGTGGAGGTGTGAAGATGCGCGTGGGAATCGCGGCGTGTGGGGTAGGCCGAGGCCACGCCCTCGGTTCTGGCCCGGCCTTCGACCGCTCCTAAACCCCCAACTCCCGCTCCTCGCAGGGGCATTCGCGTGACAATCTGGGAGTCAGACGCCTGGACGCAGCCACGTCCGCTGTCGGGCACACGTCGTGCCATGGCTCTGTCCATCCGCCAACCGAGAGCCTGGAAGGGTGACCGCCCGTGCCGGCGAAGCCACGTGTGACCGAGCAGGTCCTCGGTGCCTGGGTCATCAAGAGCAATCCCAAGATCGCGCGGCTGCCTGATCCGGAACCGGAGCTGGGCTTCGCGTACCTGGACAACTGGCTCATGCTCGACTCATACCGTGCCCGCATGATGGCGGACCGGCAACGGATCGCTCTGTGGGTGACCGGCAGGGGAAAAGGGCAACAAGCACCCGGCTTCTGGGGCTTCGGGCATGTCAACGGCCCCGCCTACGAGGTGTTCGCCGACGACGAGACCGACGAATTCTTCGAGGAGGACATCTACACCGGACGTGTGATCCTCCGAGTCCCGATCATGGTCCCGATCCTCACGTACCCGCTTCCCCGGGCACACGCCCAGGCAGACCCGGTCCTGAGCGGCATGGAGCTCTTCCGCGCACCTCAGCAGGGCAACCCCGGCTTTCTGACCCACGAGGAAGTCGCCGCAATCGAACAAGTCATCGGAGCTTGGCCCTCATACATCAACATCCACGCCGACGACGACAACGACGACGGGTGAACGGGGTTCACCCATCCCCAGACGGGCGCACGGCAGCGGCACCGCACGTCGGCGCCGACGGCCGCGAGGCTTTGTACCCTCTACCGGCGCTAGCCACGGGCCCGAGCCTCAACCCCAACCCCCGTTGCTGGCGCCCACGCCCGACCAGGTCAGCGCAGGTCTTGACCATCGATCGAGTCGACGAAGTCGATCATGGCGAGATGGATGGTCTGCTTGTCCGGATTGGGGAAGCGAACGTTGTGCCGGTAGTACCGGTGAAACGCGATGATCAGAGCGGCGTGCTCGATCGCCGTCGGAAGGGCGGCGAGGTCCTCGTCGGTCAGGGGGACGACGGAGCGGTAGCCGTCGACGAGTGCCCGTACCCGTTCCACGGCAAGCCGGCCGTTCTCCTGGGCGAGGCCGACGGCGGTCATGCCCAGATCGAGAAGCGGGTCGTCGAGGGAGAGCGTCTCCCAGTCCAGCAGCGTCAGGCGGGAGCCGTCGTTCACCACGATGTTGTCTGCGAAGAGGTCACCGTGGGACAGCCGGAGGGGTCGGTGGGTGTCTGCCTCCGCCGCGCGGACGCGGTCCAGCCGGGCGGTGAGCCAGTTGGCGAAGCCACGGTCGGCGAACTGGGGGATCGCCTCGTGGTGTGCTGCGGAGAGGCGCCGGGTGCCGACCGGGACGTCGTCGAGACCCGGCGAGCCGGGGTCGAGGCCGTGTAGCTGCGCGAGGGCGCGGCCGGCCGCGGGAAGCAACTCGAGCGGCAGTGGCTCCAGCACCTCACCGTCTGCCCATTTCTTCAGAATCGCGGTGGAGTCACCCAGCGGAACGGTCAGGGAGCCGTCGCGGGCGGGCACGATCTCGATGGTGGGCAGCCCGAGCCGGAAGAGGGCCTGGGTGTGCGTGACCAGGCGTCGGGCGCTGTCGGCGTCGTGGTTGTCGAGGATGGTGAGGACGAAATCCCCGCCCGGGCCAGAGACGCGGAAGCTGGAGTTGGCCGCGCCGCCCGTCAGAGCCGTCAGCTTCGGCCCTTCGATGCCGTAGCGCTCGGCCAGGGCGGGCACGTCGATCTGGTCGAGCGAGGTGTATGTCGCCACCGGGGTCAGTCTCCTCTGCGTGCTGCGGCTTCCCGCCGCCGGTCGGCAACCAGGGACGCCCATCGTGCTCGGGTCTGATCGGTGCCGTCCAGCCACTGGGCGGCGGGCAGTTCGGCGGGGTGCTGCTGGCCGGTCATGAAGTAGGTGAGTTCCAGCAGGTAGGCGAACTCCTCGCCGTGGACCGAGGTGCGCAGCCGATCCCTCGCCTGGTCCAGCAGGCCCGGGTCCTCAAGCACGGCGGCGTGGAAGCAGGCGGCCAGGCGTGCGTAGGCGACCGAGGAGGTCAGTCCCGCCTCCTGTGCGAGGTCCGCGACAGCTTCGGCCCGTCGCGGTAGTTCGGGGGCCACGCCCGCGTCTTTCACCAGCTCGGCGATGCGGACCTGAATGTCGGCCCAGCGGATGGTGGCGTGGCCGAGCATGTCGTGGGCGCGGGCGATCTGTTCGGCGGCGCGGGTCCGGTCCTGGAAGGCGGCGGCGAAGGCCAGGCATGCCTGGGACAGCGCCGCCTCGCCGGTTTGCCCGGTGCCGAGGGCCTCGTCGCGTCCGGTGGCGTAGGAGGAGCAGGCGAGCGCGATGCTGCCCTGGCTCCACCACAGGTCGCCCAGAACGCGGTCGCGGCGGCCTTCGGTGCCCAGCGCGTTGGCGGCGTCGCGGACCTGCGGGAAGTGGCCGATGCGGCGGGCCAGGTGGGCCTGTCCTCGCGCCGCTGTCGCAGCGAGGCGTCCTCGGGCGTCGATGACCTGGCTCATGCCGATCATGGACTCGTTGAAGTTGCCCAGGTCTCGATCACACTCGGCGAGGAAGTACTGCGGCAGCTCGCGCAGCACCTGCGGCAGTTGTCCGGAGGCCAGGACCGCGCGGAGCTGGTCGGCGGTCACCGAGCGGTGCCGGCGCTGTCGGCCGGCGATCGCTGCCAGGGCGCGCGACAGCGCGCGGGCCGGGGTGGTGATCGAGGCCGGATCGTTCCCGTCGGCCTGGGCGGAGTCCCCGAGCGGCTCCCAGAGGAAGTCCTCGACGTAGTGGAACGCGGCTTCGCCCAGCCAGTCGAGGTCGAGGTGGTAGTCGTCGGCCAGTCGCAGGCCCTGCCGGAGGGCGGCGACCAGGCGGGTGCGGTCTTTCGTCGCCTCGGCGCCCAGGGCGCGGAAGGCCCGCCGTGCCGCCCGCCGCCAGTCGGCCTCGCTCCAGCGGTCCTCACTGGTGGAATCCGCCTCGCGGACCGTTTCGCGGATCAGGTCGTGAAGCCGATACGGCCACGGGGCGCCCGGGTCGGTGTCGACGAACGGCCGCTCGACGAGGTCCATCGCCGGGGCGTCGTGGTCCAGGCCGGCGGCCGCGGCGGCCAGGGGGACCGAGAAGGCGTCCAGCAGGCTCACCGCGCGCAGCACCCGGCGTACTTCGGGATTCAGGTCGCGGAAGGTGCGCGCGACCAGCGCGGGGAAGTCGAGGTTGAACTCGTGTGCCTCCGGTGCCCGGTTGTTGCGGCGGTACAGGTCCAGGAACCGCATCACCGCGAGATCGAGGTACAGCGGCAGGCCGTAGGAGTTGCGGGTGATCAGATGCCGGGTGCGGTCGTCCAGCAGCGGGCGGCCGCCGACGGTCAGCCGCGCGCACAGGTAGATCTCGCAGTCCTCTGCCGACAGGTAGCCCACCGTGTGCTGACGCGGTTCCTCTCGTGCGCCAGCGACCAGCAGCGGCCAGTACTCCGGACCGGCCCAGTCCAGCTGCCCTTCCAGGTCCGCGTCGTCCCACTGCAGCCGGTTCCGCCCGGTGATGACGAACAGGGCGTTGGGCATCAGCCACACCACGCGCTGGATCAGCTTCTCCAGCTCACGGTGCCCGCGGTGCCCGGCGTCCTCGAAGGTGTCCAGCAGCACGACCGGCGTGACCCGGTGCTTGTCCGGTAACTGCGCCAGGTCCCAGGCCAGCAGGTGCGCGAAGTAGCTGAGGGTGTCCTGCGTGGGCTCGGCCTCCAGCAGGTCCGCCAGCCTCCGGCAGCCGGCCAGGGCCCGCACCTGGTGCCGCCGGTCCCGGAGCGCGCGCACCAGGGAGCGCAGCCCGGCACCGACCAGCGCGCCGGCGGTACCGGGCAGAGCCAGCGCCTGGACGGCCTCGGCGACGGCCGACTCCATCTGGCCGGAGAGCTGGCCGGAACCGGGCAGTCGGCTGAGCCAGGTGCGACGGCGCAGGTATTCGTCCAGCGGCTCACCGGGATGGGCCTGCTCCCAGTAGCGCTGGAGGGCGAGGTCGAAGGCCGGCATCGCGTGGCCCAGCTCCGCCACCGCCAGCCGCAGGGCCAGCAGCAGCGACTCGACGTCCGCGCCCGTCTCCCGGGAGAGGTCGACCCGCACGGGCAGGACCCGTCCGACGCCCGCATCCGGCGGCGGCCAGTCGGCGGGGCCACCGGCACCGTCCGCAAGATGGGCGGCCACGCCGCGGGAGAGCGTGGACTTTCCAACGCCTCCCACCCCGTGGAAGACCAGCACGTTGCGGCGCGGGGCCTCCAGGTCCTCCACGTCGAAGCCGGGAGCGCGCACCCGCTCGGTGTGCCGGAGCAGGCTCTCCTCCACGGACGCCCATTCGCCCTGCCTGTCGGCGAAGTAGTCGACGGCCTTCAGCTCGCGGTCGTTCGAGCGGAACAGCGCACGCAGATCGGACCCGGACACCCAGCACCCCCCGTGGCACAGACCGATCCAGCTCAGCAGGGCGCCTGACGCAACGTCAAGGTCAGGCACTGGTTGCCACCGTCACGGCGCAACCTTTCGAAACTGACCCTCGTGGTGCGGTTGTCGCTTACCGACTCCGATCAGGTCGGCAGGCTGTCGGCCGTGGATGCCAGGATCCGCGGCATGACGCTGTGCGACTACTTCTCCGCGACCGACGACCAGGCCGCTGTCGCCGTGCTCCAGACACCCGGAAGGCCGGATCAGGCCGCGCTCGACGTGATCTACCTCAAGAACATCGACCCGGTCGTGTGCATGGCTTGGCTCGAGGCGGTCATGACGGGCTGCAGTTATGAGGAAGCTGGCCAGCGCCCACGGGCCGGGCAGCTGCTGTCCTCGCCGGAGGAAGACAGCCCATTCGTGTTCAGCCTGTCGGACACCCTGGTTGAGGCCCTCGCCGCCGCGACGCGGGACGACCTCGTGCGCGCTGCCGGGCCCTGGTCCATGACCGATGAGCTACGGCGGTGGCCGGTCGATGCCGAGACGGCGGTCGGTGTCCTGGAGGCGCTGGCCGGCCTGGCCCGGCGAGCCCGGGCGGAGAGCCGGGGGCTGTACTGCTGGTGGTCGCTTTGATCCGCGGCGTGCGGTGCCGTTGCCCTTGGCCAGCAGTTCGCGTCGCCGGCGGGTGCGGTTGGAGTCGCCGCCGGTGAGCATGAGCCGCACCCGGACGTCCCCCGTACGCCCGGCCCGCTGGTGGGGTCCC
>JAEXCA010000086.1 GCA_023393755.1 Actinomycetes bacterium | reverse complement strand
GTCGCAGGGAGGGGCTGCCTCCCTGCGACGCCGCGGTCACTGCAATGGAGTCGTCAGCCGAGGCCCTTGGCCGTCTGGATGGCCGTGTTGAGCAACTCCTCGTACTTCGACGCGCCGGCCGCCTCGTACTCCTTGACGTAGTTCGGCCATTCCTTGTCGATGTCCAGCTGGCCGCCGATCATGCCGGCCAGGTAGCGGTTGGAGATCTCCCGCATCTGGGTGCGCATGGCCTGGGCTTCCTCACCGAGGACGATCAGGTTGTAGTAGTCGGGCAGCTTGACGACCACCTGGTCGGTGAAGGTGTCGAGCTGGGCCTGAGCGGTGGCGAGCAACTCATTGTCGAGGTCGGTGGACCAGGCCGCCGAGTAATCGACCGGGTTGTTCACCGTCTCGGCCCAGGGCTTGGTCTCCAACTCGGTCATGAACGAGGTGCCGCTGAACATGTACTCGAACCAGACGTACTTGCCGCGTCCGTCGGAGGTGCCGTAGGACTTGTTGATCGCATCCCAGGCGCCCTCGATGTACTCCGGGGTGCCGTCGGCACCCGGCTTGTAGGTCAGGCCTTCGATGCCCTTGAAGACCAGATCCTGGCCCTTGGCCGAGGCGATGAACTCGACCAGATCCAGCACTCGGTCCGGGCTCTTCGTGCTGGCCGGGATGAACCAGTGGGCAGCCATCCAGCCGCTGGTCTGGTAGATCTGCGGGTACGTGCCATCAGCGCCGCGCAGCGATCGGCCGGGCGCCAGATCCGCGACCTTGGCGGTGTCCGGGTGGGCCTGCTGCCAGGCGGTCTTCCAGAAGTCGCGGAACTGCGGGGCGTAACCGAAGTTGAAGTTCGCCGAAGCCAGCTCGCCCAGGCCGAAGGCCGCGTAGGCGTCATCGAAGTCGCCCTTGACGCCCACGCCGTTGGAGAGCGCGTTGTCGGAGTACATCTGGCGGAGCTGCTTGACGACCTCCTTGCTCTTGTCCGAGGTGGTCACCAGCTTCCACTGGTCCTCGCCGGTCCGGATGAAGCCGGTCCACGCCTGGTCGGCCGGCGGCATGATCGAGGTTCCCTGCGGCAGGGCCATCGTCCGGTCGATCTCGCTCCAGTTGGTCAGCTTGTCGTTGCGGGGCCACCAGCCGGCACGTCCGCTCTTGCCCACCGCGGTGGTGAAGGCGACGAACTCGTCCACGGTCTCGGGCACCTTGCCGCCGTTGAGCTCGTCGAGGATCGCCTGGTTGTACACCGGCACACCGCCGAAGGCCGGCGTCGGCAGGGCGCCCACCGCGTAGATGGCGTAGGCCTTGCTGGCGTCGCCCGAGTAGAGCTCGTTGTAGGCCTGGTACTCCGGGGAGTCGAACATCCTCTTCAGCACCGGGTAGCGCTCCGGCTCGGCGTTGACGATCGCCGCCATGTCGAGGATCGCGCCGTCGGCCAGCCAGGACTGGATCTTCTCGCTCTCACCCCAGGTGGAGAACAGATCGGGCCCGGAGCCGGTGGCCAGCTCGGTGATCATCCGATCGTCGAAGCCCTCGGTGCCGGAGTCGTACTGGATGGTCAGGTTGGTGGCCTCTTCGATCGCCTTCTTGATCGGGTCGTTGGCCATGCCGGTCGGGTCATCGATGCTGTTGCCGTAGGCGGCGAACCGGAGCTGGACGTTCTCCCGCGGGGCTGAACTCTGCCCACCCGAGCTCTGACCGCCCGGGGTCTGCTCACCCGTCGGCTGGGGAGTGGCGGAACAGGCCGCCAGGCCCAGAACGAGAAGTCCGGCGGCGCCCAGGGCGCCAAGTCTCAGCGTGCTACGCATTCGTGCTTCCTCTCTGAAGGTACTTGTGGATAGGTCACGCGATGTGGATGACTGGATATAGATGCCTCTGAGACGGATTCTGATTGATCCGGCTGTGTTTAGATCAATTTCTATCACATGCAGTCACTCGATGTCACTCCTTCAGCGCACCGAGCATCATCCCCTTGGCGAAGAACGGCTGCAGGAACGGATAGAGCATCAGGATCGGCAGCATCGCGATGATGATGGTGGCCATCCGCAGGCCGATCGGCGGCAGGATCGGCATCCCGCCGGCGGTGGCCTCGTTGCGGATCTGGTTCATCAGCGACGGATCGACCAGCGTGCGGCGCAGCACCCAGGCGAAGGGCTGCAGGTCGGGCTGGTTGGAGACGAACATCATGTAGGTGTAGAAGTCGTTCCAGTGGTTGACCGCGATGAACAGCGCCACCGCTGCCAGCATCGGCTTGGCGGTGGGCAGGATGACCTGGAAGAAGATCCGGACCTCGCTGGCCCCGTCGATCATCGCGGCCTCCTCCAGCTCCTTGGGGGCGGCGTAGGAGAAGTAGTTGCGCATGATGATGAAGTAGAAGATGCTCATCGTGGCCGGCAGCACCATCACCCAGAAGGTCCGGAGCAGGCCGAGGCTGTGGTACAGCATGTACTCCGGGATCAGGCCGCCGGAGAACAGCATGGTGAACACCACCAGGGCGTTGATCACCGGCATGCCCTTGATGTGGGTCTTGGAGACCCCGTAGGCCATCATCGAGGTCACCAGGACGGACAGGAAGGTGCCCAGCACCGTCTTGGAGACGGAGACGAACAGGGCATTGGCGAACACCTCGGTGGAGAACACCGCGACGTAGTACTGGAAGTCGACGGTGCTCGGGAACCAGAGCATCAGCCGCTGCTGGATGAACTCGCTGTAGGGCGTGATCGACGCCAGGAAGACGTACCACATCGGGTAGAAGCAGATCAGCGCGAAGCCCACGGTGAAGAGCACGACGAAGACATCCAGAAAGCCGAACCGCAGCCACTTGCGGCGGCGACCCCCCACGGCGCGGGCGATGGTGGAACTCACAATGCCTCCTAGAAGATGCCCATGACGTCGAGCCGCTTCACGATCCGGTTGGTGAAGATGATGATGATCAGGCCGGCCAGGTTGAACAGCAGGTTGACCGCGGTGGAGAGCTCGAAGTTGCCACCACCGCCGAGGCTGATCCGGTAGATGTAGGTCGACAGCACGTCACCGGTGCTGAGCACGAAGCTGGAGTACAGGTTGTAGACCTGGTCGAAGTTGGACTGGAACACCGTCGCCAGCTGGAGGATCAGCAGCACGACGATGCTCGGCATGATCCGCGGCAGGGTGATGTACCACATCATGTGGAGCCGGTTGCAGCCGTCGAGCGCGGCGCTCTCGTAGAGGGCGGGGTCGGCGCTGGCGATCGCGGCCAGGTAGATGATCGAGCTGTAGCCGGCGGTCTTGATGATGTTGGTCACCACCAGCACGGGCTGGAACAGTTCCGGGGAGCGCAGGAAGTCGACCTCCTGGAACCCGAAGCTCACCAGCAGGGTGTTGACCACACCGCCGTCGCTGGCCAGCGAGAGGATCGCGCCCACGAGGCCGGCGAAGACCACCCAGGAGAGGAAGTAGGGCAGGTAGACCAGGGTCTGGACGGTCGACTTCAGCCAGCGCAGCCGCAGCTCGTTGATCATCAGCGCCAGCAGGATGTTGAAGGTGAAGCCGAACAGGATGTTGAGCAGGTTGATCTGGATGGTGTTGCCCAGGGCGTTCCAGAACACCGGGTCGTTCGCCATCCTGACGAAGTGGTCGAAGCCCACCCAGGGGCTGCCCCAGATCCCCTTCGCCACGCTGAAGTCCTTGAAGGCGAGCTGGATGCCGTACATCGGCCCGTAGTTGAAGATCAGCAGGAAGAGCAGTCCCGGCAGCACCAGCAGGTACGTGAACCAGTGCTTGCGCACGTAGCGGTACGCCCGCTCCACCGGCCCCCTCTCCTTGCGCCAGTCGATCGGCGCGCGCTCGGCGCCTCCCGGAACCGCGCCGGGTCTACCGGCCGTCTCACCCTGCGTCGTCATTGAACCTCGGCTTCAGTCGCACACTTGCGTCCCTTGGTGATGCTTAGTGACAAGTTACCCCACGAATCGGTCGATTATAGTCACTTTCGCTCACTTTCGCGTATGGTGGACCCTAGTCCCTCCGTCAGGTGAGGGCGACCAGTGCGGCCCGTTGATCAACGATTGGACCAGCCCATGACCAGCAGCCTTCCCTTTGTCCGGCCCAGCCACGCCCAGCGGCTCGAGGTGTACGCCCCCGACGTCCGGCCGGGCTTCACCGCCTGGGTGACCGCCTTCGAGTACGGCGACGGCTCGATCGGCGTCTCCTTCAAGGAGACCAAACAGGCACCGAACCCCCACTACGAGAAGGCCCCGGTGGAGCTGGTCGAGGCGGCCAGCCTGCCGGTCTCCTACGGCGCGATCTACCTGGCCAGCCCGACGCTGGTCTCCGAGCGGGTGTACCTGCGCACCACGGACGGCGTGCACTACACCGAGACCGGCCGGTGCCGGATCGAGGACGGCGCCTTCACCAACATCGGCTTCCCCGACGGCCGGATCATCGGCCTCGAGGTCCGCAAGGTGAACCAGGACCGGACCAGCGGCGGCGACTACATCGACGTCCGGGAGAGCACCGACGGGGGAACCACCTGGGAGGTCCTTCCGCCGCTGCTGCCCGGCACCAACTGCTACGTCTGGCGCACCCGCCGGCTGAAGGACGGCACGGCCATCGTGCTGGCCTCGCTCTACGGCACCCCCTGGGGCGGGAACCACGAGCGGCCGACCCGCAACTCGATGTTCCCCGGGGAGACCTACCTGTCGAAGATCCAGACCTTCTTCCTCACCACCACCGACGGCCGGGAGTACAGCGGGCCGCACTACGTCCTGCCCGGGATCGGGGCCCACGAGTACGACGTCGTGGAGCGACCGGACGGGTCGCTGCTGTTCATCGCCGGGGACGTCCAGGCGACCCCGGTGGCACGGCAGGTGGTGGAACGCCGCGACGGCCGCTGGATCAACGGCTCGCTGCTGTCGATCGAGATCGGTTCCCCGCCCGACCCGTCCGGCAACCCGCAGGGCGGCTGGGTACCGGAGACCGTCGTCGCCCGGTCCGACGGCCTGCTGGTCGGCGCCCGGCGGAACAAGCACTACTCGGTCTCCAACGACGACGGACGCAACTGGCTGCCGGTCGAGGGGCTGCCGCCCAGCCTCTACCAGCCGTACCTGATCGAACTGCCGGACGGCAGGATCGCCAACTACGGCCATGTCGGCAGTGACGCCCCGTTCGGCCATCAGGACATGACCATCGGGGTGGACATCTTCGAGATCGACAACACCCTGCCGGCGTCCCCCAAACTCACCCTGGAGCGGCTGTTCGACGAGGAGGGCAGGCAGTACGTCAACCGGTTCGCCTCCCGGCTGACCGTCGGCGGCGAGCCGCTGGCCGGTGCCGAGCTCACCTTCCGGTTCGTCGAGGTGTGGAACCCGGACGGCAGCTACACCACCGTCCCGCAGGAGGAGGCCCCCCTCCAGCTCACCGCGATCACCGATGCCGACGGCGTCGCCGAGATCCACGCCGCCGCCTTCGACGACCGGGCCGACATCAACCTGTACTACAACATCGACGTGATCCACCGCCCGCGCGAGGGAGAGCCGGGGATCGCGGTCGCGGGACCGCTGCGGGTCACCATCGCGCTCACCCCCCGGCGCGGCGACGACCAGCCCTACGAGGCGTACTTCATGGAGGGCACCCTCTACGTCTCCGACCGGCTGGAGGCGGCCTTCCCCGGGCTGATCGCCGCGCTGAACGCCCAGGCGCCCGTCGACTCCCCGGCGGTCGACCCGGCGAGCCTGCCGCCGGGCGCCCTGGAGCGACTGGTGGCCGCCCACGTGGTGGCGCCGGACGGACCGGGCTGGCGCTGGATCCACACCGTGCACGCCCGGCACCCCCTGGTGGCGGCCCGGCCGATGCCGCACGATGATCAGTACATCTAGGACAGAAGGGTTCCGATGACACTGCAGGTCGGCCTGATCGGGTTCGGCAACCGCTCCCTGCTCGGGGAACTGGTCGACGCCCACCCCGGGGCCCGGGTGAGCGCGATCTGCGATCCGGATCCGGCCGCGCTGGAACGGGCCCGGGCGGTCCACCCCCGGGCCGTGCTGACCACCGGCCTGGACGAACTGCTGGCCGGCCCGGTCGACGCGGTGATGGTCCTGAGCCCCGACCACACCCACGCCGAGATCGCCGTCGCGGCGCTGAGCCGCGGCATCACGGTCTTCTGCGAGAAGCCGCTGGCGATCACCACCGCCGATGCCGACCGCGTCCTGCGGGCCGCGGTCGAGCACGGCGCCCGGCTGTACGTCGGCCACAATATGCGCCACTTCCCGATGGTGCGGACCATGCGCCGGCTCATCGCGGAGGACGCGATCGGCGAGGTGAAGGCGGTCTGGTGCCGCCACTTCGTCGGCAACGGCGGCGACTACTACTTCAAGGACTGGCATGCCGACCGGCGCAACACCACCGGCCTGCTGCTGCAGAAGGGTGCGCACGACCTGGACGTGATCCACTGGCTGGCCGGCGGGGTGAGCCGGCGGGTCACCGCGCTCGGCAGACTGGCGCTGTACGGCGAGGGCTCCCGCTCGACGGCGACCGACCAGCGGGCCCCCCAGGTGGCCGAGCCCGACCTGTGGCCCCCGGCCAGCCTCTCCCGGCTGCATCCGGTGATCGACGTCGAGGACATCTCGATGATGCTGATGGAGCTGGACAACGGCGTGATGGCCAGCTACCAGCAGTGCCACTTCACCCCCGACTACTGGCGCAACTACACCGTCATCGGCACCCACGGCCGGCTGGAGAACGTCGGCGACACCGAATCCGGCCAGGTGCTGCTGTGGAACCGGCGTCACGCCGGCTACGCACCACCCGACCAGGTGCACCAGTTCGACGCCGGCAGCGGAAGCCACGGCGGCGCGGACCCCGTCCTGATCGACGAGTTCGTGGCGTACGCCCGCGACGGCGGCTCGACCGAGACCTCCCCGGTCGCCGCGCGGGAGGCGGTGGCCGCGGGCGAGGCCGCCACCATCTCGCTGCGGTCCGGCGGCGTCCCGGTGGAGATCCCTCCCCCGCCCCCGTCCGTGGCCGCTGCGCTCTCAGCAGAATTCTCACTGACGTGAGCGATACCGGCCTGAAACGATCTGAAGTGATCGCATCCCGGTGCGGTCTACCTCTATTCTCTTCACGCCTGCCGTACCCGGTCGCCGCGGCCCGGCCTTCTCGGAGAGGACTCACGTGAACCGCTCGCTTCGCCTGGCATCGCTGCTCGAACTCCTCGCCGAACGCGGCCAGTTGCAGGTCGATGAGATCGTCGAGGCCATGGCGGTCTCGCCGGCCACCGCCCGGCGTGACCTGGACACCCTAGCCGAGCAGCGGCTGCTGGCCCGGACGCGAGGCGGTGCGCTCTCCCTCGAGGTCGCCTACGACCTGCCGATCCGCTACAAGAGCGAGCAGCACGCCGACCAGAAGGACCGGATCGCCAGGGCCGCCAGCGACCTGGTGAGCAAGGAGAGCGTGGTCGGGCTGAGCGGTGGGACGACCACCACGGCGGTGGCCACCACCCTGGGCGCCCGCGCCGATCTGGGCGAGTCGAACGGCGGCAACACCCTGACGATCGTCACCAACGCGGTGAACATCGCCTCGCAGCTGGCGATGCGTCCCCAGATCAAGACGGTGCTCACCGGCGGCGTGCTGAACCCGCGCTCCTACGAGCTGGTCGGCCCGTTCGCCGAGGCGACGCTGCACGAGCTCACCATCGACATCGCCTTCATCGGGGCGAATGGGGTCGACCCGGCGATCGGGCCGACCCTGCACGACGAACTGGAGGCGAGGGTCAACTCGCTGATGGCGCGCCGCGCGGGCAAGGTGGTGATCGTGGCGGACTCGAGCAAGATCGGCCGCCGGGCCTTCGCCTCGATGAACCTGCCGCGCAACAGCACCGTGCTGCTGACCGACTCCGGGATCACCGAGGAGCAGCGACGGGCCTTCGCCGAGACCGGCGTCGAGGTCGTCATCGCGGAGTGAGCGGGACTGACCACCGACCCGGTCGACCCACGCACGTTCGCGGCTCGGATCAGCCGCCTGCTTCCAAAATCTGCCAACGAAGCGCATGTGTTTGATTGGACGAGTGGCGTTCCAATCATTTATGATCATGAATGACGCGCAAAGGATCGCACAGGCAGGAGCACGTGCCATGACGGCAACACCCCATCTCGACTCCACGCTCGGGCGGCTCATGGCGGAGGAGTTGTTCAACCAGCCCGACTGCTGGGAGGTGGCGGCCGGCCTGAGCGAAGCCCAGGAGTTGCTGCGCAGTCCCGGCCGGCGGATGGCGATCGTGGGTTGCGGCACCTCCTGGTTCGTCGCCCAGAGCCTCGCCGCGCTGCGCGAGGCCGCAGGACTGGGGGTCACCGACTCGTTCGCCGCCTCCGAGGCCCCGCTGGCGGCTCGCGACTACGACCTGATCCTGGCTCTCAGCCGCTCCGGCACCACCACCGAGATCGCCACCGTGCTGCGCCAGGCACCGGCGTCGGCCCGCCGGATCGCCGTCGTGGCGGATGTCGCCTCACCGGTCGCCGCGCTCGCCGACGAGGTCATCCCACTGCCCTTCGCCGACGAGTCCTCCGTCGTCCAGACCCGGTTCGCCAGCACCACCATCGCGCTCGCCCGCGCCGCCTACGGCACCGACCTCGCGCCGGCGATCGGCGACGCCCGGGCCGTCCTCGCCGGCGACCTGCCGGCCGCGCTGATCGAGGCCGAGCAGCTCACCTGCCTCGGTCGTGGCTGGACGGTGGGCATCGCGCACGAGGCCGCGCTGAAGATGCGCGAGGCCTCCCAGTCGTGGACGGAGTCCTACCCGGCGATGGAGTACCGGCACGGTCCGATGAGCATCTCCACCGCCGGCCGGGCGGTGTGGCTGTTCGGAGAGGCCCCGCAGGGGCTGGCCGCGGACGTGCAGGCCACCGGCGCCAGCTTCGTCCAGCACGACGTCGACCCGCTGGCGGATCTCGTCCTCGCCCACCGGGTGGCGCTGGCCCGGGCCCGGGCCCGTGGCCTCGACGCCGACGCTCCCCGGCACCTCACCCGCTCGGTGATCCTGTCGGCATGACCGCCGTCCCGCCGCCCAACGCCGGAGCCGGGGCCTCGGTCCTGGCGATCGACGTCGGCGGCACCCAGCTGAAGTCGGCCGTCCTCGACGCCTCCGGCGAACTGGGCCCGATCCGGCGCACCCCCACGCCGCGTTCCGCCACCGATCCCGGTGGCGCGGTGGTGGCGGCGGTCGGCGACCTGGTCGCCACCACCCGTCGCGAGGCCGGGATCCTGGCCGTGGGGGTCACCGTCCCCGGCCACGTCGACGAACCGGCGGGCATCGGCATCCGCTCGGCCAACCTGGGCTGGCGGAACTACCCGTTCACCGCCGCCCTGGGCGACGCCATCGACCTGCCGGTCGCTCTGGCGCACGACGTCCGCGCCGCCGGCGAGGCCGAGTACCGGCTCGGCGCGGCCGCCGGCTACACCGACGTCGCGGTGGTGACCATCGGGACGGGCATCGCCGCAGCACTGCGGCTGAACGGCAGGCCCTACTCCGGCCGCGGCCAGGCCGGCGAACTGGGCCACTCGGTGGTCGATCCGGCCGGGCCGCTCTGCGCCTGCGGAAACCGCGGGTGCCTGGAGGCCATCTCCTCGGCCGGCGCGATCGCCCGGCGCTACGCCGAGGCGAGCGGCAGCGCCGCCGACGCCGCCGAGGTGCTGCGGCGGGCCGCGACCGGCGAGGCGATCGCCGCGGGGATCTGGGCCGAGGCACTGGACGCCCTGGCGATCGGCCTGGCCCAGCTCTGTGCCCTGGTGGCGCCGGAGGCGATCATCCTCGGCGGCGGCCTGGCCGAGGCCGGCGAGCAGTTCTTCGGGCCACTCCCCCACCTGCTGCGCGCGGTGCGCGGCAGCGCGCCGGTGCCACCGATCCTGCCCGCCAGGCTCGGTCAGGACGCCGGCACCTGGGGGGCCGCGCTGGCAGCCCGCGACCTGCTGCGCCAGCCATGAGCCCCGACCTGAGCAGGAGCCTGCCGTGACCCTGGTGACGACCGCTGGCCTGATCGCCGAAGCCCACGCCGGGCAGCGCGGGATCGGTGCCTTCAACGTCCTCCATCTGGAGACCGCGGAGGGCCTGGCCGCGGGTGCGGAGGCGGCGGGCCGGCCGCTCATCCTGCAGATCTCGGAGAACTGCGTCGGGTTCCACGGTTCGCTCCGGCCGATCGCCGCGGCCGCGCTCGCCGTGGCCGACGCCAGCGCGGCCCGGTTGTCGCTCCACCTCGACCATGCCGAATCGGAGGAGCTGGTCCGCGAGGCGATCGACCTCGGCTTCAGCAGCGTGATGTTCGACGCCTCGAAGCTCGACTATGCCGAGAACCTGGCGCGGACCGCGGCGATGGCCGAGCTGGCCCACGCGAACGGCGTGTTCATCGAGGCCGAGCTGGGCGAGGTGGGCGGCAAGGACGGGGTGCATGCACCCGGTGCGCGGACCGATCCCGACCAGGCTCGCGCCTTCGTCGCCGCCACCGGGGTGGACGCGCTGGCCGTCGCCGTCGGCAGTTCCCACGCGATGACCACCAGGGACGCCGCGCTCGACTTCGACCTCCTGGCGGGGCTGCGCGCCGCGCTCGGCCTCCCGCTGGTGCTGCACGGCTCCTCGGGGGTCGCTGACCCGGCGCTACAGCGCGCGATCGCCGCGGGGATCACCAAGGTGAACGTGTCGACCCACCTCAACCTGAGCTTCACCGCCGGCGTCCGCGACTACCTGGACGCCCACCCGACCACCGTCGACTCCCGGCGCTACCTGGGCGCGGGGCGCAGCTCGCTGGCCGAGGAGACCGCGCGACTGCTGACCGTCCTCTCCACCACGGAGGTTCCCCGATGACCGAAGGCCTGTTGATCCACAACGCCCGGCTGGTCGAGCACGACCGGATCGTCGAGAACGGCTGGCTGCTGCTGGAGGGCGACCGGATCCGGCGGCGGGGTACCGGGGACAGCTGGCGGCCGGCCGGCACCGTACACGACGCCGACGGGGACTACGTCTGCCCCGGCTTCGTCGACATCCACTGCCACGGCGGCGGCGGCCACTCCAGCGAGGACGGGATCGACCACGTCCACGGTCTGGCCGGCTTCCACCGCGGCCGGGGCACCACCAGCGTGGTGGTGTCGCTGGCCACCGCCCCGTTCGACCTCCTGCTGGCCCGGCTGGACAGCATCCGGCTCGCCCGGCTGGCCGACCCGCGGATCCTCGGAGCGCATCTGGAGGGCCCGTTCCTGGACGCCGGCCACCGCGGCGCCCACGACGAGCAGCTGCTGCTGGTACCGACGCCGGCGCTGGTGAGGGAGCTGCTGACGGTCGCCGACGGCTGCCTGCGGCAGATCACCCTGGCACCGGAGCATGCCTGTGCCGAGGTGCTCGACCTGCTGCTCGACGCCGGGGTCCGGATCGCCGTCGGCCACACCTCGGCGACCACCGATCAGGCGGCGGCCGCCTACCGTCGCGGAGCCAGCCTGCTCACCCACGCCTTCAACGGGATGCCGGGCATCCACCATCGCGAGCCCGGCCCGATCGTCGCCGCGCTCGACGCCGGGGCGACCCTCGAGCTGATCGCCGACGGGGTGCACGTCGACCCGGCCGTCATCCGGCTGCTGTTCCGGCTCGCGCCGGGACGGGTGGCGCTGGTCACCGACGCCATGGCCGCCGCCGGCGCGCCCGACGGCGAGTACCCACTGGGGGCGCACCTGGTGACCGTCCGCGACGGCATCGCCAGGCTGGGCGAGCACGGCTCGCTGGCCGGCTCGACGCTGACCCTGGAACGCGCGGTGAAGGTCGCCCACGCCGCGGGGGTTCCGTTGCCCGCCGTGATCCGGGCAGCCACCGCGACGCCGGCGCGGACGATCGGCGCTGCCGGGATCGGCGAGCTGGCGATCGGCGGTCTGGCCGACGTCGTGCAGCTGGGTTCCGATCTCGCCGTGAAGGCCGTCTGGTCCCGCGGCGTCCCCCAGTGACGTCGGCCTGATCCGGTCCAACCGGGTACCACAACGTTCTCATTCCTCCCCGTCCTCACCACGTCCCTCCCGAAGGAGCCCTCATGATCATCGGCGTGCCGCGCGAACTGAAGAACAACGAGTACCGGGTGGGCGTGACCCCGTCCGGGGCGAACCGGCTGGTGTCCCACGGCCACCGGGTCCTGGTCGAATCCGGTGCCGGGCGAGGTTCCGGCTTCGCCGACCAGGACTACCTGGACGCCGGGGCCGAGGTGGCCGCGGTCGAGGAGGTCTGGCAGGCCGAGCTGGTCGTCAAGGTCAAGGAGCCGATCGGGCCGGAGTACGACCGGCTGCGCGCGGGCCAGGTGCTGTTCACCTACCTCCACCTGGCGGCGTCGCCGGAGTGCACCCGGGCGCTGTGCAGCTCCGGCGCGGTCGGGATCGGGTACGAGACGGTGCGCGCCGCGGACGGATCGTTGCCGCTGCTCACCCCGATGAGCGAGGTGGCCGGCCGGCTGGCCACCATGGTCGGCGCCTACCACCTGATGGGACCCTACGGCGGTGGCGGCGTGCTGATGGGCGGCGTGGCCGGCGCCCCCCGCGCCAACGTGGTCATCCTCGGTGGCGGCGTCGCCGGCACCCAGGCCGCGGCGAACGCCATCGGACTGGGCGCGGACGTGACGGTGATCGACCTGTCCGTCCCGCGGCTGCGGCAACTGGAGAGCGAGTTCGGCGGCCGGATCCGCACCCGGATGTCGACCGCGCTGGACATCGCCGACTGCGTGGAGCATGCCGACCTGGTGATCGGGGCGGTGCTGGTTCCGGGCGCCGCGGCCCCCAAGCTGGTCACCGACCGGATGATCCGCCGGATGCGGCCCGGCAGCGTGCTGGTGGACATCGCGATCGACCAGGGCGGCTGCTTCGAGGGCTCGCGTCCGACCACGCACGACGACCCGACCTACCCGGTGCATCGCAGCCTGTTCTACTGCGTGGCGAACATGCCGGGAGCAGTGCCGGCCACCTCCACCCGGGCGCTGACCAACGTGACCCTGCCGTACGTGCTGAAGCTGGCCGACCAGGGCTGGCAGGCAGCGGTCGCGCAGGATCCGGCGCTGGCCGCCGGGCTGAACGTCGCGGACGGACGGGTCCTCCTGGAGAGCATCGCCAGCTGACCCGTCGGCGGCGACCGGGCCACCGGGCGTGACAGCGAACCCACAAGCTGTTCATGCAGCGGGCACACGAACCGCACAGGAAGCGCACAACCTCCCTTGGTTGACTCCTCGACAAGGACGAAGACCCCAAGGGAAGGGAAGAACGATGAAGCTCCTCACTGCACTCGCCGCCGGCGCGGTTGCCGTGGTCCTGCCGATCGCGGGCATCGCGGTCGCAGCCACCACCTCCGGCCAGGACACCGCGGTGGTCTCGACCACCACGACCGGATCGACCACCACGACTCAGACGACGGGCACGACTCAGACGACGGGCACGACTGAGGCGGCCGGGTCCGTCCCCGACATCGACTGGAGCAGCCTGCCGACCACCGACGTCACCCTCACCGACGAAGGCCTCGCGATCACCGAGGCCGGGACGTACGTCCTCACCGGAACCTCCACCGGGCAGGTGACGGTGGACACCGACGGCTACGTGCGGATCGTCCTGGACAACGCGACCATCGCCAGCAGCGTCGGCGCCGCCATCCAGATCGACAATGCCGAGCTGACCGTCCTGGAGTTGGCCGAGGGCACCACCAACACCGTGTCGGACGCGGCCAGCCGCGACGACGAGGAGATCGACGGCGCGATCTGGTCCTCCGACGACCTGGTGATCACCGGCAGCGGCACGCTGAACCTCACCGCCACCTTCGCCGACGGCATCGTCGGCAAGGACGACCTGTGGATCGAGTCCGGGACGATCAACCTGACCAGCGCGGACGACGGCATCCGCGGCAAGGACTCCCTCACCATCGACGGCGGAACCATCACCATCGACGCCACCGGCGACGGCATGAAGGCCAGCAACGACACCGACCTCGGCCTGGGCCGGCTCACCATCACCGACGGGGTGATCACGATCACCTCCGGCGACGACGCGATCAAGGCCGAACAGCAGCTCCGGATCACCGGCGGCACCATCGCCACCGACTCCGTCGAGGGGATCGAGGCGCCGGTCATCGTGATCGACGACGGCGACATCACCGTCAACGCCAGCGACGACGGCCTCAACGCCTCCGCCTCGGAGATCATCACCGACGGGCTCAGCATCACCATCAACGGCGGCAACCTCTCCGTCACCATGGCGGCCGGCGACACCGACGCGATCGACAGCAACGGCGACCTGACCATCACCGGCGGCACGATCGACATCACCGCGCAGTCGTCCTTCGACTACGACGGCACCGGCACCCTCACCGGCGGCACGATCACCGTCAACGGCCAGCAGGTCACCGAACTGACGAATCAGATGATGGGCGGCCAGCCGGGGGGTGCCCCCGGCGGCCGGTGACCCGGCATCGGCTCACGGGAGGTCTTCGGTCCGGGCGCGGACCGGAGACCTCCCCGTCCGTGTCGCCACCACCGACGCCCGCGGGCTAGTCGCTCTTCTTCCCGTCCGGCTTCTCGCCGCAGACCACCGGGGTCAGGCTGTTGTAGGACCAGAAGAAGGGTTCCTTCTTGACCAGCTTCTTGCCCTGGTAGAACAGCCGGTTGTAGCTGACGTCGAAGCCGCTCATCGCCGACTGCGGCACGCAGTCCTTCGAGGTGTTGTAGATCGGCTTGCCCGGCGCGCGCCAGTTGCTCTGCACCGGCTTGGAGGCCTTCACCTTGGTGTAGGTCTTGGTCGACCAGACCCGGACGGTGACCGAGCCCTGGCTACCGGTCTTGCCGGTGATCCAGGCCTGCAGAACGACGCCGTACTCGGAGTCGTTCCTGAACTTCATGTCAACCATCTTCCAGTCCAGCGTGGCCTCGCGACCCTTGGGATAGCGGCTGAAGTAGAGCGAGTGGGGCTTGTGGTAGACGTCCTCCAGCCCGGCGAAGAAGATCGCGTTGAACAGCGTCGTGGTCGCCTGGGAGATCCCGCCGCCGTAGATGTTCGGGTCGATCTTGCCGTTGGCGATGCCGCCGCCCCGCATCCAGCCGGCCTCGGGGGTGCGCTCGCCCAGCCGGGCGTTCAGCGAGAAGGTCTCCCCCGGCGCGACGTAGGTGCCGTTGATCTTCTTGGCGGCCAGGCCGATGTTGTTGTAGCGGTAGGCGCTGCCCGGGAAGTAGGTGGTGAACTCGCCGGTCACCTCCTTCACCCCCGCGGCCTTGGCGTCCTGTGTGGTGAACGAGGCCGGACGCGAGCCGACGTCGACGCTGACCGTCCGGTCGCCGGTCTGGCTGAGCGCCGGCAGCACGGCCTGGGCGAGTTGCGCGGGATCGATGCCCTCGCCGTCGACGGATTCCACGACCGTCGGCTTGCCGCCGCGCTTGATGGTGAACTTCGCGTCCTTGGGCTTGGTCAGCCCGAGTTCGTCCAGTTGGGAGTTCAGGCCGGCGGCCAGCTTCTTGCCGTCCAGGTTCGGGGTCAGCTCGCCGTTGGCGGCGGTGAAGCTCAGCGTCTTGGCGATCGCGTCCGGTTCGATGGTCACGGTGCCCTTGCCACCGACCTGGACGATGACCGGCTCGGCGATCGCCGGCCTGGCGATCGTGGCGACGACCTGTTCGGCCTCGGCCGTGGTCACGGCCGGTTCGGTGGTGTTCACCACCGCCTCGACGGTGGTGGCATGCAGGTAGCCCGCGCGGACCGCCTCACTGGTCTCGGCGAGCTGCAGCGCCGTACCGTCGACCCCCGGGGTGACCTTCGGCTGGCCCTCGTCGTAGGCGAGCGCGGCATCGGCGGCCTCGACGTCGACCTTCTCGGCGAGGGTGGCCAGTCGGGCGTCCAGCGCGGCCTGGTCGACGGTCAGCTCCGCCGGGTGGTCGTCGCCGCCGAACAGCACGTTGACCATCTCGACCGGGTTGAGGGTGCGCCCGCCGCCGGCCGCGGCGACCGAGGCCGCGTAGTCGACCCCCAGGCCCAGCTCGGCCGGGGTGGCGCTGATCGATGCCTCGCCGGCGGTGATGGTGAGCGGGGCGTCGGCCCGGTCGGCCAGGCCCTCGCGAAGCTTGGCCTGGGCGGTCTCGGCGGTCAGCCCACCGACCTTGACCCCCTCGATGGTGGTGTTGCGCGGCAGGTTGTCGCCGGCCAGCACGTACCCCGCCGCGTAGGCGCCGCCGAGCACCACGACCAGGGCACCACCGGTCCACAGCGCGACGCGGGTGGTGGTGGACAACCTCTTGCGGGGCTGGGACGAAGCCACTGTCTTCCTCTCTGGGGCGGAATGCCGCTGCCCATGCTACGTGAGCGAGCGCAGTGGTTCGCGCCGCGGCGCCGGTGGCGGTACGGATTCCGTCCGCCACTGGGTCAGCGCGATCCCGGCGGCCATCAGGGCGGCACCGGAGTAGCCCCGCACCCCCATGTTCTCGCCCAGCAGCAGCGCCCCGCCCAGCGCGCCGAACACCGCCTCGGCGGACATGATCAGCGCGGCGTGGCTGGCCAGTGCGTCCCGCTGGGCGATCACCTGCAGGGTGTACGCGACGCCGACCGACAGCAGCCCGCCGTAGAGCAGCGGGATCAGGCCCTCGCCGAGGCCGGCGAACGGCCGATCGTCCAGCAGCAGCGCCGCGACCGCGCTGATCGCCGCGCACCAGGTGAACTGGGCGATCGAGAACCGCAGCGCCGACAGCCGCCGGCTGTAGTGCTCGATCACCAGGATCTGCACCGTCCACACGAAGGTGGAGCCCAGCACGATGGCGTCGCCGAAGCTGATGCCGAAGTCGTCGCCGACCGCGACGAAGTACAGCCCGACCAGCGCCAGCCCGATGCCGACCACGGTGGTCCAGCTCGACCGGTGGCCGCGGAAGGCCGCCACGATCGGCACGAACACCATGTAGAGGCCGGTGATGAAGGCGGCGTTGCCGGCGGTGGTGTGGCTCATGGCGAGCTGCTGCATCCCGACCGCGACCGCCAACAGGAGGCCGGCGATCAGCCCTGGCAGGATCACCGCGCGGGTGGCCTGCGCGCGGATCGGGCGGGGCACCCGGCGGCGGCGGTCCAGCCACCAGACCACCGGCACCAGCGCCGCGGCACCCATCGCGAACCGGGCCGCGTTGAAGGTGAAGGCGTCGATCGACTCCGCCCCCACCCGCTGCGCGACGAAGGCGAAGCCCCAGATCGCCGAGGCGAGCAGCAGCAGCGCGTTGGCGCGCAACCGTCGGGCGACGATGGGGTTCACCCGAGCGAGACTAGCCGCCCGGCGACGGTTCGCCGCTGCGCTCGCCAGCCCGCGGACCGAGGCTACGCCCCGGGGAACGAGGCGTTCCTGACAAATCGGCCTCCAGATCAGCCGCAAGGCCCGCGATCAGGCCGCAGACCGCGATCTGGAGGTCGATTTGTTCAGTTCTGCCGGGAAAGGGCCAGCTTGGCCCTGGCGGCCACGTTCTCGGCGGTGAAGCCGTACTTGGCCAGCAGCAGCGGCCCGGCGGCGGACTCGCCGAAGTGCTCGATCGACAGGATCTCGCCGGAGTCGCCGACCAGTTCCCGCCAGCCCATCGCGACCCCGGCCTCGATCGAGACCTTCGCCGCGGCGGCCGGGATCACCTCGGCGCGGTACTCGGCCGGCTGGGCGGCGAACCACTCCAGGCACGGCAGCGACACCACCCGGGTGGGGATCCCCTCGGCCTCGAGCTGCTCCCGCGCGGCCACCGCCACCGAGACCTCCGAACCGGTGCCCAGCAGGACGACCGCCGGCTCGCCGGTGGAGGCGTCCAGCAGCGTGTAGCCGCCCCTGGCCAGCAGTTCGGCGGGCGCCGCAGCGCCCTCGCCCCGCTCGATGGTCGGCACGTCCTGGCGGGTCAGGATCAGCGCGGTCGGGCGATCGGTGTGCCGCAGCGCCTGCGCCCAGGCCTGCGCGGTCTCGTTGGCGTCGGCCGGACGGACCACGTCCAGCCCGGGAATGGCGCGCAGCGTGGCGAGGTGCTCGATCGGCTGGTGGGTCGGCCCGTCCTCGCCGACGCCGACCGAGTCGTGCGACCAGACGAAGATGGTCGGGATCTTCGACAGCGCCGCCAGCCGCACCGGGGTGCGCATGTAGTCGGCGAAGACCAGGAAGGTGGCCCCGTAGGGACGGGTCAGCCCGGAGAGCGTGATGCCGTTGAGGATGTTGCCCATCGCGTGCTCGCGGATGCCGAAGTGGAGGGTGCGGCCGTTGTAGTCACCGACGAAGTCGTGGCTGGACTGCTCCGGCGGCAGGAAGGACGGCTGTCCCTTCATCGTGGTGTTGTTCGAACCGGCCAGGTCGGCCGAACCGCCCCACAGTTCGGGAACGGCGTCGGCCAGCGCCGACAACACCTCGCCGGAGGCGGCGCGGGTGGCCTTCTTGCCGGCCGGGAAGACCGGCAGCGCGGCCTCGAGTCCGTCAGGGAGCCGGCGGGCCCGGAGCCGCTCGTAGAGCGCGGCACCCTCCGGATTGGCGGCCTGCCAGGCCTCGAAGCGGGCGTTCCAGGCCGCCTTGGCCTCGGCGGCCCGGGCGGCGGCGTTCGACCGGGTGTGCTCCAGCACCGCCGCGTCCACCGCGAAGTTCGCCGCCGGGTCGAAGCCCAGTTCGGTCTTCAGCGCGGCGACCTCCTCGCCGCCCAGCTTGGCGCCGTGGACGCTGTGGTGGCCGGCCTTGGTCGGCAGCGGCCAGCCGATCACCGTGGTCAGCTTGATGAAGGACGGCTTGTCGGTGACCGCCCTGGCGGCCTCGATGGCGTCGTACAGCGCCTGGACGTTCTCCTCGTAGCCGGTGCCGCCGTTGGTCCAGTCGACGTGCTGGACGTGCCAGCCGTAGGCGGCGTAGCGGGCCGCGACGTCCTCGGTGAACGCGATCTGGGTCTCCCCCTCGATCGAGATCCGGTTGTCGTCGTAGATCAGGACGAGGTTGCCCAGCTTCTGCGCGCCGGCCAGCGAGGAGGCCTCACCGGAGACGCCCTCCTGCATGCAGCCGTCCCCGGCGATGCAGTAGACGAAGTGGTCGAACACCGAGCTGCCCAGGGCCGCGTCCGGCGCCAGCAGCGCCCGCTCCCGCCGGGCGGCCATCGCGAACCCCACGGCATTGGCGACCCCCGCGCCCAACGGCCCGGTGGTGCACTCCACACCGGCGGTGTGACCCACCTCGGGGTGCCCCGGGGTCAGCGAACCCTCGGTCCGCAGCGCGGCGAGGTCGTCGATCTCCAGCCCGTAGCCGGCCAGGAACAGCTGGGTGTACTGGGTCAGCGAGGAATGCCCGGCCGACAGCACGAACCGGTCGCGCCCGGTCCAGCCCGGATCGGACGGATCGCCGTTCATCACCTTCTGGTACAGCAGATAGGCCACCGGCGCCAACGAGATCGCCGTACCCGGGTGGCCATTGCCCACCTTCTCCACCGCGTCCGCCGCCAGCACCCGGGCGGTATCCACGGCGCGCTGATCGAGTTCGTTCCAGCTGAGGGGGTTGGTCATCGTCGGCCTTTCACATCCGTCACAGAGTTCCGCTTCACCCTATCGCGATCCGGTTGTCGGGCTCGGCGCGTTCCGGAGGTCGCGCTAGCCTCTGGCCATGACTTTCAACCCGAACGCGGACGTCAGCGGCAACACCGCCCGCCGGCGCGGCCGCACCGCCGCCATCGCCGGCGGCGGTGTCGGGCTGGCGACCGTCGTCGTGCTGTTGATCAGCATGTTCACCGGCACCGACCTGACCGGCCTGCTCACCAACACCGGCAACCAGCAGCCGGCCGAGCAGACCTCGCTGGCGGCCTGCGAGACCGGGCAGGACGCCAATACCGACGACGCCTGCCGGATCGCCGCCGTCTCGCTCTCCCTGGACCAGTTCTGGGCGAGCCAGTTGGAGGACTACCGCAAGCCGTCCCTGACCATCGTGGACGGCTCGACGCCGACCGCCTGCGGCACCGCATCCAATGCGGTCGGGCCCTTCTACTGCCCCGGCGACGAAGGGGTCTACATCGACCCGACCTTCTTCCAGATCCTCCGCGAGCAGTTCGGCGCCTCCGGGCAGAGCCTTGCCCAGCTCTACGTGGTCGCGCACGAGTACGGGCATCACGTCCAGAACATCACCGGCATCATGGCGAAGTACCCGAACAACGGCTCCGGCCCGGACAGCAACGGGGTGCGGCTGGAGTTGCAGGCGGACTGCTTCGCCGGCGCCTGGGTGGGCGCCATGACCGAGCAGAAGGACGCCAACGGCGTGCCCTACCTGAAGGCACCGACCAAGCAGGAACTGGCCGATGCGCTGAACGCCGCCGCCACGGTCGGGGACGACCACATCCAGCAGCAGTCGGGCGGCATGGTGAACCCGGAGAGCTGGACGCACGGTTCCAGCGAGCAGCGGCAGCGCTGGTTCGCCACCGGCTACGACAGCGGGGTGGGCAGCTGCGACACCTTCACGATTCCGGCCAGGAAGCTGTAGCGGGTTCGACGAAGACCGCGACCGTCAGGGCGGGGACGGCGAACTCGGCCTCCCCCGGACGAGCCTGACGTACCACCTCGTCCACGCCCTTGACCTGCACCGGGTGCAGGACGAAGCCGGTCGTGTCGAACGGGATCGCCTGAACCACCGGACGCGGGGTGGGGTTGAACACGGTCACCAGGCTGCGCCAGCGGGATTCGGCCACCTGGTCGGCGATCCGCATCACGACCACTCCCGGGACTTGTTGCCAGGTGCCGGAGACCGGGAAGCTCACCGCCTGCGTGATCGCGGCCGCGTCCCGCAGCCGGAACAGCCGGGTCGAGGCCCGCAGCCGCAGCAGGTCGAGCGCCAGTTCGTGCGCCAGCCGGATGTCGGACGGGGCGGGCTTGAGCGCGGGATCGGCCAGCAGCGGGCCGAGGATCGCCCAGACCGGCCCGTTGTCCTGTTCCGGCGGCAGGCCGGCACCGAAGCCGTTGTCGGTGAGCGAGAAGTCGAGATAGTTGAACCAGTCGCCGGAGACGTAGGAGTTCCGGTCCAGGCTCTTCGATCGCAGGATGTCGGTGCCGGCATGCCACATCACCGGCGACTGGCCCAGCGTGGCGCAGGCCAGGCAGAGGGTGTTGAGCCGCACCCGGTCGGCCATCGGGGTGGCCTGCGGCAGCTTCAGGGTGAGCGCGTCGAACAGGGTCTCGTTGTCGTGGGCGTCGACGTAGCTGATCACCTCGTCCGGCTGGTCGGCGTAGCCGGCCACCCAGCCGTGGTACGGCAACTGGTCGCCCCGGGTGGGCTGCCCGGACCGCGCGGAGCGGAACGGGAACGTGCGCAGCGTGCCCGCCAGCCCCAACTGCACCAGATCGACCGCCTCCAGCAGCCGCTCCTGATCGGCACCGGCGGCCAGGCCGGTGCCGTAGCCGGGCAGCCGCGGGTCGTCGAAGGCTCCGCCGCCGCGCACCGCGTCCCGCAGCCGGTCGGAGAAGGTGGCGATCGAGGTGCCGCCCAGCTGACCCTGGCTGGCCTGGACGAACCGGGCGTTGAATGCCACCTCGCCGAAGTTCCAGCCTTCGCCGTAGATGGTGATCGACGGCCCGTCCACCCCGTCGGCCTCCGGGGTCAGGGCGTCCAGCGCCGCCCGCACCGCCAGCAGGTTGTCCCGGCTGTGGTGGCCCATCAGGTCGAAGCGGTAGCCGTCCACCCGGTAGTGGCGGGCCCAGGAGACACAGGCGTCCACCATCAGCTTCTGGGCCATCAGGTGTTCGGTGGCGACGTTCGGGCAGCAGGTGGAGGTCTCCACCCGGCCGTCGGCGGAGAGCCGGTGGTAGTAGCCCGGGACGATCCGGTCGAGCACAGACTTGTTGTCCTGCCCGGCGCTGGAGGTGTGGTTGAACACCATGTCGAGGACGACCCGCAGCCCGGCGGCATGCAGCGCGCCGACCGCCGTCCGGAACTCGACGGTGCGGCCCGGGCCCTCGGCGGCGGCGAGGCTGGCGGCGTACGAGCCCTCGGGAGCGAAGAAGTGCCACGGCTCGTAGCCCCAGTTGTACCCGTCCGCATGGGCGGCGACGTACCGCTGCTGCTCGGGCGAATCCGGCGGCAGCGCCTTCAGCAGCTCGGCCGGCGGCGGCGTCCACTGGCCGGGGTGCTCCTCCACCGCGGCGTTGTCGAAAACGGGGAGCAGCTGGACGGAGGTCAGCCCGGCCCGGGCCAGCCGCCGCAGGTGCGCCATGCCGGCCGAATCCTGCCCGAAGGCGAGGAAGCTGCCGCGCAGGGCTTCCGGGACGGTCCGGTCGCTGACCGAGAAGTCCCGGACGTGCAACTCGTAGATCACCTGGTCGACCGGGTGCTCCAGCGGCGGGCTGGGGGTGGTCGCCCAGCCCGGCGGCATCAACGCGGGATCGGCCAGGTCGGCCAGCACCGAATGGGTGGAGTTGACGGTGAGCGCCACCGAGTAGGGGTCGGTGACCTGGTTGGAGACCACCCGGCCGTGGTGCGGGGTGTGGACGGTCACCTCGTACCGGTAGCGGAGACCGGCCCAGGCGGGTTCCCCGGTGAGCTCCCAGACGCCGTCGCCCCGGCGGCTCATCGGCAGCGGCCGGCCCGCGCCGTGCAGGTCGTCGTCCGGTCCCCACAGCAGCAGCCGGACCCGCCGCGCGGTCGGCGCCCAGACCCGCAGGGTCGGCACGCCGTCCCGCCACTGCGCGCCCAGCACGGCGTCGCGGGCCGCCGCGTAGACCTGATCGAGCACCCCCGGAAGCTGCAGCGAACCGGAGAGCACCAGCTGGCCGGACGGCAGGTGGGCGCTGACCATCAGCTGCCCGCACAGCGCTTCGGTGACCGGGACGTCCTCCGGGACCAGCAGCGCCAGATACCCGGCCAGCTGCGGGACGGTGGCCGCGACCTCTTCCGGCAGCCCGCCCGCCAGCGGGCGGAGCACCGCCGTCCCCCACGGCTGCGGTGCCGGGGCGCGCGGGTCGATCGGCTCGGCGATCAGCCAGTGTTCCTCGCTGCGCTCGTCAGCTTCTGCCTTGACCTCGGCAAAACGAGCAAGCTCGCTCTGCCCTCGGTCTGCGTTGAAGTACTCCTCGCTGCGCTCGTCAGCTTCTGCCTTGACCTCGGCATAACGAGCAAGCTCGTTCTGCGCTCGGTCTGCGTTGAAGTGCAGCAACCAGTCGAGTTCGACCGGATTCAGCTCCGCGGGCAGTTCGGCCGGCCAGGCGATCAGGTCACGGCGTAGCCAGTGACCCCGCGCTTGTCCATCGGCTGGAGAATCCACCCTCCCGATTCTGTCATTGCCCGCGGCGGGGCCGCGCCGGCGCCAATCACGGCGTGGGCAGAACTCGGCCTGGCCTATCAGCTCAACGACACCCCGCCACCGTCCCCCGAACTCGTGGCAGCCACCAGGGACATCTTCCGTAGCCGCGGACTGCTCGCCTACTGAACCTAGGCGGCGCGCGCCATTCCAAGGCCGGGGTAGACGATGCCAACCACCGGCCGGCACTCCAGTGCAGGCAGAACCACCGGTGGGGGCAAGCTCGTGTGCTCGCCGCCGCTGGGAGTCGTGATCACCACCGTCGCGTCCGGATCAGGCCTGGCCCGCCAACCCGGATGCTCCTTCACCTGATTGCACTGGACACACAACCCCTGACCATTGCTCGCACTGGTCTCACCGCCAGCCCGGACGGGAACCACATGGTCGGCATGCCGAACCGGCGCACCACACCACGGCGTCCGACACACCTCATCCCGCGCCACGATGAACTGCCGCAAACCTTCGGGAAAAACCCGCTGCCTGGACTCCATCGCCACCAACCGGCCATCCGGAACGCGAGCGTACAACCTGCGCAGCGACGCCCTACCCGCTTCTGAGGCGCACTGCACGAGCCGGCGGGCAACCACCGCCGGAATCGGGCCATGACCCACCAACCTGGCCGGCGCATTCCCACCGCCCAACAGCGCCTCATCGGAGATCATCAACTGCACCTCAACCGGCACATCCTCGGCAACCTGCTGCCCCGTCGTCCGGCACACCAGGGTGTCGGCCATCACCTGACCACGACCGCGCGGATCACCCGCAACCCGGGCCCGATCCGCCTCCTGACGCAGCGCCGCATACAACGCCACCCCTTGAGCCACCGGCAACAAGGCGCTGACCAACGCCATGCAATCCGGCGCGGGCCGAATCGTCACCCGCCGATCCGCCTCCGCCCTGGCCACCCGCTCCACCACACTGTGCGGATCAAGCTCGTAGGCAACCCGCTTGGCCCGAGCGACGATCTGACGATCAGACAGCGTCGACAACTCGCCCGCCAACGCCGCATCCACCCTGCCTCGATCCAACCGGGACAGGCATGCGGTCTCCCGCGCCACCAGCATGGCCCGGTACTCCGAGATCTCGCCGGCAGCGAACAGCGCCGCGGTACGCGGCAACTCTCGCGCCAGCACCCACGCCAGGCCGGTCAGAATCCTGCCCCGATACGGCGACTCCCGCCGGGCCAAAGCCACCTCAGCAGCCACCGACGCCCCCGTCTTCGCGGCAGAACGGCCGGCCGCGCGCTCCTCGTCCTCACGCAACTCCCGCAACACCACCGCTGCCCTGGCCTGTGCCGCCGCGGCAGCATTCTTCAACGTCTCCAACACCCGGATCCGTTCAATCAACTCAACGTCGTCGGCAGCGTCGCTCAGCACGGCAAGACCCCTGGCCACCTCGGCCAGAGTCTCGTTGCTGAGCAGCGTCCCCATCACCACATAATATTCGAACAGTTGTACGAATACAATGGTCTGGGCGAGCGATCTTGAGCTGTCATGTCCGATCCAGCCGATCGCCGTCACCGGAGATGCTCTCGCACCCCCGCGAGCTGTTCAGCGGGCGGGGGCCACTACCGAGCGGTTCACGGCGGCCGGAACCACTGCGGGCAACTCGAGCGTGGCAGCGAAGTGCGTGCCCTCCACGGCCACCCGGAGCGACGTGCCCATCAGCTGGGCCAGCCGATCGGCGATGAACAGCCCCAGCCCACTGCCCTCGGTGTGCCGGGAGGCATCGCCACGGCTGAACTGGGCGATCAGCTCCTCCCCCGAGACCAGCAGGGGCTCCGTGGTCAGGTTGGCCAGCCGCAGGGTGACGGTGGACGCCGTCCGGAACAGCTCGGCGTGGGCGCAACTGCCCGGCCTGGCGTACTTCACCACGTTGCCGACCAGGTTCTCCAGGATCCGCCACAGGTGCTCACCGTCGGCCCGCACCCAGACCGGGCCCGGCGGTGGGCCGACCCAGGTGAGCCCGCGGGCGGCGAGAGCGTCGTCGAAGTCGCCGGACACCTGCGCGAGCAACTCGGTCAGGTCGATCGGCTGCAGCCTGACCGGAAGGGTGCCGGCGCTGGCCCGGGAGGCTTCCAGCAGATCGCCGATCAGCACCCGCAGCCGCTCGGCCTTGCGGCCCAGCACGCCGGTGTACTCGGCCAGCGTCGGATCGTCCAGTTCCAGCTTGTCGATCAGGTCGACGTAGTTGACGATCGACGTGAGCGGGGTCCGGATGTCATGGGTGACATTGGTGACCAACTCGGCCCGGTACCGCTCCTCCCGCAGTTGCGCCTCCACTGCCCGCTCGCGCGCGGCGGTGATCGAGAGAATGTTGGCGCACAGCACCGCCACCACCGCCAGGGTGAACGCGGGCAGCGCCATCATGGTGAATCCGTTGCCCAGCCAGCTGGTCAGGCCGAGATTGCTGTACCCGGAGGAGCGCAGTGCGGTCTCGAGCAGGTAGTACGCACCGACCAGGAAGATGCCTGTGGCGATCACCACCACCGCGAGGATGAAGAAGCCGGAGAACTGCCGCAGCGGCAGCACCGCGAACACCCGGGGCCAGAAGATCGTCTCCCCCACGGTCCCCGCCCGCAGCCGCACCAGGGTGGTCGCCCACAGGTAGCTGACAGTGACGGCCAGCACCGTCATGCCGATCAGGTGCCACCCGAGGAACGAGCGGCCAGCTTCAAGGAAACCGACCACCAGCGTCCAGACCCCGATCAGCACGACGAGGACGAAGAACCAGTCCAGTCGGTGCGGCCAGGTCGTGGAACGGCGTTCGGCGGCCGCCAGGCACGTCCAGGTGGCGATCACCAGTCCGGCGATGAGGGCGATCAGCCCGGGGATGGCCCCCTGGCTGAAGCTCAGCCCCAATCTCAGCCCGTAGTACGAGAAGGGATAGACGCTGCTGTAGAGCACGGCCACCGTGCCGAGGCTGGCCAGCGCGAAGCCGCCCACGGTCACCACGCTGCCCACCCGCCGGGCGGTCATGGGATGGCCACCACCTTGTAGCCCAACCCGTAGACCACCTGCAGGTAGCGCGGATGCTTCGGATCGGCCTCGATCTTCTCCCGGATGTGCCGGACGTGGACGGCGATCGTCCGTCCCGGATCGAAGGCCGGCTCCCGCCAGACCGCCTCGTAGATCTGCGCCGAGGAGAAAACCCGGTCCGGGCTGGCGATCAGGTGCCGCAGGATGCCGAACTCCAGCGCGGTGAGGCTCACCGGCGTCCCGTCCACCGTGACGGTCTTGCGGTCGTCGTTGAGTTCCAGCCCGCCGGTGCGCCAGGCCAGTTCGGACGGCTCCGGCGCCGGCAGGCCGCCCAGCTGGGTGTAGCGGCGCAGCGCCGAGCGGATCCGGGCGAACAGCTCCAGCGGCGAGAACGGCTTGACCAGGTAGTCGTCGGCACCGACGTGCAGGCCGAGCACCCGGTCGGCCTCCTCGCCCTTGGCGCTGAGGAAGATGATCGGCAGGTTCGACTCCCGCCGGATGACGGACGCGGCGGCGATCCCGTCCAGGCCTGGCATCATCACGTCCAGCAGCAGAAGGTGGATCGACGTGCTGCGGACCAGGTCGATCGCCTGATGCCCATCGGCCGCGGTGACCACCCGGTAGCCCTCGCCGGTGAGGTAGATCCGGAGCGCTTCGACGATGTCGGGATCGTCGTCGCACACCGCGATGGTGTGGCCCTGTGTCATCTCGGCCCTCCTTCCGAGGACATCCTGCTCCGTCCCGCCAAGGTTCGACGACTCCGCGACTCATTCGGCATGCAGGTACTCCTCCAGGGTGAGGTCGTCCTCGTGGCAGGCCCGGGCCACCTTCCTGCCGACGTAGCGGAAGTGCCAGGGCTCGTAGGAGATGCCGGTGATCTCCTCCTTGCCCGCCGGGTACCGCAGGAGGAAGCCGTACTTCCAGGCGTGCCTGGCCAGCCAGCGTCCGGCCTTGCTCTCGCCGAACTTCCCCGCCGCCACCTTCAGATCGGCCAGATCGACCGCCAGGCCGGTCTGGTGCTCGCTGTGGCCGGGAGGCTGGACGTAGGAGCGGTCGTCGGAGGCGTCCCACAGCGCCTGCTGCTGCTCTGCGGTGCGGTACCCGCTGGAGACGTAGAGGTTCTTCAGCCCGGCCTTGCGGCCGCTGCGAACAGCTTCAGCAGCGGCTTCTCCACCTCGGCGGCCACCCTGACGTCCGAACCGGAGACCGGAACCTGGTTCACCAGCTCGACCAGCTCGGGTTCGCCGAAGTCGTCGGCCAGCGGATGGTCGGCGTTGACCAGCAGAACCTCCCCCTGGGCCGACGGAAGCTGGGAGGGCATCGAGCCGGAGGCCCACAACCCCTGGGCCTGCAACCAGATCAGGGTGATGCCGATGAGGAACGCCAGCATCAGACTGGCCCGTCCGATCCGCCGGCCGGGACGCGGGTGAACTGCCATGGTCCCGACTCCACCAGCACGCGCTTAAGCGGCGGCGGAGGGGTTCTTAACATCCGGTTAAGGTGGTCAGGGAACCAGCGACCAGAGCACCGCCACGGTCTCCCGCAGGTAGCTGGACGGCCAGACGTACCACCGGGTCGCCGCGTGCAGGTGGCGCGCCTCCAGACCGGCCTCCGCGGCCAGCCGGGACGCCCGCCAGACGTGGTACTCGTTGGTGACGAAGGCGACCCGGTAGCCCTCCCCCAGCCGCTGATCCAGCAGTGCCCTGGCGAAGCCGAAGTTCTCCTCGGTCGAGGTGGAGCGATCCTCGACCACGATCACCGCGTCCGGGACGCCACGGGCGAGCAGGTGGTCACGGGAGGCGACGGCCTCGGCGATCTCCTCCTGCGGGCCGCGTCCGCCGGTGACCACGATCAGCGCGGACGGGTTCCGCCGGTGGTAGTCGATCGCGATCTCCAGCCGCTGGGCCAGGGACGGCGACACCTCGCGTCCGTGCACCGCGGCGCCGAGCACGATCAGCGCGTCCTCGTCGCCGGTCGCGGTGTCGTTCAGTCCGTCGCCGGCCAGCAGCCCGGCCACCAGGGCGAAGCCGCCCGCCGCCAGGAGTGCTGGGACGCTGAGCCACCGGATCGAGGAGAGCCGGCGGACGACCGCGAAGCAGACCAGCACCACGGCCACCATCAGTTGCAGCAGCACGCCGGTGTTGAGGTTCGCCGTCGCCAGCAACCAGCCGCCGTTGCCCAGCAGGCCGAGACCGAGCACGACCAGCGCACCGCGCCACGCCAGTTCCGCCGGGGTCATGACCCCGGGACCAGAGGGGGTCGCCGCTCCCGGGGTCACTCTCCGAAATCGACCTCGTCGGCGGCCACCACGGCCGCGGACCGCCCGGGTCCGTCGTGGAACTTCCAGTAGAGGTTGGTGTGCGACACCACCAGGTCCGGGCTCGGGGCTCCCCAGTCCGACAGGTCCTCCGTGGTGTGGGCATCGGCGACCAGCGTGGTGTCGTAGCCGCGGACGAAGGCGCCGTGCAGGGTGGATCTGATGCAGGCGTCGGTCTGGGCACCGGCGACCACCAGGTGCCCGACGCCCAGCCGGGCGAGCACCTGTTCGAGATCGGTCTGCTCGAAGGAGTCGCCGTAGACCTTGCGGATCCGGGGATCGGCCTCGTCCGGCCGCAGTTCGGGCACGACCTGCCAGGCCTCGCTGCCGATCGCGCGCTCGCCGTCGTCCTCGGTGTGATCCTGTACCCAGATCACCGGTGCTCCGGCCTGTCGTGCCCGGTCGACCAGACCCGCGATGGTGCCGACCACCTGGTCGCGGTTCCAGGCCTCGGCGACGACGCCGTTCTGGACATCGACCACCAGCAGCGCGGTGTGGGGACGGTTCTCGATGGTCGTCATCGCGGCACCCTTCTCTCAGTCGTCGCCATCCTAGGACGACGACCGGTTGGCGCAGGACCCACCGTGATCGGGCTCGGGCCGGCGCCGCCACCTTCTGCCAAACAGCGGTCCTCGCCGACAGCTACGTCGCCCAGGCGGGCTATTTGGCATTTTCTGCACACTCCACCGACCCGGACCAGCCTCAGCGCTGCCAGACGTAGGGCGTGGTGGTGGAGGACTTGACCAGTCCGGAGCGTTCCAGGATCGGACGGGAGAACTCCGTCGAGTCGCTGTGCAGGAACGTCCTGCCGCGAGCCAGCGCGGAGCGTGCCCGGGCGGCGGTCAACGCCCGGTAGATGCCCCTTCCCCGCCAGGGTTCGAGGGTTCCCCCACCCCAGAGCCCTGCGAACAGCGTCCCCTCGACCAACTCCAGCCGTCCGGCGCTGACGATCTCGCCCTCCGCCTCGGCGACCCACAACTCGAGGTTCCGCTCCTCGGCGTGGCGTCGGACGAGCGCATCGGCGCGCTCCGCCGAGACCGGGTTGCCGAACGCGCGATCCTGCGTGGCGCTCATCGCCCGGATCTCGCGCTCGTCGTGGATCTGCCGCACCACCACGCCCGTGGGCAGCGGCACCTCGACGGCCAGCGCCGCGGCCTCGCCGAGCATGATCGACTCGGTCCCCTCCGGCTCGAATCCGTGCGCGGTCAGCGCCTCGGGCAACCCCGGCGCGACATCGTGGCCGCGGGTCTTCCACTCCACCTCGGTGATGGACCCGTCCGATTCGAAGACACCCAGCGCGGCCGCCACCAGATCGCCCAGCTCGGCCCGGGCGACTCCGACGAGGTCGCGGTAGGTCACGAATCCCTGTCCACCGGCGAAGGTCCCCAGCCACAGTGGCCCGAGCCGGCCTCGCGACAGGGCGTTCGCCAGCTCGGCCTCGGTGCGCAGCTGCTCGTCGTAGGCGCGTAGCAGCTCCGCGGGCTCGGGCGCCGCCGCTTCCGTCACCGGAGCGCCACTTCCCGGTCGGACGACGAGGGGCTCGGGAGGGTTCACCGCTCACCTCCACGGACACGTCCGCGCCGATCGGCCAGGGACACCGCCAGGTCGATGATGTCCGCCCGCGGCTCCTCCAGGCGGGGAACGTCCGCGAGCGGCGCCCAGCGGGCCAGGTCGGTGGATCCACCCACCTCGGTCGTGCCCAGCTTCCCGCCGACCACGGTGGCGGCGTAGAGGAACCGCTGGGAGCGGAACGGTCGGGAACTCCGGCTGGACCTCGGCCCGGTGAAGTGGTGCTCGGCGAGGAACTCACCGATCTCGACCTGGAAGCCGGTCTCCTCGTAGACCTCGCGCACCACCGCGTCGGCGATCGACTCGTCGAACTCCACCCCGCCGCCGGGCAGCGTCCAGCTGGGCGTGGCCGAGCCCTCGCCGTTGTACCAGGTCAGCAGGATCTCGTCGGCATCGTTGACGACGACCGCGTAGGCCGCCAGCCGGGTGTCGTACTCGGTGAAGTGCATGGCGACGACGCTACCCCTCTCCGATCCGCAGGAGACATGTCGAGGGCACATGCCGCTCCGCTGGCCGGGCTGGCGCGACCGAGGAACTACCGGCCGGTCCGCCCGTCACCGCCCGCGCCACCGGTCTCCCAGGGGTTGACCAGCGGGACGCCGGTCGAGTCGAAGTCAGCAGTGTTCCTGGTGGCCACGGTGAGCCCGTGAACCAACCCGGTGGCGGCAATGTAGGCGTCGTGGAGCGGTCTGGGATCGGGCACCTGCAGGAGCGCCGCCCGTCGCGCCACCGCGAGGCTGACCGGCAGGATCTGACCGGCCAGATCCCCGATCACCGCGTTCTCGAACCACCGGCGCAACTCCGCACCCTGCCTCGCGTCGCGGCGCTCCAGTCGAGCGACACCCAGCTCGATCTCCATCACCGAGATGGCGCTCAGGTGCAGATCCTCCACGTCCTGCGCCGCAGCCCAGGCAACCACCCGCGCATCCGCGACCTCCGGGCGCTTGCGCAGCTCGCTGAGGACGTTGGTGTCGAGCAGATACCTCACAGCTCGGCCACCCGCGAAAGGTCCTGGATCCGCTCGGGCTGGAGGTCGATGTCGGCGTCCATGCGCAGGATGTCGACGATGCTGCGCTGATCCTTCATCCGACGGTACTCCGCAATGGAGAGCAGGACGTACGCCGGCTCTCCGCGATCGGTGATCACCACCGGGCCGGCGTCAGCCGCGCGCTTGGCTGCGCTGACGTCGCGATTGAACTCGCGGGAGGACACCACGCTGGACATCTGCCACCTTCGTCCATGTCGGTACGTACCTACATCATAGCGCTGGGCACGCAGCATCGACGTCGGCCACCGCTTGCACGGCTACACGTTGAACCTGAACTCGACCACGTCGCCGTCCTGCATGACGTAGTCCTTGCCCTCCATCCGGACCTTGCCGGCGGCGCGGGCGGCTGCCATCGAACCCGCCGCGATCAGATCCTCGTAGCTGACGATCTCGGCCTTGATGAAGCCCTTCTGGAAGTCGGTGTGGATCACCCCGGCCGCCTGCGGGGCAGTCCAGCCCTGGTGGATCGTCCAGCCACGGGCCTCCTTGGGGCCGGCGGTCAGGTAGCTCTGCAGGCCGAGGGTGTCGTAGCCGACCCTCGCCAGCACATCCAGGCCCGGCTCGGAGATCCCCATCTCGACCAGGAACTCGCGGGCCTCGTCCGGCTCCATCTCGATCAGCTCGGATTCGATCTTGGCGTCCAGGAAGATCGCCTCGGCGGGGGCGACCAGCTCGCGCATCTGGCCGATCAGCGCCTCGTCCGTCAACTCGTCGGAGTCGCAGTTGAAGACGTATAGGTACGGCTTGGCGGTGAGCAGGAAGAGTTCCTTCAGGGGCTCCAGGTCGAGCCCGGCGGCGTGGACGCCCCGACCGGAGTTCAGCACCTGCTGGGCCTCCTGGACGGCGGCCAGGACCGGCTGGCGCTCCTTGCGCAGCCGGGCCTCCTTCTCCAGCCGGGGCAGCGCCTTCTCGACGGTCTGCAGGTCGGCCAGGATCAGCTCGGTGCGGATCGTCTCGATGTCGTTGCCGGGGTTGACGTCGCCGTCGACGTGGGTGACGTCGGGGTCGCGGAACACCCGGGTGACCTGGCAGATCGCGTCCGCCTCCCGGATGTTGGCCAGGAAGGCGTTGCCCATTCCCTCCCCCGCCGAGGCACCCTTCACGATGCCGGCGATGTCGACGAAGCTGACCGTCGCCGGGATGATCCGCTCGGAGTTGAACAGTTCGGCCAGCACCGGCAGCCGCGGGTCGGGGACGCCGACCACGCCGACATTCGGCTCGATGGTGGCGAACGGGTAGTTCGCCGCGAGCACGTTGTTGCGGGTCAGGGCGTTGAACAGGGTGGACTTGCCCGCGTTGGGCAGGCCGACGATTCCAATGGTGAGAGCCACGTCGGGCAAGCCTACCGAGAGTGCCGGACGGCGACGAACCGGCGTCGGTTGGCGACGCCCGGCCGCGTTCCGACATGCTTGAGCGGTGGACGCAGTGATCTTCGACATCGGCGGGGTGGTCATCCCCTGGATGCCACAGCGGGCCTTCGAGCAGGTGATGCCGGCCGAGCAGGTGCCCGCCTTCATGGAACGGATCGGCTTCGCCGAGTGGAACCGCGCCAACGACCGGCTGTACAGCATCGACGGGTCCGAGGACGAGCTGGTCCGCCGGTTCCCCGCCGACGAACTCGGCATCCGCGCCTATCGCCGACACTTCCCGCTCACCATCGACGCGATGGTGCCCGGCAGCTCGGCGATCATCGCCGAGCTGCAGCAGGCCGGTGTCACCATCGGGGCGCTCACCAACTGGGCCGCCGAACCCTTCGCCGTCGCCCAGGCGAAGTTCGGGATCCTCCGCCGCTTCCGGGAGACCGTGATCTCGGGGGTGGAGGGCATCGTCAAGCCCGATCCGGCGATCTACCGGCTCGCCTGCGAACGGCTGGGGGTGGGCGTGGAGCAGGCGGTGTTCATCGACGACACCCCCGCCAACGCCGCCGCGGCGAGCGACCTGGGGATGACCGGTCTGCACTTCACCACCGCCGAACGGTTGCGCGACGAGCTGGTGGCCCTGGGCCTGCTGGGCGAGCGGACGCCGGTCGGCGAACCGGTCTACCACTGGGCGCACCGCTCGACCTGGGAGTCCGCCGCGGCGGAAGGGCATTACCCCTGGTCAGGCCGCGGTCTGGACTACCTGGCCGAGGGCTTCGTCCACTGTTCATTCGAGCACCAGCTGTCCGGCACCCGGCAGCGGTTCTACGCCGACCTGAGCGATGCCGACCTGGTGCTGCTCCGACTGGAGCCGGAGGCCGACCTGCCGATCGTGGTCGAGGACGGCTACCCCCACCTGTTCGCGCCGCTCCCGCTCGGAGCCACGGTCCTGGATCCGACGACGCGGCGTCCCTAGCGCTCGGCGCCGCTGTAGAACGCCGTCAGCGCGGTCGCCAGGTACCCGGGATCGGCGACCCCGCACAGCTCGCGCGCGGAGTGCATGCTCAGCAACGGGATGCCCACGTCCACCGACGTGATCCCCAGCCGAGCGGCGGTGATCGGGCCGATGGTCGAGCCGCACGGGACGGCGTTGTTGGAGACGAACGGCTGGGTGGGGACGCCGGCAGCCCGGCAGACCCGCAGCCACAGCGCGGACGAGGGTCCCTCGGTGGTGTAGCGCTGGTTGGCGTTCACCTTCAGCAGGGGGCCGGAGTTCAGCAGCGGACGGTGGTCGGGGTCGTGCAGTTGCGGGTAGTTGGGGTGGATGCCGTGGCCGGCGTCGGCGGAGATCACGAACGAGGCGGCGAGGGCGCGCTGCTGCTCGTCCACGCTCCAGCCGAGGGAGTGGCCGATCCGGGTCAGGACGGATTCCAGCAGCGGCCCGGCGGCGCCGGAGCGGGATTCGGAGCCGATCTCCTCGTGGTCGAAGCAGGCCAGGACGGCGACCCGGCCGGCCGGCTCGGCGGCCAGCAGCGCGGCCAGGCCGGCGTGCACGCTGGAGAGGTTGTCGAGCCGGGCGGAGGCCAGGAACTCCCCGGCCACGCCGATCACCTCGGGCGCCTGGGTGACGTAGCCGAACAGGTCGTGGCCGTCGATGGCATCGCGGTGCAGGCCCAGCGACCCGGCCACCGCGGCGAGGATGTCCACCGATCCCAGCCCGGCCACCGGCTTGAGATGCACCTGCCGATCGAGGCTGAGCTTCTCGTTCACGCTGCGATCCAGGTGCGGCGCCACCTGCGGGATCCGCAGCCAGGCGGGGGTCTTCACCAGATGGACGGTGCCGTCCCGGTCGATCACCCGGCCGGCGAGACCGAACTCGCGGTCCAGCCACGAGTTGGGCAACGGGCCGCCGTAGACCTCCATCGCGGCCTGCGACCAGCCGAACGCGTAGGCCGAGGGGTCGGGCTTCAGCTTGAAGCCGGGCGAGTCGGTGTGCGCCCCGACGATCCGGAAGCCGGCCGGCCCGTCGAGGTCCGCCGGGAGGAACCAGGCGATGACCGCGCCGTCCCGCAGCAGGTAGTGACCACCGGGCGAGGCGTCCCAGGCGTCGGCTTCGCGCTGTTCGGCGTACCCGGCCCCGGCCAGCCGCCGCGCCACCTCGGCAGCGGCGTGGTACGAGGACGGGGACGCGGTGACGAAGCCGGCGAGGTCGGCGATGTGCTCGGAGGAGGCCATGGCGACAGTCTGCCGCAACCGGCGATTCGCGTGGCCGGTGAGCCAGCCCGCGGAGCCGCGGGGCAGGATAGGGGGATGATCTCGACCGAACTGGCCGCCGCACTGCGGGACGCCGGCCTGATCTGGCACCCGCGCGCCGGCGACCGCTTCCAACTCGACGAGCCGGAGTTCGAGGCCGAGATCTTCACCGTCAGCGAGATGACCATCGAGGCCCGCAGCTATCCGACCGGGAGCATCCTGGCGTTCAACGGCACCACCGAGTGGGCGCTGGACTCGGTCGCCCAGGAGGACACGTTGTGGCTGCCCTCCGAGGAGCAACTGCGCGAACTGCCGCGCGGCACCTTCCGGGCGCTGCGGCGGCTGCCGGAGACCTACGAGGTCGAGATCGCGCTTCGGCTGGACGACGCGACCCGGATACTGACCTTCCGGCACCCGGAGCCGTCGGACGCCTACGCCCTGGCCCTGCTGGAGCTGCTGCGCCGGGTGGCGTGACCGCGGAGGCCGTCGGTCGACCCCCAAAACCGCCCGGCTGGAGAGTCGCTTCACAGAACTGTCGGAGGGCCGCGCAACGATGGGCACATGGAGCAGATCGGGTTGTTGATCACCGGCCTCGTGCTGGGTCTGGCGGTGGGCGCCGTCGCGGCCTGGCTGGTGTTGCGGACGCGGCAGCAGGCGGACGATTCGACGGCCTCGGCCTCGGCCACGGCCGACGCCGCCCAGGCCCGGGCTGAGCTCTCCGCCGCCAGGGCCGAGGCCGCCCAGGCCAGGGCCGACCTCTCCCGGGGCGCCACCGACATCGCGCAGGCCCGCCAGGACGCTGCCGAGGCCAGAGCGGAGCGGGCCGCTGCCGAGGCGCAGTTGGCCGATGCCAGGGCCGCCACCAGCGCCGCGGCGGCGCAGCGGGATGCGGCCGTCCAGCGGGCGGCGGAGATCGCCCGGGATCGCGAGCAGCTGACCGCCCAGTTCAAGGCGCTCTCGGCCGAGATCCTGGAACAGCAGACCCGCCGGGCCGAGGAGACCGCCGACCAGCGGCAGAAGGCGACCGACGCGCTGCTGTCGCCGGTGAAGGAGAGCCTGGAGCGGTTCAACAGCCGGCTGACCGAGGTGGAACAGGGCCGGATCGAGCTCTCGTCGACGCTGCAGCAGCAGGTGCAGGCCGTCCAGCTCACCGGCGAGCAGCTGCGCCGCGAGACCAGCTCCCTGGTCACCGCGCTCCGCAAGCCGCAGGTGCGCGGCACCTGGGGTGAGCTGCAGTTGCGCCGGGTGGTGGAGCTGGCCGGGATGCTCGACCACTGCGACTTCATCGAACAGCAGACCGCCCAGACCTCGGCGGGCGCGACCATCCGTCCGGATCTGAAGGTGATGCTGGCCGAGGGCAGGTTCGTCTACGTCGATTCCAAGGTGCCGCTGAGCGCCTTCCTCGATGCGCACGAGGCCACCGAGGACGCGCGCCGCGAGCACTACCTGCAGCTCTTCGCCAAGAACGTGAAGACCCACATCGACCTGCTCTCGGCCAAGGACTACTTCAAGGCCGAGGGCAACACGCCGGAGTTCGTCGTGCTGTTCCTGCCCAGCGAGGCGCTGGCCGCCGAGGCGTACAGCATCCTGCCCAACCTGCACGAGTACGCCCACCAGCGGTCGATCGTGCTGGCCACGCCGACCACGCTGATCGCCATGCTGCGGACGGTGGCGTACTCCTGGCGGCAGTCCGCGCTCTCCGACTCGGCCAGGCAGGTGTTCGAGCTCGCCCACGAGCTGTACGACAGGCTCGGCACGCTGGGGAAGAAGTTCGACGGCGTCGGACGTTCGCTGGGGTCGGCGGTCAAGGCCTACAACGAGGCGGTCGGCTCGATCGAGGGCCGGGTGTTCCCGACCGCGCGCAAGCTGCGCGACCTGCAGGTCACCGACAAGGAGCTCAGCCCGGTGAAGGCGAGCGAGGCCATGGTGCGTCCGCTGACCGCCCCCGAACTGGTGGAAGACGCGGTCGACGTGCCGGCGATCATCGGACGGGCGCGCGGCGAGCTGGATCTGCTTCCCGGCCGCGAGCCCACGCTGACCGAACTCACCGGGGCAGCCTCGCCGGCGATACCGCTGGACAACGCCGAGACGGCCTGACCCGCCGGCCGGAGCTTCGAGGGCGGAACCGCAGCCGCCATGCCGCGGCCTCCATGAGGCGCCGGCAGCCCGGCCCGCCCAACCCACGGCGGTCGTTGGGCGCCGGCGCCGGTGGGTGCAGAATGCAGCTGTGACTGCAGATGCCCACCTGGTGACAGCCCAGGCGATCGATCAGGCGGCCGAGCGGGTGACCGCAGTGGTGGTCGAGACCCCGCTCCAGCTCAACGAGCGCCTCAGCCGGCTGACCGGTGCCTCGGTCTGGCTGAAGCGGGAGGACCTGCAGCCGGTGCGCTCGTACAAGCTCCGCGGCGCCTACAACCTGATCGCTCAACTCGACCCCGGCCAGCGCGCGGCGGGAGTGGTCGCGGCGAGCGCCGGCAACCATGGCCAGGGCGTGGCCTTCGCCTGCGCCAGGCTGGGCATCAACGGCAAGATCTTCATCCCCTCCACCACCCCCCGGCAGAAGCGCGAGCGAATGACCGCCCTGGGCGAGGGCTGGATCGAACTGGTGGTGACCGGCGATACCTATGACGAGGCGGCCGCGGCGGCCACCGTCCACAGTCAGCAGACCGGAGCGGTCATCGTCCCCGCCTTCGACGATCCGCGCACCATCGCGGGCCAGGGCACCCTGGCGCGCGAGATCGTCCAGCAGTTCGGCCGGGCGCCGGACGTCCTGGTGCTGCCGGTCGGCGGCGGCGGGATGCTCGCCGGCTGCCTCACCTGGCTGGCCGAGCGCCACCCCGGGACCAGGGTGGTCGGCGTCGAGCCGGCCGGCGCGGCCACCATCGCCGCGGCGCTGGACGCCGGCGGGCCGCGGGACCTGCCGCAGCTCGACACCTTCGTCGACGGTGCCGCCGTCCGCCGGGCGGGCGATCTCACCTACGCCATCGCCGCGCGTCACCGTCCGGCGATGTACACCGTCCCCGAGGGCCGGATCTGCTCGGAGATGCTGACGCTCTACCAGACCGAGGGTGTGATCGCCGAGCCCGCCGGCGCGCTGGCCACCGCCAGCCTCGGCCTCTACCGGCCCGAACCCGGCCAGACCGTGGTGGCCGTGGTCTCCGGCGGCAACAACGACGTCTCCCGCTATGCCGAGATCGTCGAGCGGGCGCTGGTCCACGAAGGCCGCAAGCACTACTTCCTGGTGAACTTCCCCCAGGAGCCCGGCGCGCTGCGCCGCTTCCTGGACGAGGTGTTCGGCCCGGACGACGACATCACGCTGTTCGAGTACGTCAAGCGCTCCAACCGCGAGACCGGCCCGGCGCTGGTCGGCATCGAGCTGGGCGATCCCGCCTCCCGTCCCCAGTTGCTGGCGCGAATGGACGCCAGCCCGATGCGGGTCGAGGTGATCGAGCCGGGCAGCCCCTCCTACCGCTACCTGGTCTCCGGCAGCTGATGGACGGGCTCCAGCCGATCACCCCGGCTCAGGCCCGCACCATCGCGACCTGGATCCGCTCGGGCCCGGAGGCTGTCCTCTTCGCCGGGCCGGAGTTCTCCTGGCCGGTGTCTCCTCAGCTGCTGCTGGGTGCTCCGGAGCGGCGATTGTCGGTGTACGTCCTCACCGACCCGGCGGGGCGACCGGTCGCCACCGGTTCGCTACGGCCGCGCGAGGACGGGCGGGTCGCCCACATCGGGCGGGTGCTGGTCGATCCCGGTCGCCGGGGCGAGGGCTGGGGACGGCGGTTGATGGAGGCCCTGCTCGAGCGGGCCTGGGCCGACCCCGGCGTGGAGCTGGCCACCCTGCGGGTGTTCGTCCACAACCGGCCGGCCGGCGCGCTCTACGAGAAGCTGGGCTTCCGGTCGTCGGGCCAGCTCCTGACCACCGCGGTAGGGGACGAGGTCTGGCAGAGCGTCGAACTGCGCCTGCCGCGTCCGGACGGAGGGTGAGCGTTTCATCGTCCGGCCCCATCGGAGGTGGCTTCAGGGAGCCGGCGGCCGATCGAGTGCGGGCTTCAGTCGCCGGTGGCGGCTCGCCGCAGGTCCTTGCGCAGTTCGGGCGGCAGCGCGAAGACCAGGTTCTCCTCGGTCAGCCGCTCCTCCACCGCCGCCGGGAAGCCGTGGTCCTCGAGCAGCGTGAGCACACCCTGAACCAGTTCGTCGGGAACCGACGCTCCGGAGGTGACCCCCACGCTGGAAACCCCCTGCAGCCAGGCCGGATCGACCTCCGAGGCGTTGTCCACCCGGTAGGCGGCCCTGGCGCCGGCCTCCAGCGCCACCTCCACCAGGCGGACCGAGTTGGACGAGTTGCGGGAGCCCACCACGATCACCAGGTCGGCGGTGGCGGCGATCTGCTTGACCGCGGACTGCCGGTTCTGGGTGGCGTAGCAGATGTCGTCGCTGGGCGGATCGACCAGGTTGGGGAACTTCTCCCGCAGCCGGGTGACGGTCTCCCAGGTCTCGTCCACGCTGAGCGTGGTCTGGCTGAGCCAGGCCACCCGCTCGTCGCTGCCGAGCTGGACGCCGTCGACGTCGTCGGGGTGCTGCACCAGGGTGATGTGCTCGGGCGCTTCGCCGGTGGTGCCCTCGACCTCTTCGTGGCCGGCGTGACCGATCAGCAGGATGGGGATGCCCTGCCCGGCGAACCGGCGGGCCTCGTTGTGCACCTTGGTCACCAGCGGACAGGTGGCGTCGATGGTCTTCAGCCCGCGCTCCGCGGCTTCGGCGTGCACCGCCGGCGAGACCCCGTGGGCGGAGAACACCACCGTGGCCCCGGTCGGGACCTCGTCCAGCTCCTCGACGAAGATCGCGCCGCGGGATTCCAGGGTCTCCACCACGTGCTTGTTGTGGACGATCTGCTTGCGGACGTAGACCGGCGGCCCGTACAGGTCGAGCGCCTTCTCGACGGTGACCACGGCCCGGTCGACGCCGGCGCAGTAGCCGCGCGGCGCGGCCACCACGACCCGCTTGCCAGAGGAATCCATACCCCACAGCTTAGTTCTGACCTCCGATGGTCGCTGCCCGCGGGCCAGGGGGACGGTTCCCCAGCCCAGCGCCGGCTGGATCACCAGGGTCGGCGGGACGACCGGGCCGGACCCTGTCAGGCTGGCACTCTAGGCTGAACCCCATGGCCCTGCAGAGTTCACCGGAATCCCCGCAGCCACTGCGGGTGATCCTGGGCGCCACCAAGGACTGGGTGGAGAAGCTCCGTCCGGTGTGGGTGGAGGGCCAGCTGATCGAGATCAAGCGCCGCGCGGGGGCCACCCAGTTCCTCACCCTGCGGGACACCCTCGCGGAGGTCTCGGTGCGGCTCTCCACCTCGGCGACGGTGCTCGATCAGGCCGGCCCACTCGCCGAGGGGACGGTGGTCGCCGCCTGGGTGAGACCTACGGTCTGGCTGGGGTCGGGCCAGCTCACCTTCGAGTGCCGCGAGCTGCGTCCGTCCGGCGAGGGACGACTGCTGGCCGCGATCGAGCAGCGCAAGCGGATGCTGCAGGCCGAAGGCCTGTTCGCGGCCGAGCGCAAGCGCCGGCTGCCCTTCCTGCCGAAGCGGATCGGGCTGGTCACCGGTGCGGGTAGCGCCGCGGAGCGCGACGTGCTGGAGAACGTGGCCCGGCGTTGGCCGGCGGCACAGTTCGAGGTGCGCCACGCCGCCATGCAGGGCCCGGCGGCGGTCGAACAACTCCTGGACGCCCTGCGCCTGCTGGAACAGCACCCCGAGGTCGACGTGGTCATCGTGGCCCGCGGCGGCGGCTCGCTGGAGGACCTGCTGCCGTTCAGCGACGAGGCCCTGGTACGCGCGGTGTTCGCGATGCGCACCCCGGTGGTCAGCGCGATCGGCCACGAGACCGACAACCCGATCCTCGACCTGGTCGCCGACCTGCGCGCCTCGACCCCCACCGACGCCGCCAAGCGGGTGGTGCCGGACGTCGCCACCGAACTGGCCAACGTCACCCAGGCCAGGGCCCGGGCACGGCAGGCGCTGCTGAACCGGATCTCACACGAGCAGCGACGGCTGGCCGAGCTGCGCTCGCGTCCCGTGCTGCGCGACCCCGCCGCCTCGCTGACCTCCCACGACGAGCGGCTCGCCCTGCTGCGCGGACGACTGCACCGGGCGGTGACCGCCGCCGTCCGTGACGAGGCCCGCCAGATCGAGCACCTGATCAGCCGGATCCGGGCGATGTCACCGCAGGCCACCCTGCAGCGGGGGTATGCCATCGTCTCCCGTGGCCAGCAGACCATCACCTCGACCACCCAGACCGCGCCCGGCGAGGCGCTCACCGTCCAGTTCGTCGACGGCCGGATCGGCGTCGACGTCACCGAGATCCAGGAGGCCGGATGACCAAGGAGACCCCGAGCTACGAGCAGGCGCGCGACCAGCTGGTGGAGATCGTCCGGCGACTGGAATCCGGCGATGTCCCGCTGAGCGAGTCCATGGCGCTGTGGGAACAGGGCGAGAAGCTCGCCACGATCTGCGCCCAATGGCTGGAGGGCGCGAAGACCACCATCGAGGCCGCCCGCCCCAAGGAGTAGCCGGCCACCTCCACGGCCGGCCTGCGGCTGTCCAGAACCGGATCCCTCGATCGCTCCTCGGACTAGGGTGTCCGGGTGACCGACCGCACCACCCTGGCCGACCGGCCGCCGGAACCCGCGCTGGACGCCGGTCGCCTGGCCGGTCTGCAGCGCCGCACCATTGTCGTGCTCTCGGCCGGGCAGATCCTGGGCGGGATCAGCTTCGGCGCGACGGTCTCGCTGGGCGCGATCCTGGCCGCGAAGCTCTCCGGGAACGATGCCCTCTCCGGTCTGGCGACCGCTTCCATCACTCTCGGGACGGCGCTCACGGCGGTGCCGCTGTCAGCCCTGGCCCGCCGGCGCGGCCGGCGCCCGGCCCTGGCCACCGGCCTGCTGATCGCCCTGGTCGGGGTCGGGCTGGTCCTGGCCGCGGTCACCCTCGCACTGTTTCCGCTACTACTGGCCGGCTTCGTCCTGATCGGCGCCGGGCAGGCCGCCAACCTGCAATCCAGGTTCGCCGCCGCGGATCTGGCCACCGATGCCTCCCGGGCGCGCGACCTGTCGCTGGTGGTGTGGGCGACCACGATCGGCGCGGTGCTCGGCCCGAACCTGGTCGGGCCCGGCGAGACCCTGGGCGCCGCGCTCGGCATGCCGGAGTACACCGGTCCCTACCTGTTCACCATCGTCGCCCAACTGCTGGGCGTCACCCTGCTGCTGGCGGCGCTGCGTCCCGACCCGCTGCTGATCGCCCATCAGGTGATCGCCGCCCGTGGCCCCCGGAGCGCGGAGATCACCCACCTCGACCGCCCGCGGGCGGCAGCCTTCGCCACCGCGGCGATCGTCGGCGCCCACATGGTGATGGTCTCGATCATGGCGATGACCCCGATCCACCTGGTGCACCACGGCGCCACCCTGACCGTGGTCGGATTGACGATCAGCCTGCACATCGCCGGGATGTACTCGCTGTCGCCGGTCTTCGGCATCCTGGCCGACCGGTGGGGACGGGTCCCCACGGTGCTGCTCGGCTATGCCATCCTGGCCGGCTGCGTGGCGGTGATCGCGTTCGGCCAGCACAACACCACGGCGGTCACCATCGCCCTGGTACTGCTCGGCCTGGGATGGAGCGCGGCCACGGTGGCTGGTGCGGCACTGCTGACCGAGTCCTCCGCCGAAACGCTGCGTACCAGGCGGCAGGGGCGCAACGACTTCTGGATGAGCCTGGCCGGCGCGCTCGGTGCCGTCGGGGCCGGTGGCGCACTGAGCTGGGCGGGCTTCAACGGACTGGCGCTGCTGGCCCTGCCGATCCTGGCGTTGGTGGTGCTGCTCTCCCCGCTGGGACGGCGCTAGACCTGTCGCCGTGTCCGTGGTGGGACGGTTCCCGGGCGTCGGGGACGGTTCCCGGTCCCTTGCCGGCTACCAGGACTTGAGTTCGCGGGCGATCTCGCGGGAGCCGTCGGGATCGCCCAGACGCCAGCGCAGGCCGACCAGTGCCTCCAGAGTCGCGAGCAGTTCGTCGCGGTGGCGGTCGGGTTCGGCGACCGCGACCGGACGCAGCAACGCCGCCAGCCGCTCCCGCGCGGCGCGTTCGGCTGGTTCGGACTCGGCCTCCGCCACGGCCTGGCGGGCGTCCGGTAGCGCGGCGAGGGCTGCCCGGATCTCCTCCGGATCCACCGTCCGAGCAGCACGGTGGGCCGCGGCGCGCTCGCGGCGCCGTTCTTCGGCGGCGGCTCGTTCGGCGGCGGCCAGCGCCTCCCGACGCTCGGCTTCGGCCAGCGCTGCCAACCGGGCCTGTTCGGTGGCCTCCCGTTCGGCCGCGGCCGCCTCGGCGGCGGCCTGACGCTCGGCTGCGGCACGTTCGGCGGCACGGACGGCCGCGGCCTTCTCGGCTCCGGCCCGCAACCGGCCTTCCTCGGCCTCGGCGGCTGATCGCGCAGCCGGACCTTCGGCGATCGCCGTCCGCTCGTCCTGCCGCAACCGGAGGGAAGCGGTCACGGACAGCCGGTCGGTCCCGAGCGCCTGCTCCGTAGGCAGGGGCGACCCATCGGAAGGCGACGACGAGTGCGCAGGGTGAGCTTGCTGACTCCCGCCGAGGAGGAAGCCTGGACGCAAAGGCCTGCGGCCGGCCTCAGGGATGGTTGGGCGCGGGATCGGGTCGTCCGATGGCTGAGGTCGCGCGGAGCGCGAGTCTCGAAGCCCCGGCTCCGGGTCGATCCCAGACACCAGCGCCTCGGCCTCCCCCTTCCGCCCGGCCCGGGACAGCGCCTCGGCCAGGGCAAGCCTGGCCGCCTCGGCAGCGGGACCGTCCGCCTCGCCGAACCGCTCGGCGAGCGTCAGCCACTCCCGTCGAACCGCGATGGCGGTGGTCCGGTCGCCACCGGCCTCGAGACGGAGCGCGAATCCGCCGAACACCTCGGGCAGGGGTGCCAGCGCGGCCTGGGCGACCGCGGGCCGCTGCGTCCCTGTCAGGCCGGCGATCAACGTCCGGTAGCGGCTCAGCGCCAGCCGGTGGTGGGCCAGCGCCGCCTCGTCCCGTCCCTGCGACCAGTGGGCACCGGCGACGGCCAGGTGACAGGTGATCACCAGAGAGCCGAGACCCGGATCCCGCTCCAGGCCGGTGGCGTAGAGCCGCAGCAGCGCCGCCTCGGCGTGGGCGTGGGCTTCCGCGCCCGCCGATGCCCGGGCCCGGGTGACCAGCACCCAGGCGACCGCCGCCGGCGTCAGGTTCTCCACCAGCGGCAGCCGGCCCAGCTGGCTCCGCCAGCCGTCCAGCGCGTCCAGCGTCCGTCCGGCCGCCTCGAACTGGCCTAATCCGGCCTGCACCGCCGCCAACTGGGCCGACGCGGTGAAGTAGCGCACCGCGTCCTCGGCGGAGGCGTAGGGTCCGATCGGCCCGCGCTCGGCCAGGATCCGCGCCGACAGCACCACCGAGTCGGGGGCGTCCGCAGCGGCCTCGGCGAACGACCAGGCCAGCAACCGGTTCCCGACCACCTCGACCAGCGTGTCGGCGAGTTCTCCGGCCCGCCCGGGGTCGGTCATCACCGCCACCCGCAACCGCCTGGCCGCCGACGCCAGGTCGCGGCGCCGGCGCTCGGCGGCCTCCAGCGGGTTCGTCATCGGCGACCGGCCGGACGGTGTGTAGCGGTACTCACTCCTCCAAGGTAGTCACGTCGCCCTCGTCCTGGCCAAGCGCCCGGGCCCGCAGCACCCGGCGCATGATCTTGCCCGAGCGGGTCTTGGGCAGCTTCTCGGTGAAGTCGATCGAATCCGGCTTGGCGATCGGCGAGAGGTGGACGGAGACGTGCTTGCGCAGGTCCTCGGCCAGCTGCTGGGAGCCCTCGAAACCCACCCGGAGCACCACGAAGGCGTGGATGGCATTGCCCTTCACCTCGTGCGGCAGGCCGATCGCGGCGGCCTCGGCCACCGCCGGGTGCGACACCAGGGCCGACTCCACCTCGGCGGTGCCGAGCCGGTGGCCGGAGACCTTGATCACGTCGTCGGTCCGTCCGATCACCCAGAAGTAGCCGTCGGCGTCCCGCTTGGCCGAGTCGCCGGCCAGGTAGCGACCCGGGTACTTCGACCAGTAGGTCTGCACGTAGCGATCCGGATCCTTGTAGAGCGTCCGCATCATCGCCGGCCACGGGTTCTTCAGCACCAGGAAGCCCTCCTCGCCGTCGGGCACCGGGTTGCCTTCCTCGTCCAGGATCTCCGCCTCCTGGCCGAAGAACGGCTTCCCGCCGGAACCCGGCTTCTGCGGTTCGCCGGGGGTCTGGCAGATCTGGAACATGCCGGTCTCGGTCTGCCACCAGGTGTCCATGATCGGGCAGCGCTCCTTGCCGATCACCCGGTGGAACCAGTGCCAGGCCTCGGGGTTGATCGGCTCCCCGACCGAGCCCAGGATCCGCAGCGACGACAGGTCGTGCCGGTTCGGCCAGGCCTCGCCGAACCGCATCAGCGAACGGATCGCGGTCGGCGCGGTGTAGAAGGTGGTGATCCCGTAGTACTCGATCAGCTGCCACCAGCGGTTCGGGTTGGGGTAGGTCGGCCCGCCCTCGTACATGAAGGTGGTGGCGCCGATCAGCATCGGCCCGTAGACCAGGTAGGAGTGGCCGGTCACCCAGCCCGGGTCGGCGGTGCACCACCAGCGATCCTCCTCGCGCAGGTCGAAGGTGTACTTCAGCGTCGAGTAGGTGCCCACCATGTAGCCGCCGTGGGTATGCAGGATGGCCTTCGGCGCGCCGGTCGAGCCGGAGGTGTACAGGATGTACAGCGGATCCTCGGCGTCCATCGGCTCGGTGGGGCAGGGCCCGTTGGCGATCGGCAGCGCGCACAGCTCGTGGTACCAGTGGTCGCGCAGCGGCTCCATGGCCACCTCGTGCCCGGTGCGGCGGACGACGATCACGTTCTCCACCGACGGGCTGAACCGGATCGCCTCGTCGACGATGTCCTTCAGCTTGAAGATGCCGCCGTTCACCCAGGAGCCGTCGGCGGTGATCACCAGCTTGGATTCGGAGTCGTCGATCCGGGCCGACAGCGCGTCGGCGGAGAAGCCGGCGAAGATCACCGAGTGGACGGCGCCGATCTTGGCGCAGGCCAGCATGGCGAACACCACCTCGGGGATCCGGGGCAGGTAGATGGTGACCTTGTCGCCCTTGCCGACGCCCATCGCCTTGATGATGTTGGCCATCCGGGTGACCTCGCGGTCCAGCGAGAAGTAGGAGTAGGTCTGGTGCTCGGTGGTGTTCTCCCCCACCCAGATCAGCGCCAGCTTGTTCTTGTACGGCCCGTGGACGTGCCGGTCGATCGCGTTGTGGACGATGTTCGTCTTCGCCCCGACGAACCACTTGTAGAACGGCGCCTGGGAGTCGTCCAGCACCTTCTCCCAGGGCTGGTACCACTCCAGTTCGTTGGCTTCGGATTCCCAGAACCCCACCGGGTCGGCCGCCGCGGACGCTCGCAGCGCCTCGGCATCGGGCAGTTCGTCACGATGCACGAACTCCGGATCGGGGGTGACGAATTCAACACTGGGCTCGGTCATGATCCTCCACATCGACAGACTGCGGTGAGCCTAGTGCCGGGGATCGACCGGCGGAAGGGCCGCCGTCCGGCAGCGATACGGTGACCCGGTGATCTTCCAGCAGCAGGCTCCGCGACCCGGCCTGGATCGGGTGATCGCGCGGCTGTGGTACCTGGACGGGCCGCGCCCCGCCCGCTACGAGAAGATCCTGCCGCAGCCGTTCGTCCACCTGATCGTCAACCTGTCCGAGCCCTATCGGCTGGTGGACGCCGACGGCCGGATCACGGGAGTGGAGCACGCCTTCGTGGCCGGTTGCGCACCGACTACCTGATCAGCGAACTTCCCGCCCGGATCCATCACGTCGGCGCCGAGTTCACCCCGGTCGGGCTGGACGCGCTGACCACCGCCCGCGGGATCGGCCGGGCCGGAGAGCTGACCGGCGGACGGGTGCTGCCCGCCGGTGAGCTCCTCCCGGAGGCCACCGACTGGCCGGGCCGACTCGCCGGCCTGACGCCCACCGCCGCGCTGGACGCCCTGGCCGGGCTGCTGGCCGGTGGGCAACCGCCCGCACCCGACCCGCTCGCGCTCGCGGTGCAGGACGCCCTGGACAACGACCCCGCCACCGGGATCGAACACCTCGCGAGGCAACTTGGCAGGTCCCGGCGGACCGTCAGCGACCGCTTCCGCCGGGCCACCGGACTCACCCCGAAGAGCTATGCCCTGCTGCTCCGCTTCCACCGGCTGGTCGCTGAGGCCCAGACCGGGGATCAACCCAGCTGGGCGGCGCTGGCCGCCGCCTCCGGCTACTTCGATCAGCCCCAGGTGATCCGGGCGTTCCGCCGGTTCAGCGGCTGGACGCCGGCCGAGCACCAACGCCGGATCGCGGATTTCGGTCCGGCCGAGGCCTACTTCGTCCCGCTGGCGGAGCTGCCGGACGCGGTCCGATCAGCGGTTCCTCAAGCCCGCTCGTAGGCAGCCAGTAGCCAGCCGATCAGTTCGTCGTCGATCTCCTCCGGCACCGCGATGTCGACCCGGTGACTGCACATACCGCTCGTAGCCACCAGCCGGTCGGTCGGCTCGAGCCCGGTCAGGTTCAGCCCGACCCGCAACCGGCTCGCACTGGGCACCTCGAGGTAGGCGAACTGCTTCGTCCGGCGCAGCGCCACGGCGGTCTTGCGCGGCGCCACCTCGACGTCACTGCCGAATCCCCCAGCGACCTCGATGATCCGGTCGTACAGCGGACGCAGGCCGGCCTTCCGTCCGGCGAACTGGGGAGCGACCAGATCGACCTGCTCGGTGCCGCGGTCGCGGTGCAGGCTGACGATCAGGTTGGCGTAGCCGTGGGAGACCCCGTGGGACTTCACCAGCGCCAGGCCCTGGCCGTGCGTGGCGGGGGCGGCCTGGTCGAGCAGGCTGAACCAGTCGGTCAGCGATCGGCCGGTCTTCGCCGGCAGGTTGTCGACCATGGTCTTCGTCGCGGCATCCATGCCGGCAGGGTAGGCCGGGCGCCGGAGCGCGCGATTGTACGTTTGTGAGCCCCCACCGCCGAGCGGGTGGGTCAGGGTCAGCCGACCGGACCGCTGCGCGGGATCCGGGCGTACTCGCCGAGCGGCAACAGCTCGATCCCGGCCGGGTCGCGGGTGGCCGCCATCAGCGCTTCCCAGGCTTCCGGACGGTCGTCGGGCTGCGGGATCCGGTCGGCCAGCACCTCCTCGAGCCGGGCGCCCTCCAGGAACCGGCTGCCGTCGGCGCTGACCCAGCCCGGGTCGAACACCAGCACGCCCAGGATCAGGTCGGGCACCGCCTGCTGGTCGGCCGTCAGCGCCGGCTGGAAGTAGGGCAGCGCCAGCGCCCGGAAGCCGTGGCGGTCGTAGAAGGCCAGCCGCCGGCCCGGGTCGCCGAACTGATCGGTGGCGTCGTGCGCGTCCGGACGTTCGATCTCGGCCAGCAGCGCACCCGGGCTGACCAGTTCGCTCCACCGGCTGACCGCCGCCTCCATCAGCGCGGAACCGGCTCCGGCGCCGCGATGCTCGGGCAGCACCGCCAGGTACTCCAGCACCGACACCCCGGTGGCCGGGTGGTGATCGGCGACGGCGACGCCGGTGATCACGCCCTCGTCGTTCTCGGCCAACAGCACCTCACCCCAGGTGGTGTGATGCATGAAGGCTGCCTTGTCGACCAGCTCGTCGGGCTGGAAGGAGCTCACCAGGATGGTGTCGTACACATCACCGAGCTGACTCGGCCGGGCTACCTGGACGGTCGTCATGGCGTTGACCCTAACGCACCCCCGGCTGCGATGGGCGACCATGGTGGGATGGAAACCGAAATCCTGGGACGCGCTCAGACGCCCGACGGTGAGATCGTCCTGCGCCGTCGCTCCGGGACGGTCGAGTTGATCGTCAACGGCGTGTTCGCCATGGACACCGTTGACGTGAGCAGCGAGCTGGCCCTGGCCGATGCCGCCGGCCCCGCCCGCCGGGTGCTGGTCGGCGGGCTGGGCCTGGGCTACACCGCCGTCCGGCTGCTGGAGCGTGGCGCCGAACTGGACGTGGTGGAGCGCGCCGGAGCACTGCTGGAGTGGGCCCGCCAGGGCGTCACCCCACAACTCGGCCGGATCGCCGCCGACCCGCGGGTGCGGCTCCACCACGCCGACATCGTCAGCTTCGTGACCACCGCGACCGGCAGCTGGGACGCGATCGTGCTGGACGTGGACAACGGCCCCAGCTTCCTGATCCACGCCGACAACGCCGAGGTCTACACCGAGGGCTTTCTCCGCACCGGCCTGAGCCGGCTCGCCCCGGGCGGCCACCTGCTGGTCTGGTGCGAGACCGCCAGCCCGCTGCTGGAGCTGACACTGCGGCGGGTGTCCACCGTTGTCGAGGCCATCCGGATACCGGTGGCCCGCGAAGGGCGGGAGTTCGCCTACACCCTGTACCGGGCGTGATGTCGGCGGACCTGCCACGGCAGTACAGTGCGGCCATGACGATCCGGAAACCGGAGCGGCTCACCGACTCCGTCGATGCCGCGATCCTCCGCGAACTCCTCGCCGACGGCCGCAGCACCCTGGCCCGGCTGAGCGAGGCGACCGGTCTGTCCACCTCGGCGGTGCAGACCCGGGTCCGCCGGCTGGAGGAGCGGGGCGTCATCACCGGCTACCGGGCCCAGGTCGACCATCAGGCGGTCGGCGTGCCGCTGGCGGCGGCGATCGAGATCAGCCCGCTGAACCCGAGCGCCCTGGACGACGTCCCCGACCGTTTGGTGGGACTGCCGGAGATCGAGGCCTGCTACTCGGTCGCCGGCGACGCCGCCTATCTGCTGCTGGTCCGGGTGACCACCCCCCAACGCCTGGAGGAGCTGATCCGGGAGATCAGGGTGGCGGCCAACGTCAGCACCCGCACCACGGTCGTGCTGCACACCTTCTTCGAGAACCGGCCGCCGGTCATCGCCGGGAGCTGAGCGTGGCACGGACCAGGCGGAACCGGCGGGACGACTCTCCGCTGCTGGCCATGGAGGTCTGGCTGCGACACAACGGCCTGCCGCTGGTGGTGCCACCGCGACGCCGGCTCCGCGGCATCGTCCCGCGGACCGTGCCCTGGCTGGTGGTCTTCGCCTGCTTCGCCACCGGGCTGGTGATCGCCGACGCCGGGATCTCCGCCGGAGGGGATCTCGATCTGGACACCCTGGATCCGCTCAAGCTGGTCACCCCCATGCTGGCCGCGACCGCCTTCATCCTGGCTGCCGTTCCGGCCGGAATCGGGTATGGCGTGCTGCAGCGCCGGCTGACCCCGCCGGCCCGGCTGATCGTCGGCATCGTGGTGATCGGCTTCTGGCTGATCGGGCTGAGCGTGATCGCGTCCGTCGCCCACGCCAGCCTGGGCCTGCACCTGGGGATCGCGGACCGGCTCGGGCTGCTCCTGCTGGCGCTGGCGATCGGCTACTCCGGGATCGGCAGCATGGTCGGCTGGGCGGCCCGGCGCGGCGGCCGCGAACTGGCCGCGGCGATCCCGGCCATCGCCCGCGTCCTGCCGCTGCTCCTGCTGACCGTGCTGCTGGTCTTCTTCACCAACGAGCTGTGGCAGCTCGCCGCCACCATGACCACCCCGAAGATGTGGCAGCTCAGCGGCTTCCTGGTGCTGATGATGGTGCTGATCGCGCTGCCGGCCACCCGGGACATGATCAATGCGGCCGACGACGACTGCGAGCCGCTGCTCGAGGCCACACCGTTCGCCGGAATCGCGCCGGACGCCACGCAGGAGCACGCCAAGCTCACCATCGGCGAGCGGCTCAACCTGTTCGCGGTGTCGCTGGCGGTGCAGTTCGTCCAGATCGCGCTGTTCGTGGCGGCGACCTTCACCGTGTTCTCGCTCTTCGGCGCGATCTCGCTGACCGACGAGCTGATCGCGACCTGGACCGGCGAACCGGCCCGCCCACTGACCGTCCTGGGCGTCCAGTTGCCGATCGAGGAGCACGTCTTCCGGGTCTGCCTGATCCTGTCCCTGTTCAGCGGCATCTCGTTCACCGCCTCGACCCTGCAGGATCAGCTCTACCGGTCGCTGTTCCTGCAACGGGTCGCCCAGGAGGTCAGCCGCAACCTGGGCGCCCGGAACCGCTACCGCGCCACCCTGATCGCCAGCGGACGGGCACCGCAACGCTGGACGGAACTGGCCGACGACTGACCGGGGCCACGAGGAACCGTCCCCGGTGGTCCCGGGGCCACCGGGGACGGTTCCTGGTGGCCCCTCAAGGCCGGAACATCACCTGAGGAAGATCATTGTTTCCGGCGTTTTTCCGGCTAAAATCCCGGAATGGATACCGAATCGCCGCAGGTCTCTCCCGCAGAGGTGCTCTCCACCCTGCGTCGCTCGATGCTGGTCGACGGCCTGCAGATCGTCCTGGATCTGGAGGCTTCGCAGGGTTGCGACCTGGTCGACGCGGCCACCGGCCGGCACTACCTGGATCTGTTCGGCTTCGTCTCCTCCAATGCGCTGGGGATGAACCATCCGCGGCTCACCGAACCCGCGGTGGCCGCCGAGATCGGACGGATCGCGCTGCACAAGCCGAGCAACTCCGACATCTACAACGTGGCGATGGCCGAGTTCGTCGAGACCTTCCGCCGGGTGCTGGGCGACCCCCGGCTGCCGCACTACTTCTTCGTCGAGGGCGGCGGCCTGGCGATCGAGAACGCGCTGAAGGCGGCCTTCGACTACAAGAGCCGGCTGAACCAGGCCCGCGGCCTCTCCCCCGAACTGGGGACGAAGGTGCTGCACCTGCGCTACGCCTTCCACGGCCGGACCGGCTACACCATGTCGCTGACCAACACCGATCCGGTCAAGACCGCCCGGTTCCCGAAGTTCGACTGGCCGCGGATTCCGGCGCCCTACCTGGGCACCGACGACCAGGGGCGGCCCCGGCCGGTCGAGCAGCTGGAGGCGATGTCGCTGCTGGCCGCTGAAAAGGCCTTCACCGAGTACGGCGCCGACATCGCCGCCTGCATCGTCGAGCCGATCCAGAGCGAGGGCGGCGACCACCACTTCCGGCCGGAGTACCTGCAGGCGCTGCAGCGCATCACCCACGCCCACGACGCGCTGTTCATCGTGGACGAGGTGCAGACCGGCGTCGGCATGACCGGCACCGCCTGGGCCTACCAGCAGTTGGGCCTGGAACCCGACATCGTCGCCTTCGGCAAGAAGACCCAGGTCTGCGGGATCATGGCCGGCGGCAAGCTGGACGAGGTGCCGGACAACGTCTTCGCGGTCAGCGGCCGGCTGAACTCCACCTGGGGCGGCGGGCTGACCGACATGGTGCGCGCCAAGCACATCCTGACCGCCATCGAGGCCGACGGCCTGATCGACCACGCAGCCAGCGTCGGGGGCTGGCTGCTTGGCGAACTGGAGGCCGTGGCCGGCCGGCAGCCACTGCTCACCAATCCGCGCGGACGCGGCCTGCTCTGCGCCTTCAGCCTGCCGGACGGCGCCACCCGCAGCAGGTTCCTGGCGGAGTTGCTGCAACGGGGCGTGATCATGCTCGGCTGCGGTGACCGCAGCGTCAGGTTCCGGCCGCCGCTGGTGATCACCCGGGACGAACTGCGCCGCGGGCTGGCCGCGATCGAAGAATCGCTGGTGGCGATTGGGTAGTCCGACCCTTCGGGACGCGGCCTACGGCCGACCTCGGGGATCGGATTGCCGCCCGAGTCTGCCCCCATCGATCCCTGAGGTCCGAGCGCTTGCGCTCGGAGTCTCGAAGGGTCGCAGTCCTCACAGGATGATGTCGTCCAGCAGGTCGGTGACCATGGCGGCGATCGGCGAGCGCTCCGAGCGGTTCAGCGTGATGTGGGCGAACAGCGGATGGCCCTTCAGCTTCTCCACCACCGCGACGATGCCGTCGTGGCGTCCCACCCGCAGGTTGTCCCGCTGGGCGACGTCGTGGGTGAGCACCACCCGGGAGTTCTGCCCGATCCGGCTGAGCACGGTGAGCAGCACGTTGCGCTCCAGCGACTGCGCCTCGTCCACGATCACGAAGGCGTCGTGCAGCGAGCGGCCGCGGATATGGGTGAGCGGCAGCACCTCGAGCAGGTCGCGGGCCAGCACCTCGTCGATCACGTTCTTGCTGGTGACCGAGCCCAGGGTGTCGAAGACCGCCTGCGCCCAGGGCGACATCTTCTCGCCCTCGGAGCCCGGCAGGTAGCCGAGTTCCTGGCCGCCGACCGCGTAGAGCGGACGGAACACCAGCACCTTGGAGTGCAGCTGCCGCTCCAGGGTGGCCTCCAGCCCGGCGCAGAGCGCGAGCGCCGACTTGCCCGTCCCCGCCCGGCCACCGAGGGAGACGATGCCGATCTCGGGGTCGAGCAGCAGGTCGAGGGCCACCCGCTGCTCGGCGGAACGGCCGTGGATCCCGAAGGCGTCCCGGTCGCCGCGGATCAGCCGGACCGACCCGTCCGGCAGAACCCGGCCGAGCGCCGAGGAGGTCGACCCGTGCAGCACCACGCCGGTATGGACGGGCAGGTCGAGCGCCTCGGGCACCACCGCGACACCCTCGGCGTAGAGCCGGTCGACGGTCGTGGCGGCGACGTCCACCTCGGCCATCCCCGTCCAGCCCGAGTCAAGAGCGAGCTCGTGCCGGTACTCCTCCGCGGGCAGGCCGACCGCGGAGGCCTTGACCCGCATCGGGACGTCCTTGCTGATCAGCACCACGTCATTGCCCTCGGCACGGTAGTTCAGCGCGACGGCGAGGATGCGGGAGTCGTTGTCGCCCAGCCGGAATCCGGGTGGCAGCACCTCGGGGTCGGTGTGGTTGAGCTCGACCCGGAGCGTCCCCTCGACCTCGTTCACCGGCACCGGCTGGTCGAGGGTGCCGTAGGTGGCTCGCAGGTCGTCCAGGAAGCGGAGCGCGGCGCGGGCGAAGTAGCCCAGTTCGGGGTGGTGGCGCTTCGCCTCCAGTTCGGCGATCACCACGATCGGCAGCACCACGCTGTGTTCGGCGAAGTTCCGCAGCGCACCCGGATCGCTCAGCAGCACGGAGGTGTCCAGGACGTAGGTCTTCAGCCCGGCTGCGATCGAGGGCGAGCCGGCGAAGACGGTGCGAGTGGTGGAGCGCGGCACGGTGGTCTCGTTTCCGGGGCCGCACGCTACGTCCGGCCCCACTCGGTGGTGGTCAGCCGGGGTATGGGCCCGGTTCGGGCCCGCGAGTCTGGCTCCGCTGAGCTGGACGACGCATGGGTGCCTCCCGACGTCCCGACGGCTGCCGGAACACTCGCAGAGTAAGTCGGCCACTCTCGGTGACAAGCACCGACACGCCCACTGTTACGCAGGGTTCACCTAGTACGTAGTGGCCCGGGACGGCCCCGGTCGGCGTCGGCCGGGGATACGGGCACAGCGGCTCCTGGCTTGTCGAAGGGTTCCGCCGTCCCGGGACACGGGAAGGTTCCCCACTGCACGTGAGCCGGCCGCGTCCGACCTCCTCAGCCCGCACTCGCGAACAGAAACCGGGCAGCAGAGGGCAGCGGCGTGCACTATGCCCTCGACTCACCTCTGCTGCCCGGTTTCTGTCAGCGGATCCAGCGGTGGGACGCGGAACCCTTCGACAAGGCGACCTGAACGTCCTGGGCCCCGGGGTGGACGTGGTGATCTCAGGGACCGCCGGCCCCGGGTCCAGGCGAGGGCCGGCGGGGCTACCGTCCCTGGTTCGGGGCGGCGTGAGGCTCAGCGGCCGAAGCGGCGCTCGCGCTGGGCGTAGGAGCGCAAGGCCCGGATGAAGTCGACCTTGCGGAAGTCGGGCCACAACGCCTCGCAGAAGTAGAACTCGCTGTGGGCCGACTGCCAGATCAGGAAGCCGGAGAGCCGTTGTTCGCCCGAGGTCCGGATGATCAGGTCGGGGTCCGGCTGGCCGGCGGTGTACAGGTGCTCCGAGATGTGGTCGATCTCCAGCGTCTCGGCCAGTTCGGCCAGGTCGGTTCCCTTGGTCGCCTCGGCGGCGAGCAGCGAGCGGACGGCGTCCCGGAGCTCGTGGCGACCGCCGTAGGAGACCGCGACGTTGACGTGCATCCCGGTGACCTCGGCGCAGGACTGTTCGGCCGCCCGAAGGTCGCCCGCCAGCGGGGCGGGCAGCAGGTTGAGGTCGCCCACCACCTGGACCCGGCGTCGCCCGTCGGCGGCCAGGTCGACCACCAGGTCGCGGATCACGTCCAGCAGCGGGTGCAGTTCCTCGTCCGCGGCGCGCTCCAGGTTCTCGGTGGAGAGCACCCACAGGGTGACGATCGGAACCCCGACCTCCTCGCACCAGCCGATGAACTGCTTGAGCTTGTCCGCCCCCGCCCGATAGCCGAGGACGAGTTCCTGGCCGGGCGCGTTGGCCCGCGCCCACCTCCGGTTGCCGTCGGCCAGCACCGCCACGTGCTGCGGCAGCCGACCGCGGTCGAGGTTGCGCAGCAGCCGCTGCTCGTAGGTTGCGTAGATCAGGCCGCGGGGCACGAGCGCCTTCACCGCCGCCTTCAGGCCCGTGGCCACCGACATGCCCGCAGCCTAGCGCCCAGGGTCAATGCCCCTCGGTACGCGAGCCGCCACCCCGCACTCCGGTCCACCCTCACCCCCATCGAGGGCTCCCTACCGCTGAGGGCCCGGCCTCGGCCCACTCGGGATTCATCTCCGCGAGCCGAGGGCTCCCCTACCGCCGAGGGTCCGGCCCTGTGCAGAGGCCCTCGGCGGGAACGCTGGCCCTCGATGGGGTGGGTCGAGAGTGGGGGGACTCGGGGGCGGGCAAGCGACCGGGCGGCGGACTTGAAAGCTACGCCTCCGTAACCTACGCTTCGTAAAGTACCCGTAAGTTACTCGGCGTAAAGTAGAGGTTCCCGATGGCCGCCGCTGAACTCAATCCGCTTCCCAAGCCCACCATGCGTGGCTGGCTGCATGCCGGCATGACCCCGGTGGTGCTGCTGGCCGGCATCCTGCTGGTGGTCTTCACCCCCGCCGGGGCGGGACGGATCGGCGCGGCGATCTGGCTGGCCGGCTCGCTTGTCCTCTTCGGCACCAGCGCTGTCTACCACCGGGGCAACTGGACGCCGACCGTCCACTCCTGGCTGCAACGCGCCGACCACTCCAACATCTTCATCTTCATCGCCGCCACCTACACCCCACTCACCCTTGCCCTGCTGGAGGGCAGCCAGCGGACACTGCTGCTCAGCCTGGTCTGGGGCATCGCGGCCGCCGGGGTGCTGCTCACCCTGCTGTGGCCCGGCCGTCCCCGCTGGCTGGACGTGGCGCTGTACGTCCCGATGGGCTGGGTGGCACTGGGCTGGCTGGGCGAATTCTGGGCCGCCGGTGGTCCGGTCGTGGTGATCCTGTTGCTGCTGGGCGGGGTGATCTACACCGTCGGCGCGGCGGTCTACGCGCTGAAGCGTCCCAACCCATCGCCGAGGGTGTTCGGCTACCACGAGATCTTCCACGCCTGCACGATCGCGGCCGCGGCCTGCCACTTCGCTTCGATCGCGGTGGCCATCCTGCGTTGACCTGGCGGACGCCCCGAGAGCACCCGTAGCGCAGTGGGCCTGCCGGCCCTGGCCCGGCTCGAACGGGCAGCCACCCTCGCCGAGCTGCTGGCTGGACGCAGCTTTACCGGGTAGCTGCGCCTTGGGCGGGTTCACCAGCCGGTAGACCCCGGCCAGATCGGGCTGCGAGTAGCTGGACGGGCAGCGATCCCACCATCGCGATCGACACCGGCACGACCGACAGTGGCGGGACGTGGCCGCCACCTCACCAGGAGCTTTCTAGGCCCGGCTCCACAGGGCGGTGCGCAGGTCGGCGAGGTCGGACGCCGGGGCGAAGCACACCGTCCCACGGCAGACGTAGACCAGCCCCGACTCCCCGGCGCCCCGGTCATCGAAGTGGTGGGCGAAGCCCTCGGTGCCCGGCTTGCCGGTGACCACGGCGGTGCCGAGCGGGGCCATCCGCCAGGTCGCCCGGGCCAGTTCGGCCAAGGGATCGCCGTCGGCGGTGACCACGACGGCCACGGCCGGCGACAGCCCCGTCCGAGCCTCGTCGGCCACCACCAGGTCGGTCAGCGCCGAGCCGGCGAACCGGGGGGCGGCGGCGGCCAGACCTCGGGTGGTCAGCGCGGCGGCATCGGCCCGCGCGATGAAGTCGGCGCGGTCGGCCAACAGCCCGGTCAGCCGCAGCGCCGCGATCAGCGCGCTGGTGCCGGACGGGGTGGGGTTGTCCGAAACATCACGGGGACGGACGTACAGCGCCTCGGCGTCGTCGGCGGTGTCGTAGAAGCCCGCGTCCTCGGCGCCGAACCGGGCCAGCGCCACCTCGAGCAGGGCGGCCGCCCGCTCCAGCCACACCCGGTCGCCCAGCGCGCCTGCCAGCCGGGCGAAGCCCTGCGCCACGGCGCCGTAGTCCTCGGCCAGGCCTTCGGTCTCCCCCACAACATCCTCCAGTGAGGTGCGGCGCAGCCGGCCGTCCACCCAGTGGAGTTCCCAGAGCCGCCGGGCGGCCCGCTCGGCCAGTGCCAGCCAGCCCGGCTCGTCATAGACCGTGGCCGCCCAGACCAGCGAGTCGATCGTCCAGCCGTTCCACGCGGCCACCAGCTTGTCGTCGCGTTCCGGCGCCCACCGGTGGCGGCGGACGGCGAGCAGCTTCTCGCTCACCCGGTCCAGCCGCTCGGCGTCCGGATGGCCGCGCAACTGCAGGGTGGAGAGCCCGTGCTCGAAGGTTCCAGTGGTGGTGACGTGGAACGCCCCGGCCGCCCAGTCCGCGTCCTCCTCACCCAGCGCATCGGTCAGCAGGCCGGGGTTCCAGACATAGTAGACGCCCTCGTGCTTGACCCCGCGGACGTCCAGGCTGTCGGCGTCCAGGCTGGCCGCGAAGCCGCCGCCGGGCAGCTCCATTTCCCGCTCCAACCAGCCGACGATGCCGCGCACCGTCCGCTCGAACAGGGCACGGACCAGTGGCTCGTGGTCGGGGACGCGTCGCCAGCCGCGGGTGTAGACCCCGAGCAGCAGGGCGTTGTCGTAGAGCATCTTCTCGAAGTGCGGCACCACCCAGCCGGCGTCCACGCTGTACCTGTGGAAGCCCCCGCCCAACTGGTCGCAGATGCCGCCGCGGGCCATCGCCTCCAGGCTGCGCTGCGCGACGTCCAGCGAACCGGGCTCGCCCTTCACCAGCAGCGCCTCGATCGCCCCGGGCTGCGGGAACTTCGGCGCCCGTCCGAAGCCGCCGTGCACCGGGTCGAAGTCCTCTCCCAAGGCGCCCAGCGCGGTCCACACGTCGATCGACTCCGGCGCTGCCGGGGGCACGAACTCGGCCGCCAGGTGCTCGCGGATCACCTCGGCGGAGTGCACCGCCTCGTCCCGCCGCTCCCGCCAGGCCTCGGCGATCGCGCCGGCCACCTGACTGAACGACGGCAGCCCGTTGGTCGGCTCGGGCGGGTAGTAGGTACCGGCGAAGAACGGCCGCCCGTCGGGGGTGCAGAAGACGGTCATCGGCCAGCCGCCCTGCCCGGTCAGCGCCTGGGTGGCCTTCATGTAGATCGCGTCGATGTCGGGACGTTCCTCACGGTCCACCTTGATCGCCACGAAGTTCGGGTTCACCAGCTCGGCCACCGCCGCGTCGCTGAACGACTCGTGCGCCATCACGTGGCACCAGTGGCAGGCCGAGTAGCCGATCGACAGCAGGATCGGGACGTCCCGCCGGGCAGCCTCGGCCAGCGCCTCGGGCCCCCACTGCCACCAGTCGATCGGGTTGTCGGCGTGCTGCCGGAGGTAGGGCGAGGCGGCTTCGGCGAGTCGGTTCACCCGCCAACCCTAACCGCCGTCCTCGCCAGGTCGCAGATCGGCGCCGCATATGACCACCGACCAGCCACCACGAGCGCCCCGAGGCGCATCCACGCCGCTTACGACGCCACGAAACGCACTGACAAGCGGCATGGATGCGCACCCCCGGACCTTCCTCGCCAAGAGGCTCGGCATATCGGGCGGGAATGCGCGAACTGAACCGAGAAGGCCTCCGCGCCTCAGCTGCCGGGGAAGCCGCCCAGCCGAACCAGGTTGCCGTCGAGATCGATCACCTGGAACTCCACCGCGCCCCGATCGTCGGTGGCCAGCGGGTTGAGTACCGCCGGTTCGGGCACCTCGACCGGTGACCAGGCGGCGTGGCAGACCTGGGCCTCAGCGACGGTGTCGAACCGGATGAAGCAGCCGACGTCGTTGCGCCACCGGTCGACGCCGGGGTTGTACCAGAAGTGCAACTCCACACCGAGCTCGGCGTGGCCAAGGATCAGGTACTCGGCGTCCCACCGTGCCGCCTCGGCGAAGCCGAACAGCGCCCAGAAGCCCGCCGTCCGATCGAAGTCGGCACTGGGCAGGATCGGTATCGCGATCGCCGTCACCGCTCCAGTGTCAGCGGTGAGCGGCGGAATGTCACGATGTGGGGACGGACGGGGAGTCCGGGCTGGCGGGCGCGGCGTCCTCGTCGGGGATGTTGATCCTGCCGAGGTGGTGCCGCAGGCTGGCGAACAGCAGCCCAAGGACGATCAGCAGCAGGCCGGCCATCGCCAGCGGCGTCCAGGAGGGCGTGACGATGTCCGATCCCAGGTCGAGCAGCATGATTCGACCCTACGCCTGCTCGCGCACGCCGGCGAACAGATCCGACTCCGGGATCTCGGTCGGCACCGTGGAACGCACCAGCTGGAAGTCCTCGGTCGGCCAGCCCACCCGCTCGACCTCCAGCGGGACGGCGAACCAGAAGCTGTCCGGGTCGATCTGGGTGGCATGAGCGAGCAGCGCCGCGTTGCGGACCTCGAAGAAGTCCGCCGCCGGGACGAAGGTGGTCGGGTGCAACCGGGCATCCGCCTCCTCCGACCACTCCGCGAGCCGGTGGGCGTAGGGGCGGTCCAGGCCGTGGGCGTGCATCGCCTCGTCCAGGGCGGCGTAGCGGCCGCGGTGGAAGCCCATCTGGTAGTAGACCTTCGCCACCTGCCAGGGCTCGCCGTGCTCGGGCCACAGGTTCGGGTCGGCTGCCTGGTCGACCGCGGCCATCGACACCACGTGGGTCTGGATGTGGTCGGGGTGGGGGTAGCCGCCGCGCTCGTCGTAGGTGGTCAGCACCTGCGGCCGGAACTCGCGGATCACCTTCACCAGCCGGCCGGCGGCCTCGTCCACGTCCGCCAGCGCGAACGCCTCCGGGCTGGTCGGCTGCCAGTCGTCCCCGGAGGGGAACCCGGAATCGCGGTAGCCCAGCCAGACGTGCTCGATGCCCAGGATGCGGGCGGCGAACGCCATCTCGGCCTTGCGTAGCTCGGGCAGCCTGGCCCAGTTCTCCGGGGTGTCGAGCTTGGGGTTGAGGATCTCGCCCTCCTCCCCGCCGGTACAGCTCACCACCATCACCCGCGCCCCGCGGGAGACGTAGTAGGCAGTGCTGGCCGCACCCTTGGACGACTCGTCGTCGGGGTGGGCATGGACGTGGAGCAGCCGGAGGCCGGCATCAGGCAGGTCAGACATCGACTCCATTGTGAGTGCCCGTGTCAACCTCTGCGACAACATCGGGTTGAATGGGACGCATGGAGACCGACGCCGAACGGATCGCGCGCCGCTACCCGGCCCGGCGCAGCCCGCTGGCCGACTGGCGGCTCTGGGCGGTGCTGCTGGGCGTGATCGGGCTGGGCTGGATCGGCTGGGTGGCGGTGGAGGGTGCGGTCCCGCCGGTGTCCGCCCGGGTGGACGCCTTCCGGGTCGTCTCCGACACCGAGATCGAGGTCACCGTGGCACTGGAACGGGAAGACGTCTCCCGCGGCGCCCGCTGCCTGGTCTTCGCCCAGGCGGTCAGCTACGAGCGGGTCGGCGAACTGGAGTTCACCGTGGCCGCCGGCGGCGAGCACCACACCCGGCAGACCGTCGTCGTCCGTACCTTCAAGCGCGGAACCTCGGCGGACGTGGAGGGCTGCCGTCCCACCGACTGAGGTCGGGATTGCCGCCGAGCTACGACCACGGTGGTTCCCGACACCGTTTGTCATAGCGTGACCCGCGGGGACCACGGTTCGGGCGCATCGCCGTGCCCAACGCGAGGAAATCCAGCCCATGGGATATGGTCGATCGATGGTTGACGAGCACCTCACGACCACCTGGCTCACCCAGGAGGCCCACGACAAGCTGACCGCCGAGCTGGAGTACCTCAAGGGCGAAGGCCGCCAGAAGGTCTCGGCGAAGATCGCCCAGGCCCGCGAGGAGGGCGACCTCTCCGAGAACGGCGGCTACCACGCCGCCCGCGAGGAGCAGGGCCATCAGGAGGCCCGGATCCGGCAGCTGACCGCCATTCTGGAGAACGCCCAGGTCGGCGAGCCGCCCAGCGGCAACCAGGTCACCCCGGGCACTCTCGTCACCATCTACTTCGACGGCGATCCCGACGACGACGACACCTTCCTGCTCGGCTCGCGCGAGGTGCTGGGGCTGGACGACTCGGTTGACATCGACGTGTACTCGCCGCAGTCACCGCTGGGCGGGGCGGTGCTCGGTGCCGCCCCCGGCGACACCGTGAGCTACACCGCCCCCAACGGCAAGCCGATCGAGGTCACCATCGTCGAGGTGAAGCCCTTCACCGGGTAGCGGCGGCCGATCGGCCACCTTCGTCGCCGGAGGGCGATGTCCGGTGCCCGATGTCAGGTAGCGCGACGGTGGCGCGGAGGCCGCCACCTTCTCGCGGACTGAGTGTGAGCACGCCGTCGTGAGCGGTCACGATCGCCTGGGCGATCGCCAGCCCCAGCCCGACACCCGCGTGGTCGCCATTGATTCGCTCGGTGGCACGCTGGAAGGGTTCGGTGAGCGTCGCGACGATCTCGGGGCTGAGCTGCCCACCGGTGTTCTGGATCGTGAGCGTCGCCAGGTCGTTCTCGACGGCGGTGTGGATCTCGATCAGTCCGTTCTCGGACAGATTGTGCACGACCGCGTTGTGCAGCAGGTTCGAGACGAGTTGGGTGAGCAGCAGGGGTGACCCGACCGTCAGGGCGAACGTGCCGTGAGTGGCAATCGTGATGTGGTGCTTCTCAGCGAGGGGGAGGAGCGTCTCGGCTGCTTCTTCTGCGCAGAGAGACAGGTCAACGGCCTCCACGGTGAAGGCGCGTTGATCCGCCCGGCTCATGAGCAGCAGGGCTTCGGTGAGCGCGATGGCCCGCGCGTTGACGTCGTGTAGCCGCCTGGTCAGCTGATCCATGTCCACGTTCGGGTCACGTGCGGCGACGTCGAGCAGTGCTTGCGTCACTGCCAGGGGGGTGCGCAGTTCGTGTGATGCGTTGGCCGCGAACCGGCGCTGTTCCGCTACCTGCGCCTCGAGGCGTTCCAGCATGTTGTCGAACGCGTCCGCGAGTTCGCGAAGTTCGTCCTGATGGCCTTCGAGTCGGATCCGGTGGGAGAGGGAACCCTTGGCCGCAACCCGGGTAGCGTCGGTGATGCGGGACAGCGGCGCGAGCATCCGTCCGGCAAGGAACCATCCGCCGACCAGGCCGAACACCAGGATGAGCACCAGCATGCCCGAGGCGGCCGGAAGGTAGTTGCGCAGGAAGATCCGGCGGAAGTTGAGGGCACCGTCGGGGCTGTTCACCACATCGGGCAGTATCCCGATCATGAATATCCAGACACTCGCCACGAGTAGGACGCCGGCGAGCAGCACCAGGCCGACGTAGCTCAGGGTGAGTTTGAGGCGGACGGTCATCCCGGGCGTTCTAGTCGTCGCCATCGGCGTCCGCAGCGGGGTTCCCGGTGTCAATGCGATATCCGACACCGGGAACCGTTGCTATCAGCCATGGTTCACCGAGCCGCTTCCGCAGCGCTGAGACGGTGATCCGCACCGCGTTGGTAAACGGGTCGGCGTTCTCGTCCCACGCCCGCGCGAGAAGCTGTTCGGCGCTGATGACGCCGCCTTCAGCGGCGACGAGTTCTTCGAGCACGGCGAACTGTTTACGGGTGAGCGCGATGTAACGGCCATCCCGATAAACCTCCCGGCGGAAGGGGTCGAGCCTCAATCCTGCAATCTCGCGCACCGGGGGACGGTGGTGTGCGCGTCGACGATCGAGTGCCCGCAACCTCATGACCAGTTCCTGAAGCGCGAATGGTTTCGTCAGGTAGTCATCAGCACCGAGTTCAAATCCGGTTGCCTTGTCATCGAGACGTGCTGCGGCCGTGAGCATGAGGATCGGCGTTCCGCTTCCCGATGCGACGATGCTCCGCGCGATCTCGTCGCCGGAGGGCCCGGGTATGTCGCGGTCGAGGATGGCAATGTCGTAGCTGTTGATGCTCAGCAACTCGAGCGCGGTGTCGCCGTCTCCCGCGAGGTCGGCGGCGATGGCCGCCAGGCGAAGCCCCGCCCGGATCGCCTCGGCCAGGTAGGGTTCGTCCTCCACCACCAGCACCCGCACGGCTCAATGGTAGAAGCGGAGGCGTTTCCTCAGCGTATGCAAATACCGATACGCGGCGGCAACACGGTCTCGCATTGGCTCGGAGTATGCGCACGACCCCTTCCCCGGCGAACCGGTTCCCGCCAGCCGGGCAACCACGGTCGGCCGCAGCACAGAGGGAGGCGCCCGTGCGCCGGAGGAAGCTGGAGCACCCGGTCGTGCTCATCCTGTTCGCTTCCCATGCGCTGGCCATCCTGTTCCTACTTGTCATCCCGAACGACCATCGTGGCCAGAATGTGCTGGTGGGCGGGCTGACCTGGGAAGGCTGGGTGGCGTACATCGGACACAACTGGAACCTGATACCGTTCCGGGGCGTTCTGGAGCAGATTGGCTCCGTTCTCGGCGGGGACGCCGTGGCTCGAAACATCACCTATCTGGCCGGAAATCTCCTAGGTTTCTCACCACTGGGCTTCTTCCTGCCCCTGCTGTTCTCGAGGCAGCGAAGGTTCGTGACGTTCATCCTCACTGTCGCGCCGGCCGTCACCTGCCTGGAACTTGCCCAGTTGGTGACGATGCGTGACTCCTTCGACATTGACGACATCATCCTGAATACCGCCGGAGCCTGCCTTGGATTCCGGATTCTTCGGGAACCCGTTCGGCGTATCGCCCAATGAGCAGCTACCGGTGTTCAGGCTCGGCGATGCACGGGCGGGTCGGTGGTGCGGGACGTCCGGACGGGTCAGCGGGCGTCCGACTCCAGTTCGGCGAGCAGGGACGCGGCCTCGGCCGGGGCGAGCGCGCCGCTGGCGACCTCGGCCAGCACCTGCTCGCGGGTGAGCGCCGGCGGGGCCTCCGACTCCCCCGCCAGGCCCAGCTTCACCAGCAACTGGGTGAACCGGCTGCGGGCGGTCGGGTACGAGACGCCCAGATGCTTCTCGACCTCGCGCAGGTTGCCCCGCGAAGCCAGGAAGACCCGCAGCAGCTCGGTCTCCCGCTCGTCCAGCGAACAGAAGTCGCAACTGGCGAAGTCGCCGGCCAGTTCGGTGCCGCAGGAACGGCAGCCCAGCCGGGTGGTGATCAGCTCGCCGCCGCAGACCGGGCAGTCCGAGGGGGGATGGTAGAGGCTCATCGCTACTCCGCTCCGATCGTCCGGTTCCACATCGCCACGAGCCGGGCAGGCAGGTGGTTCGACTCCACTCCCAATCTACGCGAAGCTCCGCCGCCGGTGGCGGTGCCGCCGTCCACCGCCAGGCATAGAGTGCGGGAATGAGCGGAATCCTGGGACGCGTCGGCGGGCTGCCGCTGCTGCCGGCGGCGATCGAGCAGTTGGAGCGGCTCAATGGTGGTCCGCTCGACACCGCCGACCGGGCCACCCGGATCCTGCTGGTCTCCACCGCCACGCCGCTCTCCGCCGACGACCTGGCGGAGTACCCGAGCCTGACCCACCTCGCGCTGTGCGGGACGTCCTTCGGCCGGATCGACACCGCCGCGCTCGCCGCCCGCGGCGTGACCACCTCCTACGTCACCGACTACGGCGATCACCCCGCCGCCGAGGTGGTGTTCATGCACCTGGTCGCCCTGACCCGTGGCTACGGCCCCTACCAGTGGCGCAGCGACTCCCACGAACTCGCCGGCAGGACGCTGACCATCGTCGGCCTCGGCGCCCTCGGCGCGGCCATGGCCAGGCTCGGGCTGGCCTACCGGATGCGGGTCACCCACCTCTCCCGCTCCGCCAAGCCGGAATGGGAGTCGCAGGGAGTCCGGCGGATCGACCGGGAGTCGCTCACCGACACCGACATCGTGATCCTCACCGGGCCCACCAACGTCGCGGTGCTGCACCAGGAGGACTTCGACCGGCTGGACGGCGCGATCGTGGTTCAGGCCTCGCTGGGACGGGTGATGGACGACACGGCCTTCCGCGGCTGGATCGCACGGGAGCAGAATCACGCCGTCTTCGACCTGTCCGCGGGCGAGGATCTGTACGCCGACTACGCCGCTGCGCCGCGGGTGATCTTCCCGCGGATCGTGGCCGGCACCTCGTTCGAGGCCCGCGAACGGCTCGGCCAGCGCGTGGTGGCCAACGTGACCGCGGCTCTCCGAGGCTGATCGACGACCCGGGACCTCCCGAAGTCGGCTACTCCGACACGTGGGGTGACCGAACCGTCGCCCAGCCCATCACCACGCCGATGTCGAGCCGGGCCGAGCCGTTGCCCAGCACCAGTTCGTCCAGGGTCTGGTTCTCCGGCCAGGTGATCTTGCCCAGCTGGGCGTCGCCGCGGACGGTGACGTTCGAACGCTCGTCGAGTTCGACGGTGAGCTGGCCGGATTCGACCCGCACCCGCGACCGGCCCGAGGTGATCGAGCCCTTGATCGACGCCGAGCCGGCCTGGACCAGCACGTCGTCGGCCTCGGCCACGCCGGTCAGCTCGGCGCTGCCGGCGGTGAGCCGCACCTTGCCCAGGTAGGGCAGATCGGTGCAGGTGAGCCCGCCGGCGGTCACCTCGACGTCCACCAGGATGCTGGGGTTGATCCGCAGGAACAGCTCCTTGCCCAGGCCCAGCGCCCGCAGTTCGTCCAGGCTGCGCGGCGGCCGCAGGATGCTGAAGCCGTCCAGGTTGGGACCGATCTCGCCGTCGCTGGAGACCTCGAGCACCGAGCCGTTGCGGCGCAGGACGTGAGGACCCTCGGCCGAAGCGGTGGCCACCGAACGGTCGCCGACGATCCGCACCCGCCGTCCGACGGCATGCACGGAGATCCGGTCGACCCCCTTCGAACCCGCCGCGCGACGGTGGCTGGGCGGCACCTCGTCGTCGCCGCCCGGGGTGAACACCTCGCGGGCGTACGGCGAGTACTGGCGGCGTCCGGCCTCGTTGTCGTCCCCGAGCTCGTCGTTGCTCGGCTCCTCACCACGCGGTTCGGGGGCGGGATCGGCCTCCGGCTCGGCCTCAGGACGCGGCTTGAGCGCGTCGATCCGGCGGGCCGCCTCGGCGGCGTCGATCCGTCCGGCGGCGAGGTCTTCCAGAATGGGGCCAAGGTCAGGCGATGTCATGCTTCAACCGTACGCCTGCTTTCCAGAATGGAAAACCTCTCTTACCAGATTCATAAGCCAATCAGGGGCGAGTCAGGGTCGGTGGCGGTCCGGCAGTGGCGTCCCGAAGCGTCCGGGATCCAGGCCGCGGAGGAACGCCACCCCGAAGGACAGCACCGGGATCACCAGCAGCGCGCCGACGATGCCGGCCAGCGTCGCACCCACCGCCAGACCGATCAGCACCGCGAGCGGGTGCAGCGAGACCGCCCGGCCGAGCAGGATCGGCTGCAGGAAGTGCCCCTCGGTCTGCACCACCAGGACGGTGATGCCCAGCATGATCAGGGCGGTCACCCAGCCGTGGGTGACCAGCGCCAGCAGGACGGCCACCGTGCCGGAGAGCACCGCGCCGACCACCGGCACGAAGGACACGATGAAGGTGAGGGCGAACAGCGCCCAGGCCATCGGGATCCGCAGGATCAACGCACCGACCAGCATGCCGAGCGCGTCCACGAACGCGACCAGCACCTGCGCGCGCATGTAGGCCACCAGCGACGTCCAGCCATTGCCCGACGCCCGTCGCACGTTGGCCTGGTAGCGCCGCGGGACGAGGGTGAGCACCGACGACCACAGCTGCTCGCCGGAGGCGAGGAAGAAGAAGCTGGCGATCAGCGCGATCGCCGCCCCGGCGACGAAGTGGCCGACCCCGACACCGGCATCGGCCAGCAGGCCGGCGAGTTCCGAGCGGGACTCGTTCAACCAGGTGGCCAGCTGGGTGACGTAGCCGTCGATGTCGGCGGAGGAGATCTGCAGCGGACCCTCGGCCAGCCAGGTGAGCAGGGACTGCAGACCGGCCAGGGACTGCTCGGCCAGCTGGGGCATCTCCCTGGCCACCTGGGCGCCGATCGCGGCCAGCACCCCGCCGATCACCAGGGCAAGGGTCAGCAGCGAGGCCAGGGAGGCGAGCGCCGGCGGCCAGCTCCAGGCGCGCAGCCGGGCGTTCACCGGGCTGAGCAGCGCCGCGAACAGGACGGCCACCGCCAGCGGGATCGCCACCCCGGAGAAGTAGCGCAGCAGGAACCAGAAGCCGAGCACCAGGCCGGCGACCGCCAGGCTCCGCCAGGCCCATTCCGAGGCGGTCACCAACCCTCGTGGGACAGCCGGGGCGGACTGGGAGCGGCGGGCGGGGGCGATCACGGGTCCTCCTTGGGCGCGGCCTGAGCGTCAGGCCCACCGTAGCCGAGCCGATCGGGTATCGATCATCCTGGAACCACCCCGTGGTCGGGTCGCCGGGCCGGACCGCCGGGCGACCC
>JAEXCA010000078.1 GCA_023393755.1 Actinomycetes bacterium | reverse complement strand
ATCGCCTGCTCCGGCGGCGCCGACTCGCTCGCGTTGGCCGCGGCGGCCGGCATCGTGGGACGGCGGCTGGGCCTGGACGTCCGGGCGGTGGTGGTGGACCACGGGCTGCAGGCCGGCTCGGCCGAGGTCGCCACGCGGGTGGTGCAGCAGCTGGCGCCGGTGCCGGCGTCCGTCGTCCCGGTGGTGGTCGAGGTCACCGGTGGGGGCGTGGAGGCTGCCGCCCGCGAGGCTCGGTACCGGGCGCTGGAGTCGGCCGCCGGCCCGGACGAGGTGGTGCTGCTCGGGCACACCCTGGACGATCAGGCCGAGACCGTGCTGCTCGGCCTGGCCCGCGGCTCGGGCACCCGTTCGCTGGCCGGCATGCCCGCCGGGCGGGGACGGTTCCTGCGGCCGTTGCTGGGGCTGCGGCGGGCGACCACGCTGGCTGCCTGCGCCGAGCTGGGCCTGGAGCCCTGGGACGATCCGCAGAACGCCGAGCCGGGGTTCGCCCGGGCGAGGGTGCGGCATCGCGTCCTGCCCGTCCTGGAAGCCGAACTCGGCCCCGGGATCGCCGAGGCACTGGCCCGCACCGCCGACCTCGCCCGCGCCGACGCCGACCTGTTGGACGAGCTGGCCGAGCGGGCGGCTGCCGGCCGGGAAGGTGACGGTCTGGAGGTCGGCTGGCTCGCGGAACTGCCCGAGGCGTTGCGCGGCCGGGTGGTGCGCGCCTGGCTCGCCGAAGCCGGCGGACGTGACCTCGGGGCGGCCCACCTCCAGGCGGTGCTGGCGTTGATCACCGACTGGCACGGCCAGGGACCGCTCGACCTCCCGGGAGTGCGGGTGGTCCGCCGGGCAGGTGCCCTGCACGCGGGCTCCTATTCCTAGGGACAACCTGATCAACGCACAAAGCGATCCCTGAGGTCGCGCGTAGCGCGAGTCTCGAAGGGTCGCGGGGGCTTCGAGACTCGGCCCTGCGGGCCGACCTCAGCCACCGATGCCGCTGCCAAGCGCATTGATCGGCGTTTCGCTGGGCCACCGGCCCTGGTGGGCGGTTCTTGCCACATGGCAGCTCCAGCCGACGTATGTGGCCAGGCCGAACTGTGTGGCAAAACTGCACTGCACGGCGTCCACCGCCCGGCGAGCGGGCCGCGAACCGGCCTGGTGGAACCGGTAGGGTGAGGGGAGTGGAAGCCACCGACATCGCGGGGGATCTGACCCGCGTCCTGTACACCCGTTCCGAGATCGACCAGCGGCTGGCTGAACTCGGCGCCCAGATCGACATCGACTACGCCGGGAAGAACCCGTTGCTGGTCGGAGTGCTGAACGGCGCGGTGATGGTGATGGCCGATCTCTCCCGCAGCCTGAAGATCGACTGCGAGATGGACTGGATGGCGATCTCGTCCTACGGCTCGGGCACCCAGTCCTCCGGTGTGGTACGGATCCTGAAGGATCTGAACACCGATCTGGAGGGCCGCCACGTGCTGGTGGTCGAGGACATCATCGACACCGGGCTGACCCTCACCTACCTGATGCGGAACCTGGCCTCGCGCAAGCCGGCCAGCCTGGCGATCATGGCGATGTTCCGCAAGCCGGACGCGATGAAGACCGACATCGACGTCGCCTACGTCGGCTACGACCTGCCCAATCAGTTCGTGGTCGGGTACGGCCTGGACTACGCCGGGCGGTACCGCAACCTGCGCGATGTCGGAATCCTGGCGCCGCACGTCTACAGTTAGGCGATTACCGGGCGGGCGTCGTCCGGTGTTTTGGCCGCTTCGGTATCGTCCATGATGCCGCCGGCTCGTGAAGGTAGGAATGAAGAACAATCGGTTCCTGAGGTCGCCGTTCATCTGGATCGTGCTCGCCTTCCTGGCGATCGTCCTGATCATCGACGCGATCGGAAACGCGGGCGGCTACGCCCAGAAGCCGACCTCCGAGGTGGTGGCGCTGATCAACAGCGACACCCCGCTGGCCGAGGTCGTGCTGGTGGACGGCGAGCAGGTCATCCGGGTGGAGACCAAGGAGACGCCGCCGCAGAAGCTGCGGGCCAACTGGGTCGGCACCCAGAGCGAGCAGATCATCGAGCGGCTGCAGCAGCGGCAGGCCGCCGGCACCCTCGACCGCTGGGACGGGCAGAACCCGCAGCCCAGCATGTGGAGCACCTTCCTGTTCACCGTGCTGCCGCTGCTGATCATCGGCGTGCTGTTCTTCATGATGTTCTCCAACCTGCAGGGCGGCGGGAACCGCGTCCTCGGGTTCGGCAAGTCCAAGGCCAAGCTGGCCAGCAAGGACACCCCCAAGACCACCTTCGCCGACGTCGCCGGCTGTGAGGAGGCGATCGAGGAGCTGCAGGAGATCCGCGAGTTCCTCGCCGAGCCGGCCAAGTTCCAGGCGGTCGGCGCCAAGATCCCCAAGGGCGTGCTGCTCTACGGTCCGCCCGGCACCGGCAAGACCCTGCTGGCCCGCGCGGTGGCCGGTGAGGCGGGCGTCCCGTTCTTCTCGATCTCGGGTTCCGACTTCGTCGAGATGTTCGTCGGCGTCGGCGCGTCCCGCGTCCGCGACCTGTTCGAGCAGGCCAAGGAGGCCGCTCCCGCGATCGTCTTCATCGACGAGATCGACGCCGTCGGACGCCACCGCGGCGCCGGCATGGGCGGCGGTCACGACGAGCGTGAGCAGACCCTGAACCAGCTGCTGGTCGAGATGGACGGCTTCGACGTCCACGGCGGCGTGGTGCTGATCGCGGCGACCAACCGTCCTGATGTGCTCGACCCGGCGTTGCTGCGTCCGGGACGTTTCGACCGGCAGATCCCGGTGGAGGCGCCCGATATGAAGGGCCGGCTGCAGATCCTGCGGGTGCACGCCGCGAACAAGCCGATGGCCCCGGACGCCGATCTGGAGACGGTCGCCAAGCGCACCCCGGGCTTCACCGGTGCCGACCTGGCCAACGTGCTGAACGAGGCCGCTCTGCTGACCGCCCGGCTGAACCTGCGGTTCATCGGCAAGCCCCAACTGGACGAGGCGATCGACCGCGTGATCGCCGGCCCGCAGAAGCGGACCCGGGTGATGAACGAGCGCGAGCTGCTGATCACCGCCTACCACGAGGGCGGTCACGCCCTGGTCGCCGCCGCCATGCCGGGCACCGACCCGGTGCAGAAGGTGACCATCCTGCCGCGCGGCCGGGCGTTGGGCTACACCATGGTGATGCCGGACGCCGACAAGTACTCCCAGACCCGTGGTGAGCTGCTCGACCAGCTGGCCTACATGCTGGGCGGCCGGGCCGCCGAGGAGCTGGTCTTCCACGACCCGACCACCGGCGCCAGCAACGACATCGAGAAGGCCACCAAGCTGGCCCGGGCGATGGTCACCCAGTACGGGATGACCGAGTCGCTGGGCGCGGTGCGGCTGGGGACGTCCGACTCCGAGCCCTTCCTGGGCCGCGACTTCGGCCACACCCGGGACTACTCCGAGGCGGTCGCCGCGCAGGTGGACGCCGAGGTGGCCAAGCTGATCGCCACCGCCCACCAGGAGGCCTTCGACGTCCTGGAGACCAACCGGGACGTGCTGGACGAGCTGGTCCGCCAGCTGTTCGAGAAGGAGACCCTGGACAAGGAGCAGGTGGCGAAGGTCTTCGAGCCGCTGAAGCGCTGGCCGAAGCGTCCCGCCTGGACGGGTTCGGAGACCCGGGTGCCCTCCGAGGTGCCGCCGATCGACCCGCCGCCGCTGCCCGAGCGGCAGCCCGACCCCGTCCCGCAGCCGCAGCCGGTGTGGGCAGGCCAGGCTCCCGACCAGGGTGGTCAGGCACCCTACGGACAGCCTCCCTACGGGCAGCAGCCCTACCCGGGGAGTTACGGCTACCCGCAGGATCCCTACGGTCAGCCACCGTACGGCCAGCCGGGGTACCCGCAGCAGCCTTACCCGCCGCAGGGCCAGTACCCGCCGGGACCCTACCCGTACCCGCAGCAGCCCTATGGCCAGCCGTACGGCGACCCCTACCAGCAGCCGTACGGCCAGCAGCCTCCCGCTGCCCCGCCGGCTCCGGCTCCCGAGCAGTCATCCACGACGATTCCCGCCGAAGGGAATCAGTCCACGACGACCCCTGAGGTCGCGCGCAGCGCGAGTCCCGAAGGGTCGTCGGAAGACACCGGACCGGTCGTAGGGCCGGACGACGGCGAGCACCCCAAGCAGGGCTGAGCCATGGCGATCGACCACGACCGGGTGGCGGCCGCCGTCCGCGAGATCCTGATCGGGATCGGGGAGGACCCCGACCGCGACGGCCTGCGGGAAACCCCCGCCCGGGTGGCCCGCGCCTACGCCGAGATGTTCACCGGCCTGGAGGGCGACGCCGGCGAGGTGCTGTCGACCACCTTCGAGCTGGGTCACGACGAGATGGTGCTGGTGCGCGACATCGAGGTGTGGAGCACCTGCGAACACCATCTGCTGCCGTTCACCGGCGTCGCCCACGTGGCCTACATCCCCGCCGGCGGCAAGATCACCGGCCTGTCCAAGCTGGCCCGGCTGGTGGACGTCTACGCCAAGCGCCCCCAGGTGCAGGAGCGGCTGACCTCCGAGGTGGCCGACGCCCTGGTCGAACACCTCGGCCCGCAGGGCGTGATGGTGGTGATCGAGTGCGAGCACCTCTGCATGACCATGCGAGGCGTCCGCAAGCCCGGCTCGAAGACCGTCACCAGCGCCGTCCGCGGCACGATGCGCAACCCCGCCACCCGCGCCGAGGCGATGAGCCTGATCATCGGCTGACCCGCCGTCCCCACTGCACCTCTTGGTCGTTCATCGAGGGGCTACCGTAACGCCGAGGGCCTCCCCCAGGGCACAGGCCCTCGGCAGGATAGGAAGCCCTCGGCGAAGCGGGGACGGCTTCACCGGCCCACGGCCCTGGTGACGAGGGCACGTAGCTGCTTCTCCACCTCGGCGTTGACCTCCAGGACGGCGTAGGAGGTCGGCCACATCGGGCCGTCGTCCAGCTTGGCGTCCTCCTGGAAGGCGACCGTGCCGTAGCGCATGTCCCACCGCGCGGCCGGCTGGAAGAACACGATCACCTTGCCGTCACGGGCGTAGGACGGGAAGCCGTACATCGTCTTCGGGTCGAGGTCGGGAGCGATCTCGGTGACCAGGTCGTCCAGCAGCTGGGCGATCTGCTGGTCGGTGCCGGACATCGCGGCGATGGCGTCGGCGCAGGCCTGCGCCTCGCGTTCCCGCTTGGCGGAGCCCTTGAGGCCCTTGCTGGCGCGCAGTTCGGCAGCGCGCTGTTTCATCGCCTCACGTTCGGAATCGGTGAAGCCGCCCTTGTCAGCCATGTCGGTTCTCCTTGCTCTCCTGGATGCGGATCAGGTTGCCGGCGGGGTCGCGGAAGGCCGCGTCCCGGACGCCGTAGTCCTGCTCGATCGGTTCCTGGACGATGTCGGCACCCGCCGCCTCGAGCTGGGCGAAGGTGGCGTCCAGATCGTCGGTCGCCAGGTTCACGCCGAAGTAGGAGCCCTTGGCGATCAACTCGAGCAGCAGCTGCCGCTCGTCGTCGGTGATGTCGTGGCCCACCGCCGGCGGGTGCAGCACGATCGCGGTGTCGGGCTGGCCCTTCGGGCCTACCGTGATCCAGCGCATGTCCTGGTAGCCGACATCGAGCCGGACCTCGAAGCCGAGCACGTCGGTGTAGAACGCCAGTGACGCCTCGGCGTCGGTGTGCGGCAGGAAACTGGAGTGGATGGTGATTGTCATGCCTCCACGCTACGAGGCGGCGGCGTCCGGTGCTTCTCGATTCCTGATCGGTCTGGTGACCTGCTTGGCGATGCAGGGCAACATGCCGGGACGCAGTTCCGCGCCCCGCTCCCGGAAGATGCTCGGCGGCACGCCGACCAGTTCGGTGAAGCGGGTGCTGAACGTCCCCAGCGACTGGCAGCCGACCGCGAAGCAGACCTCGGTGACGCTCAGGTCGCCCCGGCGCAGCAGCATCATGGCGCGCTCGATCCGGCGGGTCATCAGGTAGGCGTACGGGGACTCGCCGTAGGCGCGCTTGAACTGTCGGCTGAGATGGCCTGCGGACATGTAGACCCCGCGCGCCAGCGACTCCACGTCCAGCGGCTGGGCGTACTCGCGATCCATCCGGTCGCGGACCTGCCGCAACAGGACGAGCGTCGCCAGATCGGGTCGGTCGGTCACTGGTCGATGGTGTCAGGTCGGACCGGAGTATTCCAGCCTCCGGTTTCGTGCAGCGAGCGGGAACGAGCCGTCCGGTCGACCGACTGATCGCCTGGCTCCAGGGGCTCCGGCCGTGCTGGAAATACATCGGGATTGACGATGAATCCACTCGGTCGGACGATGAACGCATGTCCGACTCCGACGCCTTCTGCGAGCTGTTCCCGCAGGCCTACCTGGCCTTCCACCGCAGGGACGGACGGCGCGGTGGGCTGAGCAACGCGTCCCGTGCCGTGCTCACCCATCTGGTCGGTTCCGGCCCGATCACCATCGGGGAGGCGGCCGAGCATCTGGACCGCGCCCAGTCGGTGGTCAGCGAGATCGTCAGCCAGTTGGAGGGCCACGGTCTGGTCGAGCGCGAGCCCGATCCGTCCGACCGCCGACGGACGCTGGTCTGGCTGACCGACGCCGGCTTGACCCGGCTGCGGGACGACTCCGACGTGCTCGACCGGGTCCTGGTCGAACAGGCCATGCGGACGTTGGACGACACCACCCGCCGCGGACTGCTGGACGGCCTGGCCGCCCTGACCGCCGCGGCTCGACGAGAGGAACACCCATGACAACTCCCACCGTCTCGTGCGAGAGCTGTGGCATGCCGATCGAATCGGGCCACTACTGCCAGCACTGCACCGACGCCGACGGCAACCTGCAGGACTTCGACACCCGGTTCGCGGCCATGGTCGGCTGGCAGCAGCGCCGCCATCCAGATCAGTCCCGGGAAGCCGTCGAGGAACAGACCCGCGCCTACATGGCCGGAATGCCCGCCTGGCGCGGCCATCCCCGGCTGGCCGGCACCGGCGACGAAGCCTGACCACCGGCGGCCGGTTCCTCCGACAATCAGTGAACATGCACCACCCGGCCGTCGGCCGCCGATCGGCCCGGCCGATAGCTCCTGGCGTTGGCCGATCCGCCGGCCTTCCGGGCCAGCCGCAGTCCCTGGCAATGTTCGACCGTCGAAGTTGTCGATGCCAGCTGGTTCTCTTCGGGCAACGCGCACTGAACCGCCGATCTGGTGGTTCTCAGGCCCGATTCAGAGCTGGCAACGACAATCGTTGCGGTCGGGCTCCGAGGAGTTCGCATCATGCCGCTGACAGCAGCAATATCGGCGGTCTGTCGGCTGACGTGGGTCGCGCCGGATGGTGCGGCCGACCGGCTCGCCTGTCCCAGAATGGCTCGACCTGTCCAGAACGGTGCGACGGCAACAGAACTGGCGGAGCTTCGGGCGTTGTCCGTTGGAGCGGCTGTCGCTGGTGCCGCCGCTCTGGATCCTGATGAGCCCTTGTCCGGTCCGCCGACTCCGTGGCCGGGCCGGTCGATCCCCAGCGACGCGCAGGGAGGAAGCCCGGCCTCGCCTGCTGTCGAAAGTGCGCGGGTGAGCCGGGTGGCCTCCGCTACTCCGCCCGGGTGAAGGCCCTGCCGGCGAGCTACCGCACCGCCGCCAAGGCGCTGGAACCGCGGGGGAGAAGCGTAGGTCACCTCTTCGGCCCCGGTGTCACCGGGACAAGCGGGCGGAGCGATCGCACGGGCGGTCAAGGCGGGTGGGTGCCGGACGAGCCATGTGCGGGGGCCTCACGCCACCCGTCGCGCGATTCCACGCCTGCAGGCGAGCCGTGCGCGCGGGAGCGCCACCCGCCTGCACGCCCACTGCCCGACGCACGACAGTCGAGCCATGTGCGCGGGGGAGCGCCGGTGAGGGTGCTTCCCGGGTCGAACACCCCGATGACCGACCTACGTCCTGGCCTTGGAACTGGTCGCGGTGCCGAGCAGGCCGCCGCGCCGGTAGGGTCCATGAGGGCAGGAGCCTGTGGATAACGACGTCACCACCGAACTTGTCCACAGCTGAAGAAGATCGCTGACCCACGGCGGGGTCGGAACGCCATGATTCCCGGACATGAAGTACCCCATCCCGTGGCCTATTCCCACCCGGCCCGTCTCCCGATCCCAGTTGCTGGCTGCCGGAGTAACCCCGGCCATGCTTCGGACCGCATTGGCCTCCGGCAGGCTGGTGACCCTTCGGCAGGGCGTGTACCTTGCCGGATCCGAGTGGCCGGATGATCCTGTTGCTCGGCACCTGGTTCTCGCTCATGCCGAACAGGTTGCCAATCCGGAGGCGGTGATCAGTCACCAGTCGGCGGCCCTGGCCTGGCGGCTGCCGAATCCCGGCCCCACCAGGTGGACCGAGTTCCCGGTGTCCGTGACCCTGCCGTCCGACGGCCACAGCTCCCGGTCGGGCACGGTGATCCACCACCTCGGCCCGTTGCCCGGCGACCAGGTGACGCGTGACGAGGCCGGGCAGCCGGTGACCACGCCGGCCCGAACCGCCGTGGACCTGGCCGGGGGGCTGGAGCTTCCTCAGGCGCTCGTTCTGCTGGACTGCGCGGTGCGGCGGGAGAGTCAGCGATTCGTCGTGGCGCCGCGTCGCCGTGACTACGCCAACCCCCGGCTCGTGGAGGCGGCGCGCGACCGCCTGAAGGCCGCCGCGGCAACCCGGGGAATGGCGCGCCTGCAGACCTCGATCGAGTTGGCCAGCGCGCTACGGGAGTCGCCGGCCGAATCGCTCTCGGCGGGCTACTTCCACCTCGCCGGCCTGCCGAAGCCGGTTCTCCAGGCAGAGTTCCGAACCCCGCTCGGCGTCTTCTATCCCGACTTCTACTGGCCCGGATTCGATGTCATCGGCGAGTGTGACGGTGCCGGGAAGTATGACGGGCCGTCCAGCCTGGTGGACGAGAAGCGCCGCGAGCAGGCCCTGCGCGACGCCGTCCGCGGCATGGTGAGGTGGCTGGCCTCGGAGGCCATGTTCCAGCCGTGGGTCGTGGTGGAGCGGGTTGCCCGAGCACTGGGAGTCGCCTACTCCGGCTGAAGCGGGCACCCGTCGCTCCCGCGCTGTGGCACCGGCCGGGCCGGATGCTGCCGTGGGACCTCGGTCTGCGCCTCGCGTGGAGGAGCCCGGCTTGGGCGGCCCAGCCGAACGCCGAGCACGGTGGACCGGCACCCGAACCTCGCGACAACCGATGCCACGCAGGTCGCCGGGCGGCGGTGTCGACTCGACCGCCGATCTGGTGGTTGTGGAAGCGGTGAACCGGATCGGCGAGGACGCGTCCGCAGGAGTTGTGGTTCTCGGGCTCGAATTCGGCCTGGCAACCACAACTACTGCGGACGGATCTGGACTCCAGGTTCGGGGGCGGCTGGTAGCGACCAGATCGGCGGTTGACCTTGAGCGGGGAGTGGCGTGGGGCGGCAGGCGGCGGTCGCGTCCCGGTGCGGACGGGGCTGCCCCGGCGTGGCCTGGCGGTGGGTGGCGTCCAGGGGTCGATTCCCGGTGCGGACGGGGCTGCCGGCCGACGGCAGCGGAGGCTGCTTGGACACATGTCGCGTCCTGGTGAGGACGAGGCTGCCCTCCTACGCCGACCTGGAGCGGACGCCGAGGGGAGGCGAGGGCTGCGGGAGTTCGTCACCAGAGGGAATGGCGGCCGTCCCCACCCCGCTAGGGTTCTGGACGTGACCGCGCTTCCGCAGATCGGCCGGACCCTGGTGATGGGGATCCTCAACGTGACGCCGGACTCGTTCTCCGACGGCGGGGAGCACCTCGGGTTCGAGGCCGCGATCGAGCACGGCCGGCGGCTGCTGGCCGACGGCGCGGATATCCTCGACATCGGCGGGGAGTCCACCCGCCCCGGGGCCGAACGGGCGCCGGTCGAGGTCGAACTCGGCCGGGTGCTGCCGGTGGTCCGCGAACTGGCCCGGACGGGGGCGACGATCTCGGTCGACACCATGCGGGCGGAGGTCGCGGCCGAGGCGGTGGCGGCCGGTGCGGCCCTGATCAACGACGTCTCCGGCGGGCTGGCCGACCCCGAGATGCTGGCCACGGTCGCCGAACTGCAGGTGGGGTACGTGGCCATGCACTGGCGCGGTCACTCCACCGTCATGCAGCAGCTCACCCGGTACGACGACGTGGTGACCGACGTTGCCGCCGAGTTGGCCGGACGCCGGGACGCCGCGCTCGCCGCCGGCATCCCGTCCGAGCGGCTCGTCCTCGATCCCGGCCTCGGCTTCGCCAAGACCGCCGCCCACAACTGGGCGCTGCTCGCCCGGCTGGACGAACTGCTCGCCCTCGGCCAGCCACTGCTGGTGGGGGCCTCCCGCAAGCGCTTCCTGGGCGAGTTGCTCGCCGACGGCGACCAGTTGCGTCCACCCAGGCAACGGGACGCCGCCACCACGGCGATCACCACCCTGCTGGCCGGCCGGGTCTGGGGGGTGCGGACGCACGATGTGGCCGCTCAGCGGGACGCCATCGCCGTTGCCGGGCGATTGCACGAGGAGAACTCGCCGGTCCGATCCGTCCGGTAGGGTCGGGAACGGAGGTGGCGTAGTGGGTTATCGCATCAAGCTCACCGGGATCGAGGTTCTCGGTCGGCACGGCGTGTACACGTCGGAGAAGTTCAACGATCAGCCCTTCGTCATCGATCTGGATTGCGTCCTCGACCGTGGCTCGCGGGCCGACGACGTGGAGACGACCGTCGACTACGGGAGACTGGCCGAGCAGGTGGCGGCCGTGGTCGAGGCGGAATCGGTGGATCTGATCGAGACGCTGGCCGATCGCATCGCCGACGACTGCCTGGCTCGGAACCCCCTGATCAGCCGGATCACGGTCACCGTGCACAAGCCCGAGGCCCCGATCTCGGTGCCGGTGCGCGACACGGCGGTACAAGTGAAGCGGAGGCGCCCATGAGCATGATCGATCTCGACCTGGACACCCTTTCGGGAATGGCCCCCCTGCGGCAGGTCACCTACTCGCTGGGCTCCAACCTGGGCGATCGGCTGGAGTACCTGCAGGGCGCGACCAACCTGCTCCGCCAGACCCCGGGCATGAAGGTCACCGGCGTCTCCTCCGTCTACGAGACCGACCCGGTCGACTTCACCGACCAGCCGCTGTTCCTGAACATCGTGGTGCAGGCCGAATCCACCCTCGCCTCCACCGTCATGCTGGAACGCGCCCACGCGATCGAGGAGGCCTTCGACCGCGTCCGGACGGTCCAGTTCGGCCCGCGGACGATCGACGTCGACCTGATCGCCGTCGCCGACCGGGTGATCAACAACGACGTCCTGACCCTTCCCCACCCGCGGGCCCACGAGCGTGCCTTCGTGCTGGTCCCCTGGCTGGAACTCGAACCCGAGGCGGAACTGGTCGGGCACGGGCGGATCGCCGACCTGCTCGCCGGGCTCGACACCAGCTCGGTCCGCCGGCGCGACGATCTGGTGATCGAACTCTGATGGCTCCCCAGCCGCCTTCGGTCTCGTTGACTGCCTGGCGGACGGTGGCCCTGGCCGCCCTCGGCGGCGCGGCCCTGGGCTGGGCGCTCTACTTCGGCCTGGATCGGTTGAGCCTGCCCCTGCCGGTGCCGCCGCTGCTGGGCGCGGGAGCGATCACCGTCGTGGCGGTGATCGTGGGCTGGCAGGCCTACGTCACCCGGCGCGCCCTCCGCCGCCATGAGCCGATGCCGCCCACCGCCGGGGTGGCCCGACTGGCGCTGGGCAAGACGGCGCTGCTGGCCGGTGCGGCTCTGGCCGGCGGCTATGCCGGCGTGGCGCTGCACGCGGCCACCTTCCTGGAGGCGGAACTGCCGCGCGCCCGGGCGGTCGGCGCGACCGCCTCCCTGCTGGCCGGCGTCCTGCTGGCGTTCGCCGGAAGGCGGCTGGAGCGGGCCTGCGAGATACCACCACCGTCGTCGGACGACCCTTCCGCCACGCCGGACGACCAGAGCGAAGATCCGGACGCCACGGGTTAAGCTGCGCCCTGTGAGCGCAAATCGCAGAGCAGCCCGGGACACCGCTCTCGGCCGCTATTCCTGGATCACCCTGGTGGTCACTCTGGTGCTCGCCGGCGCGCTGCTCACCGGAGATGTCTGGCTGACCCGATTGGGCGCGGTCGTCGCTTTTCTCGGCGGGCTGATTTCCTGTCTGCTGGCGCTGCGCGAAGTGAAGTCGCAACGGCTGTCCTACGAACTCCGTTCCACCCTGGAATTGCGCCAGCACGGTGACAAGTTGCGCGCCGAGCGGGAACAGCACCGGCGCATGCTCGCCGTCCTCACCGCGCGAAACCGGGAATTGCGCAGCCAGGTGACCACAGCCAACGCGCAGGTGACCCGGCTGAGCCAGGATTTGGCCAGGCTGCGTGGTGACAATGCCAGCCTGAAGTTCGAGTTGGCGCGCCTCAACGAACTCAACAATGCCGAGGTCCTGGCGCTTCCGCGGCGGGTGGCCGGCCCGGTCTCCGCTTCTGAGGAAGTCCTGTGGAGCGAGGAGAACCTCCCCACCGTGGTGGATCTCGCCGCGATCACGGCCCCGTTCGGCATCGAGGAACGGCTTCGCCAGGTCCCCTGACCAGTCCGTTCCACCGGCAGGGGAGGGTCACCCGTCCGGGGGACAGCGCTCGTTCTTCGCCCGGGTGACTATCCCGGATAAGCAGCGAGTAGTGCGGCAGAATGCGCTGAATCCCGGATTCGCGATTGGCATTGGGTGGGGTATGTCCATACACTACGAACACCCACCTTTTGAGAGGAATACCCATGGCTCAGCGCGTGGAAATCGTGCTCACCGACGATCTGGATCAGAGCAAGGCTGACGGCACCGTGACATTTGCCTACGCCGGCACCACCTATGAGATCGATCTTTCCGACGCCAACCGCGCGGCCCTGGAAGAGGCGCTCGCCCCGTATATCGGCGCGGCCCGCAAGGTTTCGTCGGGACGCCGCTCGCCGGCCGGCCGTCGCAAGTCCGCCGTCGGCGCGAGCGCCAATGAGATCCGCACCTGGGCTCTCGCCCAGGGGATGGACGTCTCGGCTCGCGGCCGGGTCTCCAGCGAGGTGCGCGAGGCCTACGAGAACGCGCACGCCTGATCGACCAGCAGGTTCCGCGGGTACCGGTCACCGGCCACCCGCGGAACCTGCTGTTTTCCTTCCGGGATTGAGCCGGGGGCGAACATGGGAACTCCGGAGCCCCCAGGTCGGTTGACTACACTGAGGGCGTTCCAGCGGCGAGTACCCGTCGTTGGACGCCCAGCGAAGCTGGATTAAGGAGTTCTGCTGCGATGTTCGACCGTTTCACGGATCGCGCCAGGCGGGTCATCGTCCTCGCCCAGGACGAGGCGCGCATGCTCAACCACAACTACATCGGCACCGAGCACCTGCTGCTCGGCCTGATCCACGAGGGTGAGGGCGTCGCAGCCAAGGCGCTGGAGTCGCTCGGGATCACCCTGGAGCCGGTCCGCGACCAGGTCGAGGAGATCATCGGCCAGGGACAGCAGGCTCCCACCGGGCACATTCCGTTCACCCCGCGCGCCAAGAAGGTGCTGGAGTACTCGATGCGCGAGGCGCTCCAGATCAACCACCCCTACATCGGCACCGAGCACATCCTGCTCGGCCTGATCCGCGAGGGTGAGGGCGTGGCGGCGCAGGTGCTGATCAAGCTCGGCGCCGACCTGAATCGCGTCCGCAGCACGGTGCTGCAGATGCTCTCGGGCTACCAGGGCAAGGAGGCCGCCACCGCCGGTGCGCCGGACACCGGCCCGGCTCAGGCTGCCGCGACCATCCTTGATCAGTTCGGCCGCAACCTCACCCAGGCCGCGCGGGAGAACAAGCTCGACCCGGTGATCGGGCGCGCCAAGGAGATCGAGCGCGTAATGACCGTGCTCAGCCGGCGCACCAAGAACAACCCGGTGCTGATCGGCGAGCCCGGCGTCGGCAAGACCGCCGTGGTGGAGGGACTCTCCCAGGCGATCGTCCGCGGCGACGTTCCCGAAACCCTGCGCGACAAGCAGATCTACACTCTCGACCTGGGTGCGCTGGTGGCCGGTTCGCGGTACCGCGGTGACTTCGAGGAGCGCCTGAAGAAGGTGCTGAAGGAGATCAAGACCCGCGGCGACATCGTCCTGTTCATCGACGAGATCCACACCCTGGTGGGTGCTGGTGCCGCCGAGGGTGCGATCGATGCGGCGTCCATCCTGAAGCCGATGCTGGCCCGCGGCGAACTGCAGACCATCGGCGCCACCACGCTGGACGAGTACCGCAAGCACATCGAGAAGGACGCGGCGCTGGAGCGCCGGTTCCAGCCGATCCAGGTGGCCGAGCCGTCCATCGCGCTGACCATCGACATCCTGCGCGGGCTGCGCGACCGGTACGAGGCGCACCACCGGATCACCATCACCGACGGCGCCCTGACCGCCGCCGCCCAGATGGCCGACCGGTACATCTCCGACCGCTTCCTGCCCGACAAGGCGATCGACCTGATCGACGAGGCGGGTGCCCGGCTCCGGATCCGCCGGATGACCGCGCCGCCGGATCTGCGCGAGTTCGACGAGCAGCTCGCCGGCGTCCGGTTGCAGAAGGAAGCCGCGATCGACGCTCAGGACTTCGAGCGCGCCGCCAAGCTGCGCGACGACGAGCGCAAATTGCTGCTGGCCCGCTCCGAGAAGGAGGAGGCCTGGAAGGTGGGCGACTCCGACGTCCCGGCCGAGGTGGACGAGGAGGCGATCGCCGAGGTGCTCTCCAGCGCCACCGGCATCCCGGTCTTCAAGCTGACCGAGGAGGAGTCGGCCCGGCTGCTGAAGATGGAGGACGAGATCGGCAAGCGCTACATCGGCCAGCACGACGCGGTCAAGGCGCTCTCCCGCTCGATCCGCCGCACCCGCGCCGGCCTGAAGGACCCCAAGCGGCCCAGCGGGTCGTTCATCTTCGCCGGCCCCTCGGGGGTCGGCAAGACCGAGCTGACCAAGGCGCTGACCGAGTTCCTGTTCGGGGACGAGGACGCGCTGATCACCCTCGACATGTCGGAATACTCCGAGAAGCACACCGCCTCGCGGATGTTCGGCTCGCCCCCCGGCTACGTGGGGTACGAGGAGGGCGGCCAGCTCACCGAGAAGGTGCGGCGCAAGCCGTTCAGCGTGGTGCTGTTCGACGAGATCGAGAAGGCCCACCCGGACATCTTCAACTCGCTGCTGCAGATCCTGGACGAAGGTCGGCTGACCGACGCCCAGGGCCGGGTGGTTGACTTCAAGAACACCGTGATCGTGATGACCACGAACCTGGGCACCCGGGACATCTCGAAGTCGGTCAACCTGGGCTTCAGCCAGTCCTCGGACACGGCGAGCAGCTACGAGAAGATGAAGGCGAAGGTCTCCGACGAACTCAAGCAGCACTTCCGTCCGGAGTTCCTGAACCGGGTGGACGAGATCGTGGTCTTCCACCAGCTCTCCAACGAGGACATCGAGCGGATCGTCGACCTGATGGTCGGCGAGATCGAGACCCGGCTGCGGGATCGGGACATGGGCATCGAGCTCACCCCGGCCGCCAAGGCCCTGATCGCCAAGCGCGGCTTCGATCCGGTGCTGGGAGCCCGTCCGTTGCGCCGGGCGATCCAGCGCGACATCGAGGACATCCTGGCGGAGAAGATCCTGTTCGCCGACATCCACCCCGGCGAGATCGTGGTGGTTGACGTCGCCGAGGAGGGCGCGGAGCTCCCGTTCACCTTCACCGGTGTGCCCAAGGCGCCGCTGCCGGACGTCCCGGCCGAGATCGGTCAGATCGGCTGACAGCGCAGCACGAAGGTCCGGTACCCCTCTCGGGGTGCCGGACCTTCCGCGTTGCTGGCTGACCGGGCGGCTCAGGCGCCCAGCGACACCACCATGACGACGAACAGCACCATCGCGAGCACACCGAGGGCGATGAACACCGTCCCGATGATGCCCAGGACCATGCCGACCGTCATCATCGGGCTGGAACGGTAGCGGTGCGGCTCGCGCCGGACCTCGGCATTGCCCTTGGCGCCGAGGTACCAGGCGATCGGGAAGGTGACGCCGAAGACGAAGCCGAGCACGCCGAGCACCAGGGCGGGCACAGCGTTCGGATGATCGACCGGCTGCGGGCTCTGGACGTAGTACACCGGCATCACCTGGGCGTGGGCGGCGTCCCGGGCAGGCTCGAACGGACCGCTGCCGTACGCCAGCGGCGGCTGCTCGTAGGTGGGCGCGGTGGGAGCCGGAGCGTAGGGTCGCGCCGGAGCGGTGGACGGCGACTGGTACGGCGCCGGGCTGGGAGCGACCGGTGGGGGCGAATAGGACGACGCCACGGGCGGCAGCACCGGGTTGGTGTAGCCGTCGGCGGGAGTGACCGGGTTGGTGTAGCCGCCGGCGGACGGGGGAGCGGCCCCGGTCGACGGATCGGAGGCGGGAGCGGCGCCGGCCAACGGATCGATCGCGGTGGACTCGTAGCCGGAGGACCACGGCGACGTCTGCTCGGCGTAGCCGGCTTCGGGGACGAGTGGGATGGTCTCGTCCGAGTCGGGCTGGTCAGGGCGGGCGAACGGGCTGGTCATCGTCTCTCTCGCAGCTAGGTGTGGACTCAACGCTACCCGGTCATCGGGCCGACGGCGCCCGCGGCCCGAACCTCCCCGACCACCCGGCCGCCACCCAGCAGGGGGGTGTCGGCCACGGCGCGAAGTCGCTCGGCGTCCAGCCCCAGCTGGGCCAGCGCCTCGGCCATCACCGGTAGGCGGGCGCGTTCGGCGCCGTCGTCCACCTTCAGGGCAACCGCCCCCAACCCGGGTACAGCGACCGCTGACACCCCTTCCGCGCCCGACTTGCTGAGCAGCCCGGGGAAGGCCCGCATCAGGCGGGCGTCGGCCGCGCCGGTCCCGGAGACCAGTTCGGGGTGCCGGCGCATGGCGTCGGCCACCTGTCGTTCCGGTGCGGCGGTGGGCGCGCAGACCGCGTTCCAGTAGGCGCGGGCCAGCCCGGTCAGCGAGATGGCCAGAACGGGGGCGCCGCAGCCATCCACGCCGGTGGCCGCCACCTCCTCGCCGCTGAGCCGTTCGACCTCCTGCCGCAGCGTCCGCTGCAGTGGATGGTCCGGATCGGTGTAGCCCTCGATCGGCCAGCCGCTGGCGAGGCAGGCGAGCAGCATCCCGGTGTGCTTGCCCGAGCAGTTCATGAAGATCCGGCCGGGGGCGGCGACCCGGCGACGGGCGTCCGGATCGATCGGAAGATCGGGTGGGCAGGCGAGGTCGTCCGGGCTCAACCTGGCCCGGCCGAGCATCCGGGCGATCCGGTCGGTGTGCATCGGCTCGCCGTGATGGCTGGCCGCGGCCAGCGCCAGTTCGGCGTCATCGGCGGGTGCGAAGCCCGCCCGGAGCACCCCGGTGGCCTGCATCAGCTTGTTGGACGAACGCGGAAAGACCGCACCGTGCGGGTCGCCCGCCCCGGCGACCAGCCGTCCGGCGGCGTCGAGCACCGCCACCGAACCCCGGTGGAAGCCCTCGACGAAGCCCGATCGCACCACTTCCGCCACCAGGACGCCACCCGCGTACCGTCCCGCCCCCGCCACCTGCCGCACTGAGCCCTCCTTGTCGACCCCACGCTATGCCGTCGCGCCACCCTCGCGACAGCCGGGATGTCGAGGGGTCGTCGAGGTGTTGGACGATCCCTGAGCCTGTCGACAGGTCGTCGGAGGCGCAGCGGCAAGGTGGTCTCCGGCGAACAGTGCCACGCGGACAGCCTGGGCAGCGGTCAGAGCTGGTAGGTCCCGGCTGCCGCGATCCGGATCAGCCCGTCGGCGACCAGGGAGTCGAGGGCTCGACCCGCCTGCTCGGGATCGACCGGCCAGGCGGCCAGCAGGGCGTCGCGCGCCACCGGCTCCTCGCCCTCACGCAACACCGACAGCAACGCCCCCCTGGCCTGACGGTCGGTACCCGCGTAGCCCTGCGGGCGTCGGGCGGGGCCGGTGTCCGGGCGTCCGGCAGCCAGCCAGCGGCAATGCCCGGCGACCGGGCAGGCCGAGCAGTCGGGCGAGGTGGCCGTGCACAGCTGGGCCCCCAGCTCCATCGCGGCCACCGCCCACCGGGCGGCCGAGGGCGGATCGTCCGGTAGCCAGGCGGCGGCCCGCTCCCGCTCGGCCGCGGTCAGGCTCGCGGGTGGATGAGCCCGACCGATTTCCAGCCGGGCGAGCACCCGGCGGACGTTCGTGTCCAGCACGACGTGCCGCTGCCCGAAGGCGAAGCTGGCGATCGCCGCCGCGGTGTACTCCCCGACACCCGGCAGGGCGCGCAGTTCCGCCAGCTCGGACGGCACCCGTCCGCCGTGGTCGCGCACCATCGCGGTGGCCGCCGCGTGCAGTCGCAGCGCGCGGCGCGGGTAGCCCAGACGTCCCCAGGCGCGGACCGCCTCGCCCGGCTCCGCCGCCGCCAGCGCGGCCGGGGTGGGCCAGCGTTCCAGCCAGCGCCGCCACGGCTCCAGCACGCGAGCCACCGGGGTCTGCTGCAGCATGAACTCGCTGACTACGACGCCCCACGGTGTCGCGTCGGCCGCCCGCCAGGGCAGATCGCGGGCGTGGTCGGCGTACCAGCCGATCACCGCCCACACCACGTCCGCGCGCCGCACCCGGCCACCCTAGCGGCCGGACGCCGGCACTCCGGTCGAAGCGGGGAGGGTGGAGCTGCGCCGGGCGGCGGCCGTCCCGGCGCCGAGCAGGGACATTCCGACCCCCTGGACGAACTCGACGTAGCCGGGGTGCGACCACGGCGGGGCCACAGCGTCCAGCAGGATCACCAGGCCGAGGGCCGGCAGGATCCCCAGCAGGACGCGTCCACCGATGCCCAGCGGGTTGTTGCGCAGCAGGGCCAGACCCAACAGGCACGACCCGAGCAGCATGACGCCGAAGGCGATCGAGCCGATCAGTTCCCAGACCGCGGCCACGCCGCCGGCTTCGGCTGGGCCGACCGGACGCCAGGTCTCGACGAACAACATGGCCAGGGCCATGAAGCCGAAGGTCGCCAGCAGAATCCGGCGCAGCCCGCGGGCGAACCGGTTGGCCTGCCGGAACGAGTCGACCTCCCGCCACAGCACCACGACGATGCCGAGGTAGGCCAGGCCGTGCACCACGGCGGAGATCATGATCGCGACCGGATTGCCGGACAGACCGGACATCAGCGAGTACTGGCCGGTGAGCCCATGGGTGATGGCGTCGTTGAGGGCGATCGCCGCCAGCCCGAGATTGGCGACCAGCGCCGCCCAGTGCCAGGAACGAAGCGAGTGAGTCATGGCTCCAGCGTGCGGCGGCGGCCGGGGCCGGCGCGTCGCCCGTCCGGTAGTGCGCTGGGTCATCAATTCGGAGGACGACACCCGGTCAACGGCTTCGTATCCTGAACCGCATGTCGTGGCCCCGTCCGCTCGCCGCGGCCCTCGTCGCTGGGGGCGCCCTGGCTGGCGTTGCGCTCGGCGCGGCGACGGATGGGCCGGCCGAGATGTTCTTCCTGGGCACGGCCGGAGCCGTGCTGGGCGCGACCGGCCTGCTTGCCGGACGGCTGGTCGCCCGGGCGGCAGCAGCCCGGGCCGAGCTCCGGGAGATCGGGCAGGCTTCGCCGCAGGAGTTCGCGGATCGGCTGATCGCCGCCGAACGGGAGCGGCTCAGCGCTGACATCGACCGGGAACTGCGCGCCCGGTTGGGCGAGATCCTCCGGTTGGCGAGCAACCCCGGAACCGATCTCGGTGCCACCGCTGCACAGGTGCACGCGGCGACCAGGGCCGCATCCACCGAACTGCGCCGTCAGCTGGGTTTGCTTCGGCGGACAGCTCCAGGGACGAGCGAACGGGAGCTCCGCCCCGCACCGGGGCCAGCTCGGGCCGATCTGCCGCTCGGCCTCGGGGCCGCCCTGCTGGCGTTCGCCGAAAGCGTGCTCTACCCGGTGCTGGACGGCGCCGCGCCCGTCTGGGCCCGGGTGTTGATCACCGTGGCCGCGGCGCTGATCGGGCTGGGACGACGGACGGCACCCGGGGCGTCCGCGCTGCTGTTCGGCGGGCTCTGGCTGGCCGGCGCGCTGCTCGGCGCGCCCGGCTACGGCGGCTTCTGGCTGCTGCTGGCGGCGTGCCCCATCGCCTTCACACTCGGCCGTCGTGGCGGCTGGTCAGGCGTGGCGTGCTGGCTGTTCATGCCGGCCGCGATCGCCGGCACCCTGTACCTGGCCGACCCGGTGAATCTCGCGATCAACGCCGCTGCGCCGCTCCTGGCGGGACTGGTCGGTTTGATCGCCGGACGATCCGATCGAGTGGCCGCGTCCGCCAGAACCGCCGACCTGTCCCGCCGGGACGAGTTGCGCGAACCGCTGCAGCAGGCGTTCGTCGCCACCCGGGACCAGCTGGCCCGCGACGTTCACGACGCCGTCTCGCACGCGGTCGGGGTGATCGCCGTGCATGCCGGAGCCGCCGAACTCGCCTGGCCGGAGCGCGCCGAGGTCGCGCGGCATTCGCTGGACGTGATCGTGGCCACCGCCCGGGCCGCCCTGGAGGAGTTGCCACGGGCTGGCGAAGAGCGCGGCCCGGACCAGCCCGAAGGCCTGGTCGAAGGCTTCCGCGAGGCGGGGCTGGAGGTTGTGGTGCAGGCCGATCCGGTGCCGCCGGATCAGGCCCCGCTCGTCTCGCGGGTGGTCCGGGAGTGCCTGACAAATGTGTTGCGTCACGCCGGGGCGTCCCGGGCGGAGGTCCGGATCGGGGTGACCGCGAACGAGCTGACCGTCTCGGTCTGTGACGACGGGGCTGGAACGCAGCCGGCCACCGAGGGATTCGGGCTGGTCGGCGTGCGGGAGCGGGTGGCCTTCGCGGGCGGTTCGGTCAGCGCCGGGCCGGCCGCGTCCGGCGGTGGGTTCCAGGTGCTGGCGCGCATCCCGCTGGTGAGGTCGTCATGATGATCCGCGTCCTGATCGTCGACGACAATGCCCTGCTCCGCACCGGCCTGGCCGCGGTGATCGCCAACGATCCAGGGTTCGAGGTGGTCGGCGAGGCTGCCAGCGGGCCCGAGGCGGTCGCGGCGGCGGCGCGCTGCTCCCCCGATCTGGTGTTGATGGACGTCGAGATGCCCGGTGGGAACGGCCTGGCCGCGATCGCGGAGCTCGCCCGGCGGCAGCCGCGGGTCAGGTGCCTGGTGCTGACGATGTTCGACCTGGACGAGTACATCACGGAGGCGCTTCGGGCCGGCGCGGCGGGGTTCCTGCTCAAGACCACCGAGCCGCGCGCGCTGCTACGGGCCCTCCACGATTGTGCGGACGGCAGTACCACTCTCAGCCCGGCGGTCCTGGATCGCCTGGTGGCGAGCTTCGTCCACCGTCCGGAGCCGGTGGAGCGTCCGCCCTGGCTGGACGAACTCACCTCGCGGGAACGGGAGGTGCTGTGTTCGCTGGCCGGCGGACGCTCCAATGCCGAGATCGCTCGCCACCTGCACCTCGCCGAGACCACCGTGAAGACCCATGTGGCCAGGGTCTTCGCCAAGCTGCAGGTACGTGACCGCGTCCAGGCAACCGTCCTGGCGCACCGGTACTCGCTGGTGTCGGGGGATGACTAGCGGTTGCGGTCGTCAGTTCGGTGGCGGTGCCCATCGCGGCTCTGTTCCCGGCCAGCAGGCGTACGCGTCCGCCGACGTTGTCGATGTCAGGATTCCTGGCCGGGCCGGACGCGGTGTCTCCGCCGACGTTGTGGTTCTCAGGGCCGTATCGGACCTGGCAACGACAACTTCCGCGGACGCAGTGGCGCGGCAGTGTCGTGGCCTGCTGAGAACCACAAGTTCTGCGGACTGAGGGGCAGCCGAACTCGCCGGCCGCTCCGAACGCCGACGAACGAGCGAACCTGGCCACCAGCATCTGGTCGGAGTGTCGTTTCCGGGAGACTCGCGGCGTGGGTTCCGGGCGGCGGACGGGAGCCGGGCTAGCCTTCCGGCATGGGATCACTGCTCCAGCCGGTCGGACCGGAAGAGCCGCGGGTCTACTGGATCCGCCGGTCCCTCGTGCTGGTCGCGGCCCTCGCCGTGATCATCGTGCTGGCCGTGCTGGTCTGGCCGCGGGAACCGGCGGTGACGGCGGTGCCCCCACCCACCACGACGCCCACCCCGACGGTGACCAGCCCTGCGGCCACACCATCCCCGAGTCCCACGCCGACCGGCCCGGTGGCCTGTGACCCGACGCTGATGAAGCTGGACGTCGCGGGTTTCCAGAAGGTGAAGGTCGGCGCCAAGAACACCACCTTCACCCTGACCGTGACCAACAACGGCCAGGTCGCCTGCATCCTGACCATCTCGCCGAAGACCTACCAGCTGACGGTGACCTCGGGTAAGGACCGGATCTGGAGCACCGCGGATTGCGAGAAGTGGCTGCCCGCCAAGGAGACCACCCTGGACGCCGGCGCGGCCCACGAGTTCAGCGTGAAGTGGACGGTGCGCCGCTCCAGTGAGGGCTGCAAACTCGCCAAGGACCAACTGAAGCCGGGCACCTACGTCGCCACCGCGAGCCTGGCGGAGAAGGCCACCGCCAAGCAGCCCATGCAACTGGTCAGGTAGCCGGGCGGATCAGGAGGCCTGGTAGCCGGTCTCGGTCAGCCGGGCGAGGCCGTCGCGCAGCAGCCGCACCACCGGATAGTCCACCCCCGGCACGTTCATCAGGTCCGTGGTGGAGGCGCCCAGCAGCGCCTGCAGCGAACCGAAGTGGTCGACCAGACGATCCGCCACTCCCTCGGGCAGCCGGCCGAGCTGGGCCAGTTGCCGGTAGCCGCGGGCGGGCAGGCGTGCGTCCAGGGTGCCGGGAACCAGGTTGATCCGGCGGGCGATCAGGCCGGCGTCGAGCAGATCGTCGGTGGTGAGCTCGCCGAGGGCGGTCAGCTGCAGCCGGGATTCGCCGGTGCCGTAGTCGCGGGCCAGGGCGTCCGCGGTCTCCGGGACGCCGGCGGTGAGCTCCTGCAACTGCAGTGCGACCAGCCGGCCGTCGGTGCCCAGTTCGACGACGATGTCGGAGATCTCCTCGGCGAGCCGGTTCACCAGTTCGATCCGGCGGGCGACCACCGTGACGTCCTCGACGGTGACCGCGTCCTGCACCTCCAGGGCGGTGAGGCGGCGGGTGTCCTCGGCGAGCCGGTCCCGGTAGCGGGAGAGGGTGGCCAGCGCCTGGTTGGCCGCCGAGAGCAGCTGCTCCGGGCGTTGCAGGGGATAGCGGTAGCCGTCCAGGAAGAGCGCGATCGAGGACATCGACGCCGAGACCGTGACCGTCGGCACGCCGGTCTGGCGGGCCACCCGATCGGCGGTCCGGTGCCTGGTGCCGGCTTCGGTGGTGGGCGTCGCCGCGTCCGGCATGAGGTGGGCGCCGGCATGGACGATCCGCTCCAGCTCAGCGTCCAGCAGGATGGCGCCGTCCATCTTGGCGAGTTCCCGCAGCGCGGTGGCGGTCAGCGGAACGTCGATCGAGAAGCCGCCGGTCACCACGGCGTCCACCGCGTCGTTGCGGCCCAGCACGACCAGCGCGCCGGTCCGGCCGTGGACGATCCGGTCCAGGCCGTCGCGCAGCGCCGTCCCGGGGCTGAGCAGCGCCAGCTGGGTGCGGAGTCGCTGCCGGGTGAGTCGATCCATGGCTCCCTCTCCTCGCGGGTAAGCATATGTCGTCCGGCAGCGCCGAAAGGGTCGTGGCAGCCCTGGGGCAGCGGCTTCGTCAGGCGCCTTCGACCACGGTCAGGTGGCGCCGGCTGGGATCCAGCCGCGTGGTGGTCCGGGGCACTTCGCGACGCAGCTGGAGCAGGCCGAGGGCATCGGCCACGGTGGCCGCCTCGACCACGCGCATCCCCCGCAGCTTCGGCGCGGCGCCGGCCGGAACCAGCGCCACCTCGAAGCCAAGCCGGGCGGCTTCGGCCAGCCGCCGCTCCAGCCCGGGGACGCGGCGCAGTTCGCCGGAGAGCCCCACCTCGCCCAGCGCGATGATCGGACGGTCGAAGGCCCGCTCGACGCTGGCCGAGGCGATCGCCACCGCGGCGGCCAGATCGGTGGCCGGATCGCTCACCCGGGCCCCGCCCACGGTGGAGACGTAGACCTCGCGGTTGTGCAGTTTGAGCCCGGCCTTCCGCTGCAGCACCGCGAGCAGCATGGACACCCGGCCGCCCTCGATGCCATTTGTCACCCGGCGGGGGGCGGGCGCGCTGCTCGGCACCACCAGTGCCTGTACCTCGGTGAGCAGCGGACGACGACCCTCCAGCGAGATGCCCAGGCAGGTGCCCGCGACCGGCTCGGTGTGCCGGGAGACGAACAGTCCGGAGGGGTCGGGCACCTCGCGGATGCCGCCGGCGCCCATCTCGAAGCAGCCCACCTCGTCGGCCGGACCGTAGCGGTTCTTGCTGGCGCGCAGCATCCGGAAGCCGCTGTGCCGATCGCCCTCGAAGGAGAGCACGACGTCGACCAGGTGTTCCAGGGTGCGCGGGCCGGCCACGTTGCCGTCCTTGGTGACGTGGCCGATCAGCACCACCGGCAGGGCTCGCTGCTTGGCCACCCGGATCAGGGCCGCGGTGACCTCCCGCACCTGGGTGACCCCGCCCGGGACGCCGTCCACCCCGGCCAGCCCGACGGTCTGCACCGAGTCGAGCACCAGCAGTTCGGGCCGGAGCTCCTCGATGTGGCCCAGCACGGTGGCCAGCTCGGCTTCGGCGGCCAGGTACAGGCCGTCGGTGACCGCGCGGGTGCGTTCGGCCCGCTGGCGGACCTGCGCGGCGGACTCCTCGGCGGTGACGTAGAGGGTGCGCCGTCCCGCTCCGGCCCAACGGGACGCGACCTCGAGCAGCAGGGTCGACTTCCCCACCCCCGGCTCGCCGGCCAGGAGCACCACGGCGCCCGGGGTCAGGCCGGTGCCGAGCACCCGGTCGAGTTCGCCGATGCCGGTCGGCACTCCGGCGGTCGCGGTCGCGTCCACCTCGCCGATCGGAAGGGCGCGGGTCGACGGTGCGCTCGCCGTCACCCGGCCGGAGGGCGCATGCCCCTCCGCGACGCTGCCCCAGGTCTGGCATTCCCCGCACCGGCCCACCCAGCGCGCGGTCGTCCAGCCACATTCGGAGCACCGGTAGCTGCTGATGTTCTTCGCCATGCACAGCACCCTAGGAACCGGCACTGACGTTTTGGTTTGACGAGTGGTCGGTGGGTCGTGACTCTCTCGACGATCCGCCTTCGGCACCCGCCGGATGACCCGTGTAACATCGCCCGTTTCTGGAACGGGCGAGGCTGGGGAGATGCAGTGCACGATTGTTGAGCTTGGCTCAACCTGAGCTATTCGAGGGGTCGAAAAACCCTTGCCAAGTACCAGTTCGCCGACCCTTCGACGGGCTCTGGGATCGTTGGTCAGCGTTTCCTAGATCCGGACGAGTCCGTTCGGGGTGCTGAAGGTGGCTGCGGCCAGCCCCGGCTGGCCGTTCGGGGAGGTGAAGCTGATCGCGATGCCGTCGAAGCTGTCGCCGAGCTCCACGCCCAGCCAGTCCTCCACCCGGCCACGGGTGCCGGCGATCTCCAGCTCGACCAGCTCGATGTCGCCCTTCAGCGCCTTCGGCTGCAGCTCGTGTTCGGAGAGCCAGTGGATGAAGAAGGGCAGCTGGGGGTCGGCCAGCAGGCCCTTCACCCCGATCTGCTCCCATTCCAGCTTGCGGCCGTCCGGGAAGTGGCGCATCCCGGGTGCGGCCTGGCGGTCCAGCCGCTGCTCGTAGGGCGCCAGATCGTCCACCGAGATCACCCAGCCGAGCCAGCCGCCGCCCAGTTCGGAGCGGGCGCGGACCGCCTGGCCGAAGGGTGCCTTCTCGGCCGCCGGGTGTTCCAGCACCTCGACCACCTCGATGTACCGGTCGCCGGCCAGCGGCAGGATGTGGTTGCGAGTACCGAACCGGGGGTGGAAGCCACCGTCCTTGAACTTCTCGCCCAGCAGGTCGCCCAGGCGCTGCGATTCCGCGGCCAGGCCGGCCGGACCAACTGCGAACGTCACATGATCGACATGCATGGCCCCATTCTTGCCACGACAGTGCTCATCCACGAAATCGGCGGACGAGGCGGCGGCGCAGCCTGCTGGTGATCGCGACGAGGGCAAACGGTCGCTCCGCGCGCCGGAGGCGTCGATCCGGCGACGAGGAGGGACGCGAGCAACGCTCGTGATCGGACCCTCCGGCAGGCTCGGGGATCGTCCGTGCTGTGTTGGTCAGCGGTTCCGGGGTTCCACGGATCGAGCGAGGCGATGTCCGGAGTGGTCGATGCGCCGCCAACGTCCGGGCAGAACCTACGATGGTGGACGTGACTCGACCGTCGGCTACCCCCATGATCTCGCTATCGACGTCGTCGGTGTACCCGGAGTCGAGTTCCCGTGCGTTCGCGATCGCCCGCGAGCTGGGGTTCGACGGCGTCGAGGTGATGGTCGGGATGGACGCGACCTCGCGGGACGTGGACGCGCTGCAGCGGCTGCGCGACTACTACGAGGTGCCGATCGGGTCGATTCACGCGCCGACCCTGCTGCTCACCCAGCGCACCTGGGGTTCGGAGCCCTGGGACAAGCTGGAGCGTTCCGGGGAGGCGGCCAACCGGCTGGGCGCTTCGGTGGTGGTCGTCCACCCACCGTTCCGGTGGCAGCGCAGCTACGCGGCGACCTTCACCGCGGGCATCCGGCAGCTCAGTCACGCGACCGGGATCACCTTCGCGGTGGAGAACATGTTCCCCTGGCGCGGCCCGCGCGGCTCCGAGGTGCGGGCGTACTCCCCGGGGTGGGATCCGTCCGAACTCGACATCGATCATCTCACCCTCGACCTCTCGCACGCGGCCACCGCGCGGCAGGATTCGCTCGACCTGATCGAGAAGTGGGGCGACCGGCTGGCCCACCTGCACCTCACCGACGGTCAGGACGGGGTGGCCGATCTGCACCTGCTGCCGGGCCAGGGCAACCAGCGGGCGGACGAGGTGCTGGCCGAGCTGGCTCGCCGGCACTTCACCGGCCAGATCGTCCTGGAGGTGAAGACCAACGGCAGCGACAACCCCGGCGACCGGCTGCAACAGTTGGCCGACGCGCTGGAGTTCGCCCGGACGCATTCCCGCCTGCCCCAGGAGGACAAGCGGTGACCGAGGCGGCCGACGCCGTCCCACCCGGGAAGGCCGATCAGCCCGTCCCGGAGACGGACGAGCTGGCGTCCGCGATCCAGGGCCGGCAGCGTCCCGGCCTGGACATCCTGCTGGTGCTGGGGGTGTCGCTGGGCCAGTCGGCGGTCTACTCGATCCTGTCGATCATCAACAAGCTCACCTACCAGGTGCCGCTGAACCAGCAGACCACGACGATGAACCCGTCGTACACCCCGGACCGGCCCTGGCTCGATCTTGCCTACCAGGTGGCGGCGATCGTGTTCCCGGTGGTGCCGGCGCTGCTGGCGCTGTATCTGCTGCACCTGGCCGGACAGCGACGGCAGATCGGCTTCGACCTGCGTCGTCCCGGGTTCGACCTGGGCTGGGGGTCGCTGGTCTTCGCTGCCATCGGGATCCCCGGCCTGGCCTTCTACTACCTGGCCTGGACGCTCGGCTTCAACACCCAGGTCGCCCCCGCCAACCTGGCCGCCAACTGGTGGACGGTACCCGTCCTGATCGGCCTGGCGGCGATGAACGGCGTCCTCGAAGAGGTGGTCATGCTCGGCTTCTTCTTCTCCCGGGCGGCCGCGCTGAACTGGAAGCCCTGGGTGATCCTGGCCAGCAGCGCCCTGATCCGGGGCGGCTACCACCTGTACCAGGGCTTCGGTGGCTTCGTCGGGAACCTGGTGATGGGGCTGGCGTTCGGCCTGCTATACCTGAAGTTCAAGCGGGTCGGCCCGCTGGTGGTGGCCCACACCCTGCTCGACATCGCGGCCTTCGTCGGCTACTCGGTGCTGGCGCCGCTGGTCGACTGGCTCTGAGCGGACGGATTCGGCCCGCCCGCCTGCGGCGGACCCGTTTCGGCCTACGCTGGCGGGCATGGGTCCCGGATTCGAGAACTTCGACACCATGTTCAACGCGGTGTCGGGCATGGTCATGGTCGTCTTCGTGCTGGTGATCGGCCTGTTCGTCGCCAACGCGGTGCGCGCCGCCCGCCAGGGGATCAGGAACAGCGCGGCGCCCGAGGTGACCGCGCTGGCCAGGATCGTCGACAAACGGATCCAGCTCTCGGGCGGCGGCACCACCCACTCCGCCCCGACCATGTCCGGTGACGGGACCTTCATGAGTTCCAGCATGTCGACCTCCTCCCCGGTGCACGAGGAGCACTACGTCACCTTCGAGCAATCCGGCGGTGAACGGTTCGAGCTGAAGGTGCCGGCGTCGGAGTACGGCCTGCTGGTGGTCGGCGACCAGGGTTCGGTGACCATGAAGGGCACCCGCTTCCTCGGCTTCCAGCGCGAGTTGATGCGCTGACGGGCGGGGACACCGGGACGGTTCCGGTGTCCCGGGATAGGCGAACCCTTCGACAGGCTCCGGAGCCGGCGTCTCCGTGTCCCGGGCCAGCGGGTACGCCTGGGCCACCCGCTGGTGGGCGGTCACCCGCGTCCCCGCGTCCCGGGCCGGCGGTAACCCTTTCGACAGGCTCCGGGGCCGCCGTCCCCGCGTCCCGCCTCTCCCACGGGTCGATCCGCCGCCGACGGTGACAGAAACCGGGCAGCAGAGGCCACTCGCGGCGAT
>JAEXCA010000075.1 GCA_023393755.1 Actinomycetes bacterium | reverse complement strand
ACCTCAGGGATCGGGTTGGCCGGAGGTCAGCCGACGGGGGTGACGTTCAGGCTCTTGCCGATCAGGCTGATCCGGCGGGAGGCGAGCAGGTCGGCCACCCCGCTCAGGGCGGGGGCGGAGGGGTGGGACGGATCGGTGGCCACCAGCGGGACGCCGACGTCGCCGGCGGCGGACATGGCCGGGTCCATCGGGATCTCTGCCAGCAGGGGCACCTCGTAGCCCAACCGCTCGGTGAGGGTCTCGGCGACCGCCTCGCCGCCCCCGGAGCCGAAGACGTCCACCCGGTGGGTGTTGCCGCAGCCGGGGCAGGTCACGTCCAGGTAGGCCATGTTCTCCACCACGCCGAGCACCTTCTGCTCCAGCATGGACGCCATGGTGCCGGCCCGCTCGGCCACTTCGGCGGCGGCCTGCTGCGGGGTGGTCACCACCAGCACCTCGGCGTTGGGCAGCTTCTGCCCCAGCGAGAGCGCGACGTCGCCGGTGCCGGGCGGCAGGTCGACCAGCAGGTAGTCCAGGTCGCCCCAGTAGACGTCGGCCAGGAACTGCTGCAGCGCCCGGTCGAGGATCGGCCCGCGCCAGGCGATCACCTGATCCCGGCTGCCCTTCAGCATGCCGATCGAGATCACCGTCATGCCCATCGACGGAACCGGCAGGATCATCCCGTCCACCGAGGTGGGGACGGCATCCGCCAGGCCGAGCATGGGCGGAATCGAGTGGCCGTAGATGTCGGCGTCCAGCACCCCCACCGACTTCCCCCTGGCCACCAGCGCCATCGCCAGGTTGACCGTGACCGACGACTTGCCGACCCCGCCCTTGCCCGAGGCGACCAGGATCACCTGGGTGCGGTTGTCCGGACGCGAGAACGGGATCTCGCGGTCGGCCACCCCACCGCGCAACTGCTGCTTGAGCTCGGCGCGCTGCTCGTCGGTCATCACCCCGAGGGTGAGGTTGACGTCGGTGACGCCGTCGACGGCGCCGACCGCCGCGGTGACGTCACGCTGGATGGTGGATTGCAGCGGGCAGCCGGCGATGGTGAGCAGGACGGTGATCGCAGCCACGCCGTCCTCCCCCACGGCCACCGACTCGACCATCCCCAGTTCGGTGATCGGACGCCGGATCTCCGGGTCGATCACGGTGGCGAGGGCTTCATTCACGGCGCTGACTACAGAACTCACGTTCCAACCCTAGCCCCGAGCGGCAGCCGCCTCCCAACCGGACCCGGGATGGACCCTCCGACCGCGAGTTCCGACCAGCCCGACCGTCAGGAAACCGGCTCGGGCCCTCGGCATCGCGGCCCGGACCGGCCCAGCCCACCTGCGGTCAGCCGTCGGACGCCGGCACCTTCTCGGGCTCGGTGTCCTCCCGCTTGTTGAGGTCCTCCAGCAGGTCCTTCAGCTCGGAGCGGATGAAGTCGCGGGTGGCGACGTCGTTCATCCGGGCGCGCAGCGAGGCGATCTCCCGAGCCAGGAAGTCCATGTCGGCCCGGGACTGGGCGGCGACCTCGCGGTCGTGCTCCATGCTCACCCGGTCGCGCGCCTCCTGCCGGTTACCGGCCAGCAGGATCAGCGGGGCGGCGTAGGAGGCCTGGGTCGAGAAGGCCAGGTTCAGCAGGATGAAAGGGTAGGGATCCCACGGTTTCCAGATCACCACGACGGTGTTCAGGGCGATCCAGCTGATCACGAAGATCGTCATCCACATGATGAACTTGCCGGTGCCCATGAACCGGGCGGCGGATTCGGCGAAGCTGCCGAAGGCGTCGTCGTCCATCCGCATCCGGGGAACCCACCCGCTGCGGCGACCCGGGGTATCGAGCCGTTCCTGCTTAGCCATCGCTCACCTCCGCCTCAAGCCGATCCAGCTGCACCCCGCGCCAGTCGTTGGGCAGGATGTGGTCGAGCACGTCGTCCACCGTGACCGCGCCGATCAGCCGGCGCTCGACGTCCACCACCGGGGCGCACACCAGGTCGTAGGTGGCGAAGTAGCGCGATACCTGAGCGATGTTCGAGGTGGGGGTCAGCGGCGTGATGTCCGGGTCGATCAGGGTGGCCGCGAGGATGGACGGGGGTTCGCGCAGCAACCGTTGGATGTGGACCGCGCCCAGGTAGCGCCCGGTCGGGGTGTCCAGCGGCGAGCGGCAGATGAACGCCAGCGCGGCCATCGCCGGGGTGATCTCCTCCTGCCGCACCGCGGCGAGTGCGTCGGCGACGGTGGCGTCGGCGGGCAGGATCACCGGCTCGGGGTTCATCAGGCCGCCGGCGGTCGCCGCATCGTAGGCGAGCAGCGTCCGGACGTCCCTGGCGTCCTCGGGGGCCATCTTCTCCAGGATGTCCTCGGCCACCTCGGAGTCGAGTTCGGCGATCAGGTCGGCGGCGTCGTCCGGATCCATCTCCTCCAGCACGTCCGCGGCCCGCTCCCGGTCGAGGGTGGCGATCACCGCGACCTGCTCGTCCTCCGGGAGTTCCTCCAGCGCCTCGGCCAGATCCTCGTCGTCCATCGCCTGCACCACCTGGGCGCGGGTGAGCGGATCCATGTCGTGCAGTTCCCGCGCCACGTCGGCCGGCTTCAGCTCGGCCAGCCGGGCGACCAGCTGTTCGGCGTCCCGTTCGGCCGGGGCCTGGATGAAGTCGGGCAGCTCCGACCAGTCCACCACGGTCACGTGGCCGCGGGCGAACGGACGCCGGCTCTGCTCCCGCAGCGCGACCTCGGAGACCTCCCACTCCCGCGCCCGGGTCCGCTGGATCGCCACGTCGAAGATGGTCTCGGCGACCGCGGAGCCGTTCCGGGCGACGGTGCGATCGAAGAGGTGGTCGATCACCAGCACCTCGGCGTCACGGGCCTGGAACCGCCGGGTGTTCACCAGCCCGGAGACGATCACCTGGTGGGCGTCGATCGAGCGCACCCTGGCCATCGGGTAGAAGATCCGGCGGGTGGCGAAGAGCTCCACCACCAGGCCCTTCACCCGCGGCGCGCGATTGCCGGACCGGTTCTGGATCACGACGTCGCGCACCCGTCCGACATGGTCGCCGTTGGGGTCGAGCATCGGCAGGCCCTTGATCCGCGAAACGAAGATCGCCGAGGTTGCTCCACTCACACTCCGGAGGCTACCGCCTCGGCCCCTCCCGCAGTAGCCGCACCGCCGACCCGGACGGACCCCGCCGGGGTGAGGCTAGGTGGCTTCGGGATCGAAGGCGATCAGCCGGGGCGCCGGACGGTTTGCGGACGGCGACGGCTCCAGCGGGGCCTGCCCCTTGACCGCCTTCGACAGGTCGCTGGCAGCGGTGGACGCCGTCCGGCCGACGTCGGCCAGGTCGCGCGTGGCGTCCTCGCCCAGCAGCTTCGTCCCCAGGGTGCGCGGGTTCAGGTCGGAGAGGTGCAGGTCGTCGAACTCCGGCCCCAGCTGCTCGCGGAGCTGGCCGCGGGCGTCGTTGGCGATCTGCCGCAGGTAGTTGACCACCCGCGCCGCCTTCCGGGCGAACTCGGGAAGCTTCTCCGGACCGAAGATCACCACCGCGAGCACCACCAGCACGAGGATCTCGGCGGCGTTGAAGTCGGGCACGTCCCCAGCCTATGCCCGTCCCGGTGGATCGCCGAGGGTCACAGCCCGGCGGCGTCCAGCAGGGCGACGAAGGCGGCGGCCTGCTCGGGACTGGCCTCCAGCAACGGGCCGCGCAGCCCGCCGGGGTTGAAGCCGCGGGCGGCCAGGCCCGCCTTGACCAGCATGCAGCCCTGGGTGGCGAAGACGCCGGTGAAGACCGGCAGCAGGGCGGCGTTCTGGGCGATCGCTGAGGCGACGTCGCCGGCCAGGAAGGCGTCGATCATCGGCCTGACCCGGGCGCCGGTGAAGTGCGTCGACGTACCGACCACACCGACCCCGCCGACCGCCAGCAGCGGCAGCGTCATCGCGTCGTCGCCGGCGTAGTAGGCCAGGCCGGTGCCGGCGATCACCACCGCCGAGGCGGCCGGCTGGCCCTTGGCGTCCTTCACCGCGACGATCCGCTCGTGGGCCCCCACCTGCAGCAGCGTGGCGGTCTCGACCGGGACGCCGGTGCGGTGCGGGATGTCGTAGATCACGATCGGCAGGCTGGTGGCCTCGGCCACCGCGAGGAAGTGCGCAGCCACCGCGTCCTGCGGCGGACGGGAGTAGTACGGGGTCACCACCAGCAGCCCGTCGGCACCGGCGTCGGCGGCCTGGTCGGCCAGTTCCAGGGTGTGCCGGGTGTCGAAGGTTCCGACGCCGGCGATCACCTTGGCCCGGTCGCCGACCTCGGCGACCACCGCGGCCACCAGGTCCCGCTTCTCGGCGTCGCTGGTGGTCGGGGCCTCGCCCGTGGTGCCGTTGATCACCAGGGCGTCGTTGCGCTGCACGTCCACCAGATGCGCGGCCAGCCGACGGGCCTCGTCAAGGTTCACCGAACCGTCGGAGCCGAAGGGCGTGACCATGGCCGTGAGCACCCTGCCGAAGGGAGGTTGGATCATGCGCCCAAGACTAACCGAACCCCCAGGATTCAAGATCGAGTCGAGGGTTCGGCGGATATCCATCCTGCCCGGCCGCACCGTTCGCGTAGGGTGACCTCGTGAGCGCACAGCACCAGGCAGCAGCCGCCTCCGCGGCCGCCAATCAGGCCTTCGCCGACGAGTACGTCACCGCCTCCCCGGCGGCTGCGGCCGCCCGGGCGGCGGCCACCGAGCGGGGAGCCGACCCGGTCAGCCCGGCGGCGGCCGCCACCCTCACCTTCCTGGCCCGGGTGATCAACGCCCGCCACGTCGTGGAGGTCGGCACCGGCACCGGCGTGTCCGCGGTCGCCCTGCTGGAGGGGATGACCTCCGACGGCGTGCTGACCAGCATCGACAACGAGGCCGAACTGCAGCTGGTGGCCCGCGAGGTGCTCAACGACGCCGGCATCCCCCGCCCGCGCGCCCGGCTGATCGCCGGCGAGGCGCTGGTGGTGCTGCCGAAGCTCACCGACACCGCCTACGACCTGGTGTTCGTCGACGGCGACCCGCTGGAGTACGTCGAGTACGTCGCCCAGGCGAGCCGGCTGCTCCGGCCCGGCGGCCTGCTGGTGCTCCACCACGCGTTGTGGCAGGGCATGGTGGCCGACCCGGAGAACTCCGACGACGAGCCGCTGATCGTCCGCGAGGCGCTCGACGCGGTGCACGAACTGGACGAGTTCACCGCCGCCCTGCTGCCGGTCGGGGACGGGCTGCTGGTCGCCGTCAAGGGCTGACCGGACCGGTCCGGGCAAGCAGAAGGGCCACGGCCACGCCGCGGCCCTTTCGCTGGTCGATCAGTTGTTCGCCGGCACCTTCACGTTCTTCGGCACCACGGTGATGCCGTTCTCGACGAAGAACCCGCGGGCCCGGTCGTGCTCGTGGTCGGTGCCGATCTCGACGCCGTCGGGGACGATCACGTTCTTGTCCAGGATGGCGCGGCGGACCACCGCGTTGCGTCCGATCCGGCAGCCGCTGAAGATCACCGCCTCCTCGATCCGGGCCCACTTGTCCACCATCACGTTCGGCGAGAGCACCGAGCGGTCGACGTCCCCGCCGGAGATGATGCAGCCGGAACTGACGATCGAATCCTCGGCGGTGCCGCGGAGGGTGAACTTGGCACCCGGCAACTGGGCCTGCTGCGTCCAGATCGGCCACTTGCGGTTGTACAGGTTGAACTCCGGATCCACCGAGACCAGGTCCATGTGGGCGGCGTGGTAGGCGTCGATGGTGCCGACGTCGCGCCAGTAGTTGCGGTCCTTCTCGGTCGAACCCGGGACGTTGTTCTCCCGGAAGTCGTAGACCTGGGCGCTGCCGGCGGCGACGAAGCCGGGGATGATGTTGCCGCCCATGTCGTGGCGGGAGTTGTCGTCCTCGGCGTCGGCCACCAGGGCGCTGACGAAGGCGTCGCGGGAGAACACGTAGTTGCCCATCGACGCGTACGACTCGTCCGGGCTGTCCGGCAGGCCGGGCGGGTCGGCGGGCTTCTCCAGGAACTGCGCGATCCGGCCGGAGGAGTCGGCGTCGATGATGCCGAAGGCGCTGGCCTCCGACCGCGGCACCCGGATCCCGGCCACGGTGCAGTCCAGGCCGGATTCGATGTGGGCGTTCACCATCTGCTCGACGTCCATCCGGTAGATGTTGTCGGCGCCGAACACCACCACGTAGTCGGGATCCTCGTCCCGGATCAGGTTCATCGACTGATAGATCGCGTCGGCGCTGCCCTGGAACCACTGCTTGCCGGTGCGCTGCTGGGCGGGCACCGAGGTGACGTAACTGCCCAGCATGGATTCGATCTGCCAGGTCTGGGAGACGTGACGGTCGAGGGAGTGGGACTTGTACTGGGTCAGCACGCAGATCTTGGTCAGGTCGGAGTTCGCCAGGTTCGACAGCACGAAGTCGATCAGGCGGTAGGTGCCGCCGAAGGGCACGGCGGGCTTGGCTCGATCAGCGGTCAGGGGCATCAGCCGCTTGCCCTCGCCACCAGCCAGGACGATCGACAGGACATTCGGTCGATTGATCATGGTCAGAACCTACGGCGTCCGCGGGGTCTCCACAAACATATCGGCGAAATAGTGTCCGACAGGCGACCAGTGTGACACCATCGCGGCATGGGACTGCGCGTATCTATCCTCACCAGGGAGTATCCCCCGTTCATCTACGGCGGAGCTGGAGTGCACGTGGGCCAATTGGTCCCGCAGCTCCGCAAGTTCACCGACCACGTCGAGGTGCAGTGCATGGGTGAGCCGCGGGACGGCGCCACCGCGCACCCGGAGACCTTCCCGGAGGGTGCCAACCCCGCCCTGCGGGTGCTGGGCGCCGATGTCGCCATGGCCAACGCGATCGATCCGGCCACCGACGTGATCCACTCCCACACCTGGTACGCCAACTTCGCCGGCCTGGTCGGCTCGAAGTTCCTGGACGTTCCGCACGTGGTCACCTCGCACTCGCTGGAGCCGCAACGGCCGTGGAAGGCCGAGCAGCTGGGCGGCGGTTACCGGGTCTCCTCCTGGGCGGAGCGGACGGCCTTCGCCGACGCCGCCGCGGTGATCGCGGTGAGCGCGGGGATGCGCGGCGACGTGCTGGAGAGCTACCCGGAGCTGGATCCCGGCCGGGTGCACGTGGTGCGCAACGGCATCGATCCCGAGGAGTTCAAGCCCGACCACGCCACCGACGTGGTGGATCAGCTGGGCGTCGACCGGGATCGTCCGCTGGTCGTCTTCGTCGGCCGGATCACCCGGCAGAAGGGCCTGGTCCACCTGGTGCGGGCCGCCCAGCAGCTCGACCCCGACACCCAGCTGCTGCTGCTGGCCGGCGCCCCGGACACCCCGGAGATCGCGGCGGAGTTCGACACCGCCTTCGCCGAACTCAACCAGGTGCGCGCCGGCAGCGTGAAGTGGGTGCAGGAGATGCTGCCGCGGGCGTCCGTCCGCCAGGTGCTGACCCACGCCACGGTGTTCGCCTGCCCGTCCATCTACGAGCCGCTGGGCATCGTGAACCTGGAGGCGATGGCCTGCGAGACCGCGGTGGTGGCCAGCGCGGTCGGCGGCATCCCCGAGGTGGTGGTGGACGGCAGCACCGGAACCCTGGTGCCCTACGACCCCAAGCAGGCCGGCGATCCGGCCTACGTGGCGGCCTTCGAGGCCTCCTTCGCCGAGCAGCTGAACGCGCTCACCCGGAATCCGGAGAAGGCGCGGCAGTTCGGCCTGGCCGGCCGGCAGCGCTGCATCGACGAGTTCTCCTGGGAAGCGATCGCGCAGCAGACGGTGGCGGTCTACGAGAAGGCGATCGCGTTCCACCAGGGAGGCTGACACCGCAGAACCGGATGGAGGGCCGAGGCCGGCCGAGTCGGATCGGTGATCGACGGCGGTACGGAGCGGGTCGCGAGCTGGGCGGGGGTGAGGCCCTCGCACTTCAGCTCCAACGTCAGGCGGTAGTGATCGAGGTAACTCGCCAGCACCTCCTTCTCGCCCCGCGCGGTCGTGTGGGTGTCGCGGGGATCCGCCGCGGGGTCGGCCCACATTCCCGTGCCCTGGTATCCGGTCATGGGGCCATGATGCCAGCAGATCCGTCGCACCAGACCCCCTCGGCGGGTGCCGGTCTGGTCTCCCTTCGACCCTCAAGGACCATGAGTCAGGGTCGTCCCGGCATGCAGAAGGCCCCGAGGATCGCTCCTCGGGGCCTTCGGTTGCTCCGGGTCAGGCGGTGACGACGCCGTCCAGGGCCTCGCGCAGTTCGGCCGCCTCGGCCGCGTTCAACTCGATCACCAGCCGACCGCCACCCTCGGCCGGAATCCGCATGGCGATCACCCGACCTTCCTTGGCGACCTCGATGGGGCCGTCTCCGGTTCGCGGTTTCATCGCTGCCATTGCATACCTCACTTGTTCAGCTGGGATCGAACACCCCTATTATTCCATCCCCCGCTGACACTCGCCGACGCCGCCGCCGATCCGGCCCCAATCCGGCCGGCCGGCTCAGGGCCGTTCCGTCGCCCCCGGCGCGGGCTCGGCCAGCGGGCGTGCGTCGAGCTGGCGGGCGAGCCGGTCCAGCAGGTCGTCCACCTGGGCCATGGAATAGCCCCGGGCGACCACCGAGAACCGGGTCGCGCGCAGGTCGTCCCCGTCGAGGTCGCCCTGGGGAAGGTACGGCAGCGGCGTGCTGGTGACCGGCGGCGGCAACTCGCCCAGCCGTCCGCTGGACGCCACCGCGGCCACGCCGAGGATCGCCACCCCGAGCATCCACAAGAACCACTCCACCCGACGATGGTACGGGCTCGGCCGGCCTCAGGACATCTGGAAGCCGTCCTCGGGCGAGCCCTCGGCCCCCGGACGGATGGCCAGCCGCACCGCCTCCTCGGGATCGTCGGCCAGCTGCAGCAGCCCCAGGTCGCCCTCGGCGATGTAGCCGTTGCCGAGCATGGCCTCGCGCAGCCAGTCGAGCAGCCCCGACCAGTACTCGGCGCCGTAGAGGACGATCGGGAAGGAGCGCACCTTGCGGGTCTGCACCAGCGTCGCCGCCTCGAACAGCTCGTCGAAGGTGCCGAAGCCGCCCGGCATCACGATGAAGCCCTGGGAGTACTTCAGGAACATCACCTTGCGGGCGAAGAAGTAGCGGAAGTTGATGCCGAGCGAGACGTACTTGTTGATCCCCTGCTCGAAGGGCAGCTCGATGCCCAGTCCGACCGAGGTGGCGCCGGCCTGGAAGGCGCCGCGGTTGACCGCCTCCATGATGCCGGGGCCGCCGCCGGTGATCGTGGCGTAGCCGGCCTCGGCCAGCCGCCGCCCGATCTCCACCGCCGCCTTGTAGTAGGGGTGCTTGCGCGGGGTCCGGGCCGACCCGAACACGCTGATCGCCGGGCCGAGATCGGCCAGCGTCCCGAAGCCCTCGACGAACTCGGCCTGGATCCGCAGCACCCGCCACGGATCGGCGTCGGCCCACTTGGTGTCGCCACGGTTGGCCAGCAGCCATTCGTCGAGGGTGATCGGCTCGGCGGTCTCGGCTCGGCGGACCACCGGCCCCTGGGTGCGCTTGGTCATACGGGGTCCCCGCGGAGTTGTTCGGGGGAGCGCAGCGGAGGAGAAGAACTTCGTGGGGTAATCATGCCCCATCATGGCGCAGATCGGCCGGGGATTCGCAGCCCGGCGACAACCGGCGGAGGACGACCGTCGGCGTGGCGGTCAGCTCAGCCAGTGGAGCAGCGCGTCTCTACAGGCATAGAGGTCACTGACCGGACAGGCCTCGTCGTCGGCGTGGGCCTTCAGGGGATCGCCCGGCCCGTAGTTCACCGCGGGGATGCCGAGCGCGCTGAACCGGGCCACGTCGGTCCAGCCGAACTTGGCCTGCGGCGGGCCGCCGACCGCCGCCAGGAACTCCTGCGCGATCGGACGATCCAGGCCCGGCCGCGCGCCCAGCGCGAAGTCGATCACCTCGACCTCGTAGCCCGTCATCAGCTCGCGGCAGTGGCCCACCGCGTCCGCCTCGTCCCGGTCGGGGGCGAACCGGAAGTTCACCGTGACCTGGCAGCGGTCGGGGATCACATTGCCTGCGATGCCGCCGCGGATCTCGACCGCGTTCATCCCCTCGCGGTAGGTGAGCCCGTCGACCTCGACCGAACGTGGGGTGTAGGCCTCCAGCCGGCGCAGCACCTCGCCGCTGTCGTGGATCGCGTTGTGCCCCATCCAGCCGCGGGCCGAGTGGGCCGCCCTGCCCCGGGTGGTGACCACGTAGCGCAGGGTTCCCTGGCAGCCACCCTCGATCCGGGCCGAGGTCGGCTCCATCAGCACCGCGAAGTCGCCGACCAGCGCCTCCGGCCGGGTGGCGGCGATCCTGGTCAGGGAGTTGTCGACCGCGGCCACCTCCTCGTGGTCGTAGAAGATCCAGGTGACATCCCGGGACGGCGCGGTGGCCAGCGCCGCCACCTGCAGCATGACCGACACCCCGCCCTTCATGTCGACCGTGCCCCGTCCGTGCAGCACCCCGTCGACCAGCCGGGAGGGCAGGTTCCCGGCCACCGGCACGGTGTCGAGGTGACCGGCGATCACCACCCGCTGCGCCCGTCCGAGCTCGGTGCGGGCGATCAGGGTGTCGCCATCGCGCACCACGCCGAGGTGTTCGAGGCCGGCCAGCGCCCGCCCGACCGCGTCCGCCAGCGCCCGCTCGTTCCCGCTGACCGACTCGATGTCGACGATCCCCCGGAACAGCTCGACCAGATCCCCACGCGGCTCAAGGCTTCTCATGCGGGGTCCCCGCGGAGTTGTTCGGAGGAGCGCAGCGGAGGAGAAGAACTTCGTGGGGTGCTCATGCCCCCACCCTAGCCATCGCCGGGAGGGAGGGCGCGGTCGGGGGACGAAGGTACGCTGGCCACCATGACCAGACCCGCCTCCGCCTGGGGCCTCGCCACCGTTCACGAATCCGGCCAGGTGCTCGACACCTGGTTCCCCGCGCCGGCGCTCGGCGGGCACGACGGCTCCCCCGTCCCGGACGCCCTGGCCGCCGCGCAGGGCACCGATCCGGCACGCCGGGTGCGCACCGAGGCGGTGCTGGTGGAGATCGACCTGGACCGGCCGCCGGCCGACCCCTCGGACGCCTACCTGCGGCTCCACCTGCTCAGCGCCCGGCTCTGCCCGCCGCGCAGCATCGACCTGACCGGCATCTTCGGCGTGCTGGTGAACGTCGCCTGGACCAACCACGGGCCCTGCCTGGCCGAGGACTTCGAGCGGACCCGGCTGGCGCTGCGGTCGCGCGGGCAGGTGACGGTGTTCGGGGTGGACAAGTTCCCCCGGATGGTCGACTACGTGGTGCCCGGCGGCGTCCGGATCGCCGACGCCGACCGGGTCCGGCTGGGCGCGCACCTGGCGTCCGGCACCCCCGTGATGCACGAGGGTTTCGTCAACTTCAACGCCGGCACCCTGGGCACGTCCATGGTCGAGGGACGGATCTCGGCCGGGGTGATCGTGGGCGACGGCACCGACATCGGCGGCGGGGCCTCCATCATGGGGACGCTCTCCGGCGGCGGCCAGGAGCAGATCACGATCGGTGAGCGCTGCCTGCTGGGCGCCGAATCCGGCCTGGGCATCTCGCTGGGCGACGACTGCGTGGTCGAGGCGGGGCTGTACGTCACCGCGGGCACCAAGGTGCTGCTGGACGGCGAGGTGGTCAAGGCGGCCGGCCTCTCCGGGCAGTCCGGGCTGCTGTTCCGGCGCAACTCCACCACCGGTGCGGTCGAGGCGTTGCGGCGCGCCGGCACCGGCATCGAGCTCAACGCCGCCCTTCATGCCAACTAGCCGGCGCGGACCACTGGCGCTGACCGCGAAGGCGCTGGTCGGGGTGTCGGCGCTGGCATTGCTGGTGGTCGGCGGCGTGGTCGCCTGGTCGGCCTACCACCGCGTCCCGCTGCCGGTGGACGACCGCTGCGCCGCCACGGTGCGCGGGGCCTCCGCCACGCTGGATCCGGAACGGGCCTACTACGCGGCACTGATCTCCGGGGTCTCGGTGAAACGCGGCCTGGCGCCGCGAGCGGCCAGCATCGCGCTGGCCACCGCCTTCCAGGAATCCGGCATCCGCAACCTCGACTACGGCCACGCGGATTCGATCGGGCTGTTCCAGCAGCGGCCGTCGAAGGGCTGGGGAACCATCGAGGAGATCATGGATCCCTGGTACTCCACCACCGCGTTCTACAAGGCCCTGGTCAGGGTGAAGGGCTGGGAGGACGGCGACATCAACGATGTCGCCCAGAAGGTGCAGCGCAGCGCCCACCCGGAGGCCTACCGCAAGCACGTCGACAAGGCACGGACGCTGGCCAGCGCGCTGACCGGCCAGACCCCGGCGTCCTTCACCTGCACCGTCCGCTCCCCCGGGGACGCCGATCCCGAGGGCATGGCCGGCTTCCTGAAGCAGACCTTCGGCAAGCAGATCACGCTGACCCCGCAGCAGGACGCGCTGACTGTGACCACCCGGGACGCCGCCGTCGCCTGGTCGGTCGCGCACGTGGCGGTGGCCGGCACCGCACGCTTCGGGCTCACGGGCATCACGGTCGGCGACTGGCACTGGACCCACGACCCCTGGTCGCCGGCGGCCTGGCACGGACCGGGCGACCCGAGCGGTCCGACCGAGCTGACCCTGGCCTTCCCGACCACCTGAGGCCGGACCGGACCGGCTGGAGCTAGCGCCGTGCGCGGTACCGCCAGCGGCCGTCCGGGTCGAGGAAGCCCTGCTCGGTGTCGGTGGTCACCCAGTAGTAGGCGAGCCCGCCGGCCGGATCGGCGACCACCGCGACACTGCGGAACCCGGTCTGCTCACCACCGGCATCGAGCACCACCGAGCCCGGGCAACTGACGAACAACTGGCCGACCCCCCGGCAACCCGCCGCCTCCGGCACGGTCACGGTGCGGCCACTGATCAGAGAACGGATCCGGGTCTCCGCGGCCTTCCCGGGCGAGGGTCGATCGGCGACCATCCCCGGGTTCAGCACCCGGGTGAACCCGGCCGGGAGCGTGGTCGCGCCGCCCTGTGGCAGCGGAACCAGATCGGCGCTGCCGTCGGGGGCGACCACCGCGCACACCCCGAGGGCGTCGGCGTCGCAGTCGATCCGCCCCGGCCCCGGCTGGACCACGGTCCGCAACTCGGCGTCCAGCAGCCCGCGGCGGTCGTCCGCCTCGACCCAGTAGCCGATCACCCGCTCGCCCAGCGCGGCCGGAACGGTGATCGGACGGATCCGGTCCCACTCCCCGCCGACCCGGCGCAGGCCGGTGTCCAGGAAGGTCTGCCGTCCGCCCTGGCCGACCACGGCGTAGCCGGACCGGAAGGCGCTGGCGGTGTCGAACTGGGGCGGCAACAGCCACTCCCCCGACCGGCTGAGGTAGCCCAGCCTGCCCGCCGGGGTTCCGTTCGCCGGGCGGTCCTCCTCGGCCGGCACGCCGGGGGCGCCGGGTTCCAGGCCCGCGACCGTCACCCGGCCGGGGTGCGGGGAGGACACTCCACTTCCCAGGTCGAGGAAGTACTCCCCCTGCGGCCGGGAGACATTGACCACACCGGAGGTGACCGCGACGACCTTCTGGCGGGCCGCCGGGTCGAGCACCGGATCGCCGGTGGCGGCCTCGACCACGCCGAACCCCCACTGCCCGTCGACCAGTCCCGCGGTGATCAGGTGGTCGGTTCCGACGCACTCGGAATGGCCGGACGCCAGGTGGCCGACCACCTCGCCGGTGAAGTCGATCAGGTCGGAACCCTGGTTCCCCCTGGCCAGGACGGCGGCCGGCCGGCCTTCGGTGTCCGCGCAGTAGCTGTAGGAGGTGTACCCGGCGGGGACGACCAGTTCGGCGGACCCGTCGACGAAGCCGTAGTGGGTGACCATCACCGGGAGCCCGTGACCGGCGTTCTCCGGGACCGCGATCGCCGCCGGCCAGAGCATCGGTCTGCCGTCGGCGGCCGGCATTCCCGGCTCCACGCCCTGGGCCGACGCCGGCGTCCACAGCACGGCGACCGCCAGGGTCGCGGCAGGCAGGAACCGACGCAGCACCGAACCATCGTGCTCCAGCCCCGGTTGGGAAGGAAGGTTTACCAGCGAAGCCTTGGGGAAATCTCAGGCTGGTGTTGATGAATACCTAAGAGTTGGCTGTGACCCACCCGCACACCGGGCCCGAGGACGACAATCGGGGGGTGACGACGTGGTGGCCTCGGCGCGCCGGACGGGTGCTCCTCCCGCTCCTGCTGGCCGGACTGGCCGGGCTGGCCGGCTGCACCCCCGGTGCCCCGGCGCCGTCGACGACTCCCCCGGCCGGACCGGCGCCGCCCGCCGTCCCGCCGCTCCCGGCTCCGGACCCGACCGTCCTGCCCACCGCGGCAATGCCCTCCGGCGACGGAGGCCCGATGCTCTGGCCCACCACCTCGATCCGCCAGGTGTACCTGGACGGCTGGACGACCGAGCAGATCAGCTACGGGTTCGTGGACGACCGGGCCCAGCTTGTCGTCCCGCCCCGCTACGGCTGGTACGAGTACTGCCGGGACGAAGCCGGGCGCGCCTCGCTGGTGCTGGCCGGCTCGGCGGCGGAGCAGGTGGACATCCTGGATCTCTCCGGGCAGGTGATCGGCACGGTGCCCGGCAGGTACGCCGGCTGCATCGGCGACACCCATGCCGAGTTCCAGCGGGAGATCAGCGAAACCGGTCCGGTCGATGTCGGCAGCGGGCTGTTCGACCTGCGTTCCGGCGAGGTGATCATCAAGCCTCGCAAGGGACGTGCCGTCATGCTGCTGGACCGGCGGACGGTGAACGTCCACCAGGCCAAGGGCGAGTACTTCCTCGACGTGCTCACCGGGGAGCGGACGCCCCACCCGGGCTTCGTCTCCGCCTACCCCGACCCGCAGGCCGAGCCGGCGGACCTGGCCCTCATCCCAGCCAGCGAGGCCTACACCGACCCGCAGGCCGAGCCGGAGACGCCGCCCCGGATGGGCTACCTCGACCGTCGCGGCGGCTGGGCGCTCAAGCCCACCCTGGCGCGCACCGAACCCTTCCACGCCGGCTACGCGGTGGTCGGCCAGCACGAGCTGGACCACTTCGTCGACACCGACTTCCGCCGGGTGGGGGACGACTGGGCGTGGATCAGCCAGCAGGAGTGGGGCTACCAGGTGGGACAGGGATCCGGGGAGCAGGCCCGCATCGGGCTGCTCGGCCTCGACCTGCGGGTGATCCTGGAACCGACCGACGCCGAGATCGACTGCAACTGGAGTTCGAACGACGCCTGCGGCATCCATCCCCGCTCCGGACCACCGAAGGTCCTGCTGCTGCCCGAGGGCCGGCTGGCCGACCCACCGGAGGGCTTCGGCACGGTGCTGAACCGCACCCTGTTCAGCGACGCGACCCGGGAGACCCCCGCGACCCGGATCCACAACACCGCCACCGGCCTGACGTTCAGCCTGCCGCGGCCCTCCGATTGCGGCGTCGCGGGAAGCTGGATCGCCTGCACCCCGGTGGAGCCGGCGGCGCCGCCGACGGTCCACACCGGCGACGGCCGGCAGACGGTGTTCCGCGACGTGCTGCCGATCGAGGGCGCGGTGGCCGGGACCGGCTCCGGCTACTACTGGGCGGTGGCCGGCAGCGACCAGGGCTTCATCGACGAGGCCGGCAACTGGCTCTACCGCGAGAGCCGCTACCAGAACCTGGAGGATTGACATGGCCGGTCGGCTCTGCGGGATCGCCGCGGCATTCGCCCTCGTCCTGGCCGGGTGCAGCCCGACCCAGCCGGGCCCGACGAGCAGCCCGCCGGTGCAGCCGTCCACTCCCGGTTCCCCCGCCGCGACCACCCCCGCGGTGACCGCCAGCCCGCCCGCGACCGGGTATCCGTTCACCTTCGCCGACCTGCCGCGGTTCGACGGCTCCACGGCCAACATCCCGCTGATCTCGCTGGTGATCCAGCGGCTGACCGGCGCCTCGCCGGCCGAGGCGGACAACGCGGTGAACGTGACCACCACCCCCAATGCCTACCGCGCGCTGGTGGACGGCTCGGCCGACCTGCTGCTGGTCTACGAGGCCGACGCCTCGGTGAAGCGGGAGGTCGAGGAATCCGGCGTCGCGCTGGAGGCCCAGCCGATCGGCCGCGACGCCCTGGTCTTCTTCACCAACGCCGGCAACCCGGTGACCTCGCTCACCACCGAGCAACTCCGGGCGATCTACACCGGCCGGACCACCAACTGGGAGCAGGTCGGCGGGGAGGACGTCGAGATCGTCGCCTACCAGCGGCCGGAGGAGTCGGGTTCCCAGGCTCTGATGCGCAAGTACGTGATGGGCGACCGCACCATGGCCCCGGCGCCCACCGAGCTGATCACCGCCGACATGGGCGAGATCATCGAGGGGGTCTCCAGCTACGCCAACACCGCCAACGCGCTGGGGTACTCGGTCTACTACTACCTGGCCAACATGTACGCGGTCGAGGGGATCCGCATGCTCGGGATCTCGGAGGTGATGCCCTCCCCCGAGACCATCGGCGACGGCCGGTACCCGTTCGTGAACGACTTCTTCGTGATCATCCGGGCCGACGAGCCGGCCGGCAGCCCCGCCCGGCGGGTACAGGATTGGTTGCTCTCCCCCGAGGGCACCCGGACCGTGAAGGACGCGGGGTACGTGCCGGCCCGCTGAGGCCTCGGGCTCGGCCCGTCCCACCGAGGCTTCGACGGGTTCAGCCGACGTTCTCCGGCGCGGCAGCCTGCAGCCGGGTGGCGGCGGCGTCGATCCGCTCGTCGGTGGCGGTCAGCGCGACCCTGACGAAACGCTCGCCGGCCGGGCCGTAGAAGTCACCCGGGGCGACCAGGATGCCCAGCGAGGCCAGCTGGTCGACGCTGGCCCGGCAGTTCTCCCCCCGGGTGCACCACAGGTACAGCGACCCCTCGGAGTGCTCGACCCGGTAGCCGGCGGATTCCAGCGCGGGACGCAGCCGGGCGCGCCGGGCCAGGTAGCGGTCGCGCTGTTCCCGCACGTGGGCGGTGTCGCCGAGCAGCGCGACCATCGCCGCCTGCACCGGCGTGGGCAGGATCAACCCGGCGTGCTTGCGCACCTCGAGCAGCGGACCGACCAGCGCCGGGTCGCCGGCGACGAAGCCCGCCCGGTAGCCGGCTGCGTTCGACCGCTTGGAGAGCGAGTGGACGGCCAGCAGCCCGTCCAGCGACCCGTCGTTCACCCGCGGATCGAGGACGGAGACCGGCTCGGCCTCCCAGCCGAACTCGCCGTAGCACTCGTCACTGGCCAGCACCGCGCCCACCGCCCGGGCGGCCGCCACCCAGGCGCGGGTCTCGGCGAGGCTGAGGATGCGCCCGTGCGGGTTGGCCGGGGAGTTGATCCAGACCAGCTTCGGCCGCAGCGCGGTCAGGGCGGCCGGCTCGTCGCAGGCGATCGGGGTGGCCCGGGCGATCCGGGCCCCGACCTCGTAGGTCGGGTAGGCGATCTCGGGGAACACCACGGTGTGGGCCTCCGACAGCCCCAGCAGGGTGGGCAGCCAGGCGACCAGTTCCTTGGTGCCGATCACCGGCAGCACGCCGCGCTCGGTCAGCCCGTCCGCCCGCCAGCGGGTGGTGAGGTGGTCGACGATGGCCGCCCGCAGCGCCGGGGTTCCCCAGGTGGTCGGGTAGCCGGGGGCGTCGGAGGCGTCGCTCAGCGCCTGCCGGGCGAACTCCGGGGTGGGGTCGACCGGCGTCCCGACCGAGAGGTCGACCAGGCCGTCCGGGTGCGACGCCGCCAGCGCGCGGGCGTCCGCCAGCGAATCCCAGGGAAAGTCGGGCAGCCGGCCGGCGAGGCTCACTCGCCCTGCGGCGGGAGGGCCGCGACCGTGGGATGGTCGTAGTCGATCGGACCCTGCCGGGG
>JAEXCA010000009.1 GCA_023393755.1 Actinomycetes bacterium | reverse complement strand
TGCCCCGCGCCCGGGGTGCGGGCCCGGGCGCGGGAGCGGCGGGGCCGGCCGACCACGACGCCGTCGCGTCCGGTCGGTTCCCAGGCCCAGATCTCGGTCAGCTGGGAGCCGCCGGCCGCCGACAACGGCGACCGGGTGGCCGACTACACGCTGACCGTGCGCCGCGGTGGCGACACCGTGCGGACGATCAGCGGGATCACCGGCACCAGCCAGAACGTGACCGTCGACACCGACCCGACCCCGTACACGTTCACCGTGACGGCACGGAACAAGGCCGGCTCCTCCGACCCCAGCCCGCAGTCGTCGCCGCGCCAGGCGGCCAACCCGCCGGGGGCACCGACCAACCTGACCATCGAGCCGGGGGACCGGCGGGTCACGGTCGGCTTCACCCGGGGCGCGCTGAACGGCAACAGCGCCGGCCAGCTGACCTACCGCTACCGGGTGAGCCCGGGCGGCGCCACCGGCACCTTCCCCGACGGTGGCGGCGCGATTACCGGGCTGACCAACGGCACCTCCTACCGGGTGGAGATCTGGGCGACCTCCAATGTCGAGGGAGTCGAGCCGGGCGCCTCGGCGACCACCGAGGCGGCGGTTCCGTTCGGCCGGCCGATCGTCTCCCTGGTGAGCATCGAGTCGCTCGACAACGCGGTCAGGTTCCGGTGGAGCGTGGACGACAACGGCAGCCCTATCACTGCCGCCACCCCCAACAACAACGGCAGCCACACCCAGACCGGGCTCAGCCCGGGGCAGAGCTACACCCTGGACGTCAGCTTCACCAACGCTGCCGGCACCACCACCGACAGCTGGACGGGCCAGGCCAACAACCCGCCACCGCCACCGTCGATCTCGATCTACAACGCGGGCTACGCCGCCCAGTGCGACACCAACCCGAACGCCCGCTGCTACTACGTGGGCATCGAAACCCGGAACTTCACCGGCAACGTCAACTGCACCATCGCCGACACCAGCTACAACATCACCTACGGCGCGAACGACCGCAAGGCGTTCCGGAACGCCGCCGGGTACGGCCCCTACTTCGGCACCAACTACCCGCTCACGGTCAGCTGTGGCTCGGCCAGCTGGTCGGGCGGGATGCCGTCGCCGTGATGCCAGCCAGCCACAGGATCCGCCGGGGTGCGGGGAAGGAAGAGAGATGACGATCACGCAGGAGCAGGCGACCTGGTTCGCCGAGACCTTCCAGCGGCTGACCGACAATGTCGGCCGGGCGGTGCTGGGCAAGGCCGGCGTGATCCGGCTGGTGCTCACCGCCCTCCTCGCCGAGGGGCACATCCTGCTCGAGGACGCACCCGGCACCGGCAAGACCCAGCTGGCCAAGGCGCTGGCGGCGACCGTGCAGGGGACGCACAGCCGGATCCAGTTCACCCCCGACCTGCTGCCCTCCGACGTCACCGGGGTGACCATCTACGACCAGACCGCGCACCGGTTCGAGTTCCACAAGGGCCCGGTGTTCGCCTCCATCCTGCTGGCCGACGAGATCAACCGGGCCTCGCCGAAGACCCAGTCGGCGCTGCTGGAGGTGATGGAGGAGGGGCGGGTCACCGTCGACGGCGTCCACCACGCGGTGGGGCGTCCGTTCATGGTGATCGCCACCCAGAACCCGATCGAGCAGGCCGGCACCTACCGGCTGCCCGAGGCCCAGCTGGACCGCTTCCTGATCAAGACCAGCATCGGCTACCCGGATCTGGTCGCCACCGAGGCGATCCTGTCCGGCGCCTCCACCCGGGACCGCTCCTCGCTGGTGCACCCGGTGATCACCACCTCCGCGATCGCCGACATGGCCGATCTGGTGGCCGGCGTCCACGTCGACCCGGCGGTGCTGCGCTACACCGCGCAGCTGGCCGAGGAGAGCCGGGCCGATCCCGGTGCCCGGCTGGGCGTCTCGGTCCGCGGCACGCTGGCCATCGTCCGGGCCGCGAAGGTCTGGGCCGCCACCGAGGGACGCACCTTCGTACTGCCCGACGACATCAAGGCGCTGGCCCATCCGGTCTGGCACCACCGGATCGTGCTCGACCCGGAGGCCGAGTTCCGTGGCACCACCGGCGAGACCATCATCGCCCGGGTGCTGGCCGAGATCCCCGCCCCGCAGACCCGCAACCAGGTGGCCTGAGTGCCGGTGGCCGGGTTCGGGCCGCGGTTGGCGGCGTTCCTCCAGCGAGGGTTGCGGACGGTGACCCCGCTGGCCCGGGGTGCGCTCGCGGCGGCGGTGGTGGCCGGCGTGGCCTGGGCGCTGTTCGGCTGGCAGGAGTTGGGTGCGGCCGCCCTGGTGCTGCTGATCGCCCTGCTGCTGGCCGTGGTCTTCGTGCTCGGCCGGCCGGCCTACCGGGTGGAGGTCGCCGTGGCCAGCGCCCGGGTGGTGGTCGGCGAGCAGGCGGTGGGCGAACTGCGGATCCACAGCGCGGGCAGCCGTCCGTCCGGCGCCGGGCTGGTCGAGCTGCCGGTCGGCCACGCCACCGCCAGTTTCGCGGTGCCCCGGCTGGCGCCGGGGGCGGAGCACGACGAGTTGTTCACGATCCCCACCCAGCGCCGCGCGGTGCTCACCCTGGGGCCGGTGCGCTCGGTGCGGCAGGATCCGCTCGGCCTGCTCCGCCGGCAGCTGGACTGGACCCGTCCCGAGCCGATCTTCGTCCACCCGCGGACCGTCCGGCTGGCCAACGACTCCACCGGCCTGCTGCGCGACCTGGAGGGGCTGACCACCCGGGAGATCTCCAACGACGACGTGGCCTTCCACGCGCTGCGCAGCTACGAGCCGGGCGACGACCTGCGCCGGGTCCACTGGCGATCCACGGCGCGGACCAACCAGCTGATGATCCGGCAGTTCGAGGAGACCCGCCGGGCCCAACTGGTGATCGTGGTGTCCACCAACCCCGCCGACTACGCCGACGACGAGGAACTCGAGTTGGGGATCTCGATCGCCGCCTCGCTGGCGGTCAGCGCCGTGCTGGACGGCAAGGAGGCGGCGGTGGTGGCCAGCGACACCGTGATCGCGGCCGGCCCGCCGGCGCGGATGCTGGACGCCTTCTCCGCCCTCGAACCGGCCGCCACCGCCGAACCCTTCGCCGACCGGGCCCGGGTGGTCGCCGCCGACCTTCCCGGTGCCTCGGTGGTCGCGCTGATCACCGGCTCGGTCACCCCGCCGCCCCAGCTGCGGCTGGCCGCGCTGCGGTTGCCGCCGACCGCGCACAGCTTCGCGGTGCGGGCGGCGGCCGCCGAGGAGCTGGGCCGGCAGGCGATCGGCGAGCTGTCGATCGCGACCGTCCCCGCGCTGCGGGATCTCGCCCTGGCCGTGCGGGTGGTGACCGCGGTATGACCGGGACGCGGAGCTGGTGGCCGGCCGCGGGCGACCTGGCCTTCGTGGCGATCCTGGCGCTGGCCGCGCTGGTGCCGCTGCAGCCCGCCTACGGCGATGCCGCCTTCTGGCTGGCCGCCGCCGGTGGGGTGGCGGTCGGCCTGGCGGCCGCTGTCCTCGGCTGGCGGTTGCGGGCCGGCCCGGCGGAGGTGGCGGGGCTGGCCGTGCTGGGCTACTTCCTGTTCGGTGGGCTGTTCGCGCTGCGCTCGACCGCGCTCGGCGGCGTGCTTCCCGCGCCGCGGACCCTGCTCGACCTGGCGCTCGGCGGCGTCCAGGCCTGGAAGCAGCTGCTCACCGTGAGCCCGCCGGTGAACGGGTTCGAGCAGCTGCTGGTGGTGCCCTACCTGGCCGGTCTGGTGGTCAGCGCGCTGGCGGCGAGCTTCGCCCTGCGGCTGCGCCGCTGGGTCTGGACGCTGCTGCCGCCGGCTCTCCTGCTGGTCTTCTCGATCGCCTTCGGCACCTACCAGGGGCTGTACCCGGCGCTGGTCGGCGGCGGTTCGGCCACGATCGCGCTGGGCTGGTCGGCCTGGCGGCGGGAGCGGGCGCGGGCCGCGTCCGCCC
>JAEXCA010000270.1 GCA_023393755.1 Actinomycetes bacterium | reverse complement strand
GTGCCAGGGTCTGGGACCCACCGGGGGCCACATCGGTGGGGACCGTCTCCTCGCGCAGCACCCGTCCCTCCCGGGCCAGGGTCACCACGCAGTCGTAGGCGGAGGAGGACGTGAACAGCATCCTGTTGTCCACCGTGAAGGACCCGGCATCCACCGAGGTGCACAAGCCGCGGTAGACGTGGCGGACCTCCTGCATGCGCGGTGTCGGCGTGTGGTCGGCGAAGAAGATCCCGTTGCCGCAGAAGTCCCCGTCGTGGGGAGCCTCCCCGCAGTCGCCGCCGTACCCGAAGTACTCCCGCCCGTGCCGGTCCCTCAGGGGGATCGCCTGGTCGGCGAAGTCCCAGATGAAGCCACCCTGGAACAGCGGTTCGCGGTAGGCCAGGTCGAGGTACTTGTCGACCGCCCCGAAGGAGTTGCCCATCGCGTGGGCGAACTCGCACAGCACGAAGGGCTTGTCACGGCGGGTGGCCAGGTACTCCTCGACCTCGGCGGCCGGGGTGTACATCTGGCTGACCACGTCGGTGGTCGCCGGGTGACGGTCGTCCCAGGCGACCCCCTCGTAGTGCACCGGACGGTCGTCCCGCTGCCGGAACCAGTCGGCCACCGCGGCGATGTTGCTGCCCCCGAAGGATTCGTTGCCGCAGGACCACATCACCACGCTGGCGTGGTTCTTGTCCCGCTCGAGCAGGCTGGCGGCCCGGTCCAGCAGCACGTCGCGCCATTCCGGACGATCGCCCGGCACCGCCTCGTCGAGCGCTCCGCGGTTGCGGATGTCGTCCCAGACGCCATGGGATTCCAGGTTCATCTCGTCGATCACGTAGAGGCCGTAGGAATCGCACAGCTCGTAGAAGAAGGAGTTGTTCGGGTAGTGGCTGGTGCGGACGGCGTTGATGTTGTGCGCCTTCATGAACCGGATGTCGGCCTCGGTCTGCTCCCGGCTCATCACCCGGCCCTGCAGACCGAACTCGTGCCGGTTGACCCCCTTGAACACCAGCCGGCGGCCATTGATCCTCAGCACGCCGTCCTCGATGCCGAAGCGGCGCACCCCGACGCGCTGGGGAATCAACTCGGTGAGTTCCCCCGCCTCGTCCCGCACCTCGATGGTCAGGTCGTAGAGGTGGGGGTCCTCCGCGCTCCACAACCGGGGGGACGCCAGCCGCACCGCGAGCCGGCCCTCGCCGTCCGGGGTGAGTTCACCGACCCCGGCCAGGCTCGCCGAGACACTCCCGGAGCCCACCAGGGAGGCGTCCAGCGTCACCGTGGCCTCGCTCAGATCGTCGCTGAGCGCGGAGCTGACCCGAAGGTCCTCAACGTGCGCAACCGGACGGCGGTACAGCACCACGTCCCGGAACAACCCGGAGAACCGGTAGAAGTCCTGGTCCTCGATCCAGGAGCCGGCGGTCCACTTGAACACCTGCGCGGCCAGCTTGTTCTCCCCCTCGACCAGCGCCCCGGTCAGGTCGAACTCCGAGGGGGTGAAGGAATCAGCGCCGTACCCGAGGTAGTGGCCGTTCAGCCAGACCGCGATCGCGCTCTCAGCGCCCTTGAAGGAGATGCTCAGCCGCTCGCCGGCGACCAGCGCGGGCGCCTGGAAGGTGGTCACGTAGCTGGCCACCGGGTTGAACCGCTGCGGAATCTGCCCCGGCCCGATCGCTTCGTGCCCGTCCCAGGGGTACTGGACGTTGGTGTACTGCGCCCGGTCGTAGCCCTGCAACTGGATGTGGCCCGGGACGACGATGTCGGCCCAGCCGTCGGTGTCGAAGTCGACCTGCTCGAAGCCGTCCACCACCTGCCCCGGATTGCGGGCGTAGTGGAACTTCCACAGCCCGTTCAGGTTCTGCTCATAGCCGCTGGTCCCGGTGGCCGCCTCGGTGGCGGTCCGGAACCAGCGATGGTCGCTGTGGGCTGGGATGCGGTTGTCGGCGTAGAAGGTGGGGTCGGCGATTCGACGGGGGTCGAAGGTCACTTGATAGCTCCTGTAATACCATCGGCGAAACTGCGTTGGAGGGCGAGGAAGACCACGACCGCCGGCAGCGACGCCAACAACACCGCGAGCATCAGCACGCCGTAGTCGGTGACGTAGCCCGCCCGCAGGTTCGCGATCAGCATGGGCATGGTCTGGTACTCGTTCTTGATCAGGATCACCTTCGGCCACAGGAAGTTGTTCCAGGCCGCCATGAAGGTGATCACCGCCGCGGCGGCGTAGGTGGACTTCATGGTGGGCAGGAAGATCCGGAAGAAGATGCTCAGCTCCCCCAGTCCGTCGATCCGGGCCGCCTCGATGATCTCGTGCGGGAAGGAACGCGAGGACTGCCGGAACAGCAGGATCAGGAACGGCGTCGAGATCGCCGGCAGGATGACCGCGAAGGTCGAGTTGATCATGCCGAACTCGGCGAACAGCTGGAACAGCGGGATCATGGTGGCCGCGAACGGGATCATCATCGCCAGCAGCAGGACGCTCATCAGCTTGTCCTTGCCCTTGGAGTGGAAGACCTCGAAGCCGTAGCCGGCGATGGAGCACAGGATCAGCGCGAGCACCGTGGTGGCGATGGCGATGATCGCCGACCAGTACATCGCCGAACCGACGTCCTGCGCGCCGACCAGGGCGGTGAAGTTGTCGATCAGCGCCCCGCCCGGCAGCAGCCTGGAATCCAGCACGTCGCGGCTGGTGTTCGTGGCGGAGACCACCATGAAGTAGAGCGGGAAGACCGAGACGATCGCGGCGACCGTCAGGAAGGCGTAGCCGGGGATCCGGCGCAGCTGGGTCCTAGTCACGCTTGTCACCCACCCTCATCTGGATCAGGGCCAGGACGGCGACGATGATCAGGATCGCGTAGGAGAGCGCGGCCGCGTAGCCGAAGTTCGGGTTCTTCAGGAAGGAGAGCTCGTACAGGTAGTGCGACATGGTCATGGACGTGTAGGCCGGCCCGCCCTGGGTCAGCGTCCAGGACTCGTCGAACAGCTGGATGGTGCCGTTGGTCGACATGATCGCGGTCAGCAGGATCATCGGCTTCAACTGCGGGACGGTGACGTACCAGAAGGTCTTGAACGGGGTGGCTCCGTCGATGCGGGCCGCCTCCAGCGTGGAACTGTCGATGTTCTGCAGTGCCGCGAGGTAGAAGATCATGTTGTAGCCGGTCCAGCGCCACAGCAGGCCGAGGATGATCACGAACCGGGCGGTGCCGGTCTGGCCGAGCCAGTTGACCGGCTCGCCGATCAGGCCCAGGCCCATCAGTGCGTCGTTGACCAGGCCGTCGTTGGCGAACATGGTGCGGAAGACCAGCGAGTAGGAGACCAGGCCGACCGCGCAGGGCAGGAAGATCGCGGTCCGCCAGAAGGCCCGGAACCGCAGGTTCCGGTCGTTGAGCAGGGTGGCCAGGATGAGCGCGAGCACCAGCATGATCGGCACCTGGACGATCAGGTACACGAAGGTGTTCTGCAGCGTCATCAGGAAGATCTCGTCGGCGAACAGCCGGCTGTAGTTCGACCACAACGGCTCGGCCCAGTTGAACCGGTTCCCCCGCCCGGTCTGCAGGGAGAGGAAGAAGGCCTGGATCATCGGCCAGAAGTTCATCAGCGCGATCAGCGCCGCGGCCGGCAGCAGGAATGCCCAGCCGGTGAGGTTGCGGCGCCGCTCGCCCTGCAATCCCGACCGGCGCGAGCCGGCCCTCGAAACGGGTGGAGCCGCCGATCCAGGCCCCGGTGCTGTCGTCGCTGACAAGGGATTACCTTCCTACGCGGGAACGTTGGGGGCACGCTACCGCGCCCACGCTGCCGCCGGTAGGGGGCCGGTTGGCCCGGCCCCCTACCTGGCTGGCGATCACTGCATCGCGAACTCGACGTTCTTCTGCGCCTCGTCCAGCGCGGTCGCGGCGTCGGTGCCACCGAGGATCTTGGTGATCGCGGCGCTCACCGCGTCCCGACCCTCGTAGTAGTAGGCACCGGTGTTGTTGGACGGCACCTGCTCGCCGAACTTCAGCACGTCGGCGTACACCGCCTGGCCACCGAAGAAGTCCAGCGGCTGGGCGTAGACGTCGCTGGCACCGGCCGGGATCCAGTTCGCGATCGCGCCGGAGGACGGCAGGATCGTGTCGTAGAACTCGGTGGAGCCGGCGAAGGTCTTGGCCAGGAAGTCCTGGGCCAGCTTGACGTCGGCGTTCGAGCTGACCGCCCACGAGGAGCCGCCGTTGGCCGAGTAGTTGGTGGCCCCGGCGACCCCGTCCAGCTTGGGCATGTTGGTGACGCCCCAGTTGCCGGCCTGGTCGTCCGCGGTCTGCACCGAGCCGAGGATCCAGACGCCGTTGATCGTGCCGGCGATGTTGCCGTTCACGAACTGGCCGATGTACTCGTCCCAGGAGTTGACCTCGACCAGCACCTTCTCCTTGACCAGCTGCTGGTACACGTCGATCGAGGCCAGCAGCGCCTGGTTGCCGGCGATGGTCGGCTTGCCCTCGGCGTCGAACAGGCTGGCGCCGGCGCTCTGCAGCATCATCATGATCAGGTCGGCGGAGTTGGACTGGCCCGAGAGCATCGGCTTGCCGGTCTTGGCCAGCACGTCCTTGCCCTTGGTGATGAAGTCCGACCAGGTGATGTCGGTGAAGTCGGCCAGGGTGTAGCCGGCCTCCTTGAGAAGGTCTGTCCGCAGCGCGGTCACCACGGTGCCGTTGTCGAACGGAACGCCGTAGTTGACGCCGTCGACCGAGGAGTAGGCGACCACCGACTCGGGGAACTGGCTGAAGTCGATGCCGGAGTCGGTGTAGTCGGTGAACAGGTCGGGATAGTTGATCACGTTCTTCTGGTACGCGTTGTTCTGCATCAGGAAGATGTCGGGCAGTTCGCCGGTCTCCCGGGACTGGGCGAGCGTGGTCAGCTTGGACTGCAGGTCGTCCCACGGGGTCTCGATCACCTCGAGTTCGAAGCCCGGGTGATCCTTGGCGTAGACCTTCGCCGCCTCGTTCAGCGCGTAGACGTTGAACTGCGGATCCCAGGCCCAGGCGGTGAGCTTGTTGCCGCCCTCGGTGCCACCGGTGTTACCGCCCGGATCTCCGCTCGGGGTGGTCCCGCCGCCGCAGGCAGCCAGCGCGATCGTCAGCGGCAGCGTCGCCGCCCAGACGGCGAGCTTTCGTGCATTCTTCATTCGATGACAGCCCTTCTGGTGTCTCCTCACCGAGTTGCGGGTCGGTGCTCTCCCGGGAGGCCCTGTTGCCCCCGTGTGTCGATCCGGCGGGAGTCGGTCTCGGCCGCCATCGCACGATGGACCCTGCGATCGAACGGCCTCACCCTGCTCCCCTCTGAGCTGGATCTCAAATGTTGACGTCAACATAACAGCGCCGCACAGCCTTGTCATCAGTTCCATTGATCACGCTCTGATAACGATCATCGCCGAACCAGGAATTCACGGCGGGCTGAATGTTGACGTAGCCAAATCGGGCCCACGGGGTTACCATCAGCCCATGCCCGCAGCCAATGGCCGGGGCCGACAGCGGTCCGGTCCGTCCATCGAGGACGTCGCCAGGCTGGCCGGCGTGTCGGCCCAGACCGTGTCGCGCGTCTCCACCGGCGCGGCCTCGGTGCGTCCGGTCACCCGCGACCGGGTGATCGCCGCCATGGATCAGCTGGGCTACTCGCCGAACCGGGCGGCGCGAGCGCTCCGCAACGGAACGTTCGGGACGATCGGCCTGCTCGCCCACCGGTTCGAACGTACCGGCGAGGCGCTCACCACCAAGGCGGTGGTCGAGGCCGCCCAGGCGCAGGACTACTCGGTCACCCTGCTGCAGGTGGTCGATCCCGCAGCGACCGGCTGGGACCGTGCCACCCAGCGGCTCTCCCACCAGGCGATCGACGGCCTGGTGATCATCCGGGCCGAGCATTCCGCCCCGGACACCCTCGCCCTGCCGGCCGGCCTGCCGATCGCGGTCTCCGACTCCCGGCTGGTCGGCTACTACCCCGGCGTGATCGCCGACCAGATCCAGGGCAGCGAGGCCGCCGTCCGGCATCTGCTGGAACTCGGCCACCGCACCGTCCACCACATCGCCGGACCGGCGGATTCCGACCCTGCCGCACTGCGTGCGGCCACCTGGCGGCGCTGCCTGGAGGAGGTCGGCCTCCGCCCGCCCCCGCTGGTACGGGGCGACTGGAGTGCCGCGTCCGGCTACCAGGCGGGCTGGCAGCTGGCGGCCGATCCGTCGGTGACAGCCGTCTTCTGCGCCAACGACGAGATGGCGTTCGGGTTCATGCGGGCCCTGCTCGAGCAGGGCCGGCGGGTTCCGCAGGACGTCTCGGTGGCAGGCTTCGACGACATCGACCTGAGCGAGTTCGCCTCGCCACCGCTGACCACGATCCGAAGCGACTTCCGCCGGATCGGCTACGAACTGGTACGCCTGGTGCTCGCCCAGCTGCGGAACGAGGACGTGGTGCCCAGGGATCGGGTCGTGGTGCCCACCGAACTGGTGATCCGCGGGACGACCGCTCCCCCGCCGTCCTGAGGCCGGCTCACCAGGAGCCGCCGCCTCCTCCGCCTCCGCCACCGCCGGAGAAGCCCCCGCCACCGCTGAACCCACCGCCGCCGCCGAAGGCCGAGCCACTGCTGCCGAACCCGCTGTCGGACGAGCTCGGCGG
>JAEXCA010000262.1 GCA_023393755.1 Actinomycetes bacterium | reverse complement strand
GGTGGCTCCTGGGACACGGGTGCGCCGGGCTCGGCCCGGCGGCCCGGCGCGGCGACCTCGGGGAGCCGGCCGCCGCGGGCGGGCGGAACGAGCCGTCCGCGTGGCTCCGAGAAGGACTCCCGACGTTCGGGGTTCGACAGTGACCGTCCTTCGCGCCCGGCCGCGCCCGGCGGTGCGGTCCGGGGCCGTCCGAATCGGGCCGGCGCCGACTCGAAAGCGGTCTCCGGGCGGACGTTCCCCGGCGGCGAGGGCAACAGGGGTCGTTCCGGTGATAGGCCGGGTGGCCGGGGTCCGCGTCCGGACGGTGAGTTCCGAGGCCGCGGTGAACGCGACGACAGCAGGCCCCGTTCCGGTGATCGGCCGGGTGGCCGGGGTCCGCGTCCGGACGGTGAGTTCCGAGGCCGCGGTGAACGCGACGACAGCAAGCTCCGTTCCGGTGATCGGCCGGGTGGCCGCGGTCCGCGTCCGGACGGTGAGTTCCGAGGCCGCGGCGAGCGCGACGACAGTAGGCCCCGTTCCGGTGATCGGCCGGGTAGCCGCGGTCCGCGTCCCGAGGGCGGGTTCCGCGGAGGCGGCGACCGGGACGGGCGCCCGGGCGGCCGGCCGGCGCGGGAGACCGGTGGCCGCGAGCGCACCCCGCGGGTGCCGCGACGGGACGAGGAACGCGAACCACTGCACCCCGGGCTCGCTCCCAAGGCGAACGAGCCGGCGACGCCCACCGGGCTGGATCTCCGGTCGCTGCCGCGCGGGGTACGAGCCGAACTGCGCAGCCTGACCACCGAGCATGCCGAGGTGGTCGGGGCTCACCTGCTGATGGCCGGACAGCTGATCGACGTCGACCCGGAACTGGCCTACGCTCACGCGGAGGCCGCGAGACGCCGGGCCGCCCGGCTCCCGGTGACCCGGGAGGCGACCGGTGAGACCGCGTACGCCGCGGGGCACTACGACATCGCGCTGAACGAGTTCCGCGCGCTGCGCCGGATGAGCGGCACCACGGAGTACCTGCCGGCCATGGCCGACTGCGAGCGCGCTCTCGGCCGGCCGCAGGCCGCGCTGAAGCTGGTCCGCGAGGGTCTGGCCGGTCAGCCCGAGGTCGCGCAGGCGGTGGAACTGCGGTTGGTCGAGGCCGGCATCCGGGTGGACGCCGGGCAGTCCGACGAGGCGCTGCGGTTGCTGCGGGCCGAACTGGAGCGGATCGGGGCGCGTGGACCGAAGCTGGCCAGGGCCCGGCTCCGGTTCGCCTACGCCGACCTGCTGGAGGCCGCGGGCGAGACCGACCTGGCCGAGCGCTGGTTCAGCTCGGCCGCGGCGCTCGACGTCGACCAGGTCACCGATGCCGCCGAGCGCGCCGCCGCGCTGCAGGGCGTCACGATCATCTTCGACGACAGCGAGGACGAGCCGGAGGAGGCCGGCGAAGCCGAGGAGGGGACCGAATGACCGGGCCCGCCCCGCGCCTGATCGATGACTACGACGCCGCGCTGTTCGACCTCGACGGGGTGATCTACCTCGGGCCGCTGGCGGTACCGGGAGCGGTGGAGACGATGGCCGAGCTGAGTGCCTCCGGCAAGGCCTTCATGTACGTCACCAACAATGCCGCCCGGGCTGCCGACACGGTGGTGAAGCAGCTGCAGGGCCTGGGCCTGCCAGCCGGGGCCGACAATGTGCTGACCAGCGCCCAGGTCGCCGCCGGGGCGCTGGCCGACGTGCTGCCGCCGGGCGCCAAGGTGCTGGTCGCCGGTAGCGCCAGCCTGGCCGGCCTGATCGCCGGGGCTGGGCTGACCCCGGTGGCCAGCGCCGACGACGAACCGGTCGCCGTCCTGCAGGGATACGACCCGGTGCTGGGTTGGCCGATGCTGGACGAGGTGTGCCTGGCGATCGCGCGCGGTGCGGTCTGGTACGCCACCAACGACGACGCCTCCCGTCCCACCGATCGCGGCATGGTGCCCGGCGCCGGTGCGATGATCGCCGCGGTCTCCACCGCCATCGGCGGCAGCCCGACCACCTTCGGCAAGCCGCACCGGCCGATGATGACCGAGGCGGTCCGGCGGACCGGAGCGGAACGCGCGCTCTTCGTCGGCGACCGGATCGACACCGACATCGTGGGGGCGAACAACGCCGGGCTGGATTCGCTGCTGGTGTTCAGCGGCGCGCACGGCAAGCAGGAACTGATCGCCTGCCGGCCGAACGAACGGCCGACCCACATCGGCGCGGACGTCAGCGCGCTGCTGCGTCCGCCCCGACGGGCGACGGTGACCGGCGGGACCGCCGTGTGCAATGCCCAGCGGGTGGCGCAGGACGACAGCCGGATCGCACTGGTCACCCGGCCGGGCCCGGTCGAGGAGCAGGTCGACGCGCTGTGGGCGGTGGCGGCACTGGCCTGGGCGGTTCCCTACCTGGACGCCGGCCCGGCTCTGGCGGCACTGGACCTGCTCCCCTGAACCGGCCCTTCGACAGGCTCAGGGAGCGTTGGCTGAGCCCGTGACAGGCCCTTCGACCAGCGTCGGCTGGAGCTTGGCGAAGCCTTTGCGGCGCAGCGATCGGCGTCCCGCTCAGGGCCGCTCCTCGCCGTCCCCGAGACCGCGGGCGGCCAGCGCCGCACCGGTGGCCTGGGCATGGCCCACCGCCCGGACCACCACCGGCGTGACCAGGGAGAACAGGTGGTGCTCGCGTCCCCGTGCCATCGCTGCCTGCCGCACCTGGCCGAAGGTGTCGAGCAGCACCGGGATGGAGCGCAGCATCACCGCGATCGCCAGCCCGACCCGCTCCGGCGGGACCCCGAGGAATGCCAACGGCCGTAGCGCGGCGATCAGGGCGTCCACCAGGTCACCGCCGGGCGTCGTGGTGGTCAGCAACCTGCTGACGTAGATCGCGGTGAGGAAGACGGCCACCGCGTTCACCCCCCGTCCGGGAGTCCCGGAGAGCAGGTGGTAGCCGAGCAGCATCCCCACCAGCACCCAGACCATCGCCGGCAGCCGCCAGGCCCGGGCCAGCCCGGTGCGGCAGGCCGCCAGCAGGGTCAGCGCGATCGCCAGGCAGGCCACGCCCAGCCGCCAGTCCCGCAGCACCGCGGCGGGCAGGGTGAGCACCAGCATGATCAGGTACTTCGGCCCGGCGCCGAGCCGGTGGAAGACCGAGTCGCCACGGATGTAGAGGCCGAACAGGTTCACGCCATCAGCTCCCGGTAGGCGGCGATCGCCGCGGCCGGTTCGCCGTCGGCGACCACCTGGCCGTCCTCGACCACGATCACCCGGTCGGCGTCGGCGGCCATCTCCAGGTCGTGGGTCGCGACCAGGACCTGCTGCCTCAGCCCGGCCAGGGCGGAACGGACCTGGTTGCGGTTGCGAAGGTCGAGCAGGGTGGTCGGCTCGTCGGCCACCACGATCGACGGGGCGCAGGCCAGCACCGAGGTGAGCGCGACCAGTTGCCGCTCGCCACCGGAGAGGTCGTAGACGCTGGAGTCGGCCAGGTGCTCCAGCCCGCGTTCGGCGAGCAGCCGGCGGGCCGTGGCGCGGCGCTCCGTGCGCTCCGGGACGGTGGCGCGCAGGCTCAGCTCGACGTCGTCGGCCGGGGTGGCCATCACCAGCTGGGCCAGCGGATCGGTGAACACGAACCCGACCTGCCGGCGGATCCGGCGGCCGTCCCGTCTGGTGTCGAGGTCGCTGACCAGCACCCGCCCGGCATCCGGCAGCACCAGGCCGTTCAACAGCCGCAGCAGGGTCGACTTGCCCGAGCCGTTGGCGCCGATGAAGGCGATCCGGGGTTCGGTGAGTTCCAGGCGGAGCGGGCCGAGGATCCGGCGTCGGGCCCGCGGCCCGGCGGCGAGGTCGGGTACCTGTACCTCGACGTCCTCGAGCCGGATCACCGCTGGGCCGGGACGGCCCGGGTCGCCAGGATCGCCGGGAAGGCCTTGTGCACCGCCAGGGCGATGCCGGCGGCAGCCAGCATCTTGACCAGATCCAGCGGGAGGAAGCCCAGGGCGGTCACGGTCGCCACCGGCAGGGTCAGCCCGGCGTTGGCCATCATCCCCACCACCCCCAGCGGGGCGGTGACCAGCACCGCTCCGGCCACCGCGGCCACGGCCAGCCACAGGTAGCGGAACCGGCTGGTCCGCTTCAGGCCGTAGGCGGCGATCGCGCCGGTCGCCGCCGCGGCCAGCGGAAAGCTCAGCAGGTAGCCGGCGGTCGGGCCGGCGAGCACGCCCACGCCGGCGCTGCCGCCGGCGAACACCGGCAACCCTGCCAGTCCCACCACGACGTAGAGCAGGGTGGCCAGGAAGCCCCGCCAGGCGCCCAGCACCAAGCCTGCGACGGCCACCGCCAGGGTCTGCAGGGTGATCGGCACACCGATCACGCCGGCCGGGATGGGGGTCAGCGAGAACACCGCGATCAGCGCCGCGAAGACGGCGATCAGGGCCAGATCGGCACCGGTGGAGGAGGTCGGGCGGGCCATGGAAGCTCCTAGTAGAGGCACTACTGAATGGTGTTCAGGTGAACGGTGTTCAGGTTAGCCCATAGACTGCCGCCATGGGTAACAGCCGGCAGGACGTGGTCAGCGCGGCGCTGCGGCTGCTGGACGCCTGGGGGCTGGACTCGTTCTCCATGCGGCGGCTGGCAGCCGAACTCGACGTGCAGCCGAGCGCGCTCTACCACCACGTCGAGAACAAGCAGGAACTGCTGGGCCACCTGGCGGCCCGGATCGTCGGCGGGGTGGTGGTGGACGACGACCCGGTGGCCACCAGCCACCGGCTGCGCGAGGCGATGCTGGCCATCCGCGACGGGGCCGAGGTGGTGGCGACCGCCACCGCCTTCCGGCTCGGGGTCTCGGAGTTCGAGGCCGAGCTGGCCCGGCGGACCTCGCCGGACATCGCCCGGACCCTGCTGATCTACGTGGTGGGACACACCCAGGCCACCCAGTTGCACCGCCAGGCCAGCGCGTTGGGCGCGATCTCGGCCGACCCCGACCTGGACGCGTCCTTCGACCGGGGGCTGGCGATCATCCTCACCGGGCATCCGGTGGCGGTACCGCGCTGAGGTGAGGCCGTAGGATGGCCGGGTGACCACGTCCGAGCCCAGCCAGCCGCCGGTGACCGGCGTCCCGCGGATCGACGAAGCCCTGGCCGAACTCGACCTGGGCGAGGATGTCACCACCCATCCGGCAGCGCTCACCGCAGCGCTGGACGCCCTGCAGCAGGCGCTCAACCAGCCGTGACCCGCCTGGACGCCGCGCTGGTGGAGCGCGGGCTGGCCCGCTCCCGCACCGCGGCCCAGGCCGCCATCGCCGCCGGCGGGGTGACGGTCAACGGCGTGGTGGCGGCCAAACCGTCCCACCCGGTGGCCGAGACCGACCTGCTGCGGGCCCGGGTCGACCCGTGGGTCTCCCGCGCCGCCCACAAGCTGCTCGGTGGCCTGGCCGATTCCGGAACCGTCGTCCCCGCCCGGGTGCTGGACGCCGGGGCCTCCACCGGAGGATTCACCCAGGTCTGCCTGGCCGGCGGCGCCCGGCGGGTGTACGCCGTCGACGTCGGGCACGACCAGCTGGCGGACGAACTGCGCGCGGATCCCCGGGTGGTGGTGTGGGAGCGGACGAACCTGCGCGACCTGACCCTCGACCACGTGGAGGGGGAGCCGGTCGGCCTGATCGTGGGCGATGTCTCCTTCATCTCGTTGCGGCTGCTGCTGCCGGCACTGTTCGGCGTGCTCGCCCCCGACGGCTGCGCGCTGCTGCTGGTCAAGCCGCAGTTCGAGGTCGGCAGGAGCGGGCTGGACGGCCACGGCGTGGTGCGGGATCCGGCGCGCCGCCAGGAGGCGGTGCGCCAGGTCTGTCGCGCGGCCGCCGAACTGGGCCGGCCCGCGGTCTGGACCGGCCCGAGCCGGCTTCCCGGTGAGAACGGGAACCAGGAGTACCTGGTGAAGCTGGGTGGCCCGGGAAACGTCGGCCGGGGACGTTAAGGTGTGCAGCGTGAGCCAAGCTGCGCGTCGAGTCACCGTCACCGTCCACCCGGGCCGTCCGGCGGCCGTGGCCGCTGCCGCGCAGTTCATCGCCGGGATGCACGCGCACGGGGTCGAGACCCTGATCGCCGCCAGCGACCTCGACCTGGTGGCGCCGCAGCTGCCGGCGGGCGCCGTCCTGCCGTTGCCGGAGAGCGCGGACGACTGCGGCAGCGAGCTGGTGGTGGTGTTCGGCGGCGACGGCAACATCCTGCGCGCCGCCGAGTGGGCGCTCCCGCGGGAGGTGCCGGTGCTGGGGGTGAACCTGGGCCACGTCGGCTTCCTCGCCGAACTGGAGTCCTCCGAGGTGGTCAACCTGGTGCAGCGGGTGCTGGAGCGCGACTACCAGGTCGAGGAGCGGATGACCATCGACACCGTGGTCCGCGACCCCGCCGGGCTGGTGCTGTGGGAGTCGTTCGCGATCAACGAGTGCTCGGTGGAGAAGCTCGCCCGGGAACGGATGCTGGAGGTGCTGGTGAAGGTCGACCACCGGCCGCTCTCCCGTTGGGCCACCGACGGCGTCCTGGTGTCCACCCCGACCGGCTCCACCGCCTACGCCTTCTCCGCCCACGGCCCGGTGATCTGGCCCGATCTTTCCGCCCTGCTGCTGGTGCCGCTCTCCGCCCACGCGCTGTTCAACCGTCCGCTGGTGCTGAGCGACCGCTCGGTGGTCAGCATCGAGGTGCTGCCCGCCACGCCGAGCGGCGTGATCTGGTGCGACGGCCGGCGCAGCTACGAGGTGACCGCCGGATCGGTGATCGAGGCCCGGGCCGGGGAGCACCGGCTCCGCCTGGCCCGCACCTCCGAACAGCCCTTCGTCACCCGGCTGGTGCGCAAGTTCGGGCTCCCGGTGGACGGCTGGCGCGGTGCCGCGGAGCGGGACCGGACCCATGCTCGCTGAACTGCGGATCGTCGACCTGGGGGTGATCGGCGAGGCGAGCCTCGAGCCGAGCCCAGGCTTCACCGCGGTGACCGGCGAGACCGGAGCCGGCAAGACGATGATCGTGACCGGACTGGCGCTGCTGGCCGGGGCGAAGGCCGAGCCGCGGCTGGTCCGTGCCGGTGCGAGCCGCGCCCTGGTGGAAGGCCGGTTCGAGGTCGACCCGGTGACGGCGGGTGCGGTCGTCGAGTTGGGCGGGGAGGTCGAGGAGGACGCCGTCCTGGTCGCCCGGCAGCTCTCCGCCTCGCGCTCCCGGATGACCCTGGGCGGCGCCCAGATCCCGGCCGGGGTCGGTCAGGAGTTGGTCGGGGAGTGGGTCACCGTCCACGGCCAGTCCGAGCAGTTGCGGCTGGGCACCCCCGAACGTCAGCGCGAGGTGCTGGACGCGCACGCCGGCGCATCCTTGGCGGCGGAGCTGGAACCCTACCGGGCCGGCTACGAGCGGCGTCGCCGGCTGGCCGCCGAGCTGGCCGAACTCACCGGCCTGGCCCAGTCCCGGCTGCGGGAGCTCGACCTGCTGCGGTTCGGGCTGGACGAGATCGCCCGGGTGGATCCGCAACCCGGGGAGGATGTCGCGCTGGCGGCCGAGGCACGGCTGTTGCAGTCCGTCGACGACGTCAGGCTGGCCGTCCACACCGCTGTCGTCGCCCTGGCCGGCGCCGCGGCCTACACCGACTCCCCGGACGCGCTCGGGCTCACCGGCGCCGCCCGCAAGGCGCTGGCCGGCGCGGTGGCGGCCGATGCCTCGCTGGCCGAGCTGGCCGGTGAGCTGGAGGGCGCGGCGGCGGCACTGGCCGACGTTGCCTCCCGGCTGGCCAGCTACGAGGCCGGCCTGGACGCCGACCCGCTGCGGCTGGAGTGGATCGCCGGACGCCTGGCCGAACTGCAGGCGCTGACCCGCAAGTACGGGCAGACCATCGACGAGGTGCTGGCCTACGCGGCCGAGTCGGCCGACCGGGTTGCGGTGCTGGACTCGGCGGACGACCGGATCGCCGAGCTCACCGCCGAGCTGGCCGGGCTGGACGCCGACCTGGCCGAGCGGGCCGGCCGGATCTCGGCGCTGCGCCGTACGGCGGCCGGCGAGCTGGCGACCGCCGTCCAGGCCGAACTGGCCGCGCTGGCGATGCCGCGTGCCCGGCTGACCTTCGACGTCGCCGAGCTCCCCGAACTCGGTCCGCACGGCGGGGACCAGGTGACCCTGCTGTTCTCCGCCAACCCGGGCTCGGCGCCGGCGCCGCTGGCGAAGGTCGCCTCCGGCGGTGAACTCTCCCGCGTCCGGCTGGCGCTGGAGGTGGTGCTGGCCAGCGCCACCCGCGGTCAGACCTTCGTCTTCGACGAGGTGGACGCCGGGGTCGGCGGCGCGGTCGCGCTGGAGATCGGCCGCCGGCTGGCCCGCCTGGCCGAGCACTCCCAGGTGATCGTGGTGACCCACCTGGCCCAGGTGGCCGCCTTCGCCGACCGGCACTACGTGGTCTCCAAGGCCGACGACGGCCAGGTCACCACCAGCGGAGTGCGGCTGGTCACCGCCGACGACCGGTTGGCGGTGCTGGCCACCATGATGGGCGGGCTGGAATCCAGCGAGTCAGCGCTGGCCCACGCCGCCGAACTGCTCGACAGTGCGGAACCGTCCTGACGACCTGACGTCCCCTCGGTGAGCCTGGTTCGTTCGATCGAGGTTCTTTGGATAGGCTGGAGGCCCGTGAACAGCTCGCGAAATACGAAGCACATTTTCGTCACCGGAGGCGTCGTCTCCTCCCTCGGCAAGGGGCTGACCGCCTCCAGCCTGGGCAGCCTCCTGGTAGCCCGTGGGCTCCGGGTCACCATGCAGAAGCTCGACCCGTACCTCAACGTCGACCCCGGCACGATGAACCCGTTCCAGCACGGCGAGGTCTTCGTCACCGAGGACGGCGCCGAGACCGACCTCGACATCGGCCACTACGAACGCTTCCTCAACGTCGCGCTGAGCGGTGAGGCCAATGTCACCACCGGCAAGGTGTACTCCACGGTGATCGCCAAGGAGCGGCGCGGCGACTTCCTGGGCGACACCGTCCAGGTGATCCCGCACATCACCAACGAGATCAAGGACGAGATGCTGGCGATGGCCACCCCCGGCATCGACGTCGTGATCCACGAGATCGGCGGCACCGTCGGCGACATCGAGTCGCTGCCCTTCCTGGAGGCGGCCCGGCAGGTGCGCCGCGAGGTCGGCCGGGAGAACGCCTTCTTCCTGCACGTCTCGCTGGTGCCCTACATCGGGCCCTCCGGCGAACTGAAGACCAAGCCCACCCAGCATTCGGTGGCCGCGCTGCGCCAGGTCGGCATCCAGCCGGACGCGATCGTCTGCCGGGCCAGCATGGAGATCCCGGCCGGGGTGAAGCGCAAGATCGCGCTGATGTGCGACGTCGACGAAGAGGCCGTCATCTCCTGCCCGGACGCGCCGTCCATCTACGACATCCCCAAGGTGATCCACGACGAGGGACTGGACGCCTACGTGGTGCGCCGGCTCGGCGTCCACTTCCGGGACGTCAACTGGAGCCGGTGGGCCAGCCTGCTGGAGCGCGTCCACCACCCGAAGGAAGAGGTCACCATCGCGCTGGTCGGCAAGTACATCGACCTGCCGGACGCCTACCTGTCGGTCTCCGAGGCGCTGCGGGCCGGCGGCTTCGCCAACTGGGCGAAGGTGAACGTCCGCTGGGTGGCCTCCGACGACTGCGAGAGCCGGGAGGGCGCTGAGGCGCAACTCGGCGATGTGGACGGCGTCGTGGTGCCCGGCGGGTTCGGCATCCGCGGGGTGGAGGGCAAGCTCGGCGCGCTGCGCTACGCCCGGGAGAACCAGCTGCCCACCCTGGGGCTCTGCCTGGGCCTGCAGTGCATGGTGATCGAGGCCGCCCGCAACCTGGCCGGGCTGGACGACGCCGCCTCGACCGAGTTCGATCCCGACACGCACGCGCCGGTGATCGCCACCATGGCCGAACAGGTCGAGATCGTCTCCGGCCAGGGCGACATGGGCGCCACCATGCGGCTGGGCGCCTACCCGGCCGAACTGGTGCCCGGCTCGCTGGTCGCCCGGCTGTACGGCAGCACCAAGGTCTCCGAACGCCACCGCCACCGCTACGAGGTCAACAACGCCTATCGGGCACAACTCGAGGGAGCCGGGCTGAAGATCTCGGGCACCTCGCCGGACACCAGTCTGGTGGAGTTCGTCGAACTCGACACCGAGCTGCATCCGTTCTACGTCGGGACGCAGGCCCACCCCGAACTGAAGTCCCGCCCCACCCAGGCCCACCCGCTGTTCGCCGGCCTGGTGAAGGCCGTGCTGCGGCGGAAGCTCTCCGCCCGGCTTCCGGTGGAGGAGGAAGCCCACGAGACGATGCCAGACGACGACCGCGACGCCGCGCCAGCGGCGGCAAGGGAGGAGTCTTGACGAGGGCCGCGGGAGCGGGCCGAGGAACGGAGTTGCGAGAACTCGCCGCCGACGAGATCGCCGACCAGCCGATGCAGTGGCCGGTGGTCGCCCACCGGGTGCTCGGCCGCGGTGCGGTCAGCGACTTCGTCGATGACCGGGTCGGCACCCCGTCCGGGGAGACCATGGCCCGGCAGTACCTGCTGCATCCCGGAGCGGTGGGCGTGATCGCCTGGGACGACGCCGACCGGATCGCGGTGGTGCGCCAGTACCGGCATCCGGTGGGGTTCCGGCTCACCGAACCGCCGGCCGGCCTGCTCGACCATCCCGACGAGAACGTGGTGACCGCCGCCGCGCGGGAACTCGCCGAGGAGGTGGGGCTGCGGGCCGCGCGCTGGCAGGTGCTGGTGGACACCTTCACCTCCCCGGGCGCCAACCAGGAGTCGCTGCGGATCTTCCTCGCCCGCGACCTCGCGCCGGCGGCGGCGCCGGACGGCTTCGTCGCCGACCACGAGGAGGCCGACATGGAGGTCTGCTGGGCTGACCGCGCCGACCTGGTGGACGCGGCGCTGGCCGGACGGCTGCAGAACCCCACCATGGTGGCCGGCGTGCTGGCGCTGGAGACCGCCCGGCTGAGCGGCCGGCTGGACGCGCTGCGTCCGGCGGACGCGCCCTGGCCGGCCCGTGAGGCCTGGCGGGCGCGCCGGGCGGAGTTGGCCGCGATCGGCGATGGCGACCGGGCTTGAGCGGCTGGTCCGGGCCTACACCGACCACCTCGGCGTCGAACGCGGCGCCTCGCCGAACACCCTGGCCGGCTACCGCCGCGACCTGAACCGCTACCTGGAGTACCTGAGCAGGCGGGGGATCACCGAGCCCGCCCAGGTCACCGAACCGGAGATCACCGGCTTCGGCGCGGAGCTCGGCCAGGGGGAGCGTCCACTCGCCCCGGCCAGCGTGGCGCGCGCCCTGGTGGCGGTCCGCGGACTGCACCGCTTCGGTGCCGCGGAGGGGCTGGGGGAGAACCCGGCGGCCGCGATCAGTCCGCCCAAGCAGGCGAAGCGGCTGCCCAAGGCGCTCGACCAGGCCACCGTGCAGCGGCTGCTGGACGCCCCGGACACCTCGACCCCGACCGGCCTGCGGGACGCCGCGCTGCTGGAACTGCTCTACGGCACCGGCGCACGGATCTCCGAGGTGCTCGACCTCGACGTGGACGACCTGACCCCGGCGCTGGCCGATCCCGACCTGGGCTTGAGGCTGTTCGGCAAGGGACGCAAGGAACGCCTGGTCCCGCTGGGCAGCTTCGCCCGGAAGGCGGTCGAGGCCTGGCTGGTCCGCGGCCGTCCGAGCTGGGCGGCCAAGGCCAGCCGGGCCACCCCCGCGCTGCTGCTCAACTCACTGGGCCGCCGGCTCAGCCGGCAGAGCGCCTGGGCGGTGATCCGGCAGCACGCCGAGGCCGCCGGGATCACCGCCGAGGTCAGCCCGCACACGCTGCGCCACTCCTACGCCACCCACCTGCTGGACGGCGGTGCGGACGTCCGCGTGGTCCAGGAACTGCTCGGTCATGCGTCGGTGACCACCACCCAGCTCTACACCCTGGTCACCGTGGAGCACCTGCGAGAGGTCTACCTCAGTTCCCACCCCCGGGCCCGGTAGGCGATAGCCTCTTCGCATCCCGGGTTGGCTGCAGGTAGGCATGAGGACGGCGATGAAAACCGGTGGAGCACGCACCACCTGGCTGGTCGCCGTGGGTGTGGCGGCGGCTGTCACGGCGGTGCTGGTTCCGCTGGCTGGTACGAAGGACGTGCCGACCGGCCTGACCTACGGTCCGCTGTCCGAACCGCAGGGCCCGCACGATAGTGCCGTGATCGCCCGGTATCGGGGGACGAAGGCGGTTGACCTCGGGAACGCCCGTGCCCTGGGGGAGGACAACGAGGGAAACAGCTACCTCGTGGTCGCCGCGGACCGGAGCCTGTGCTTCGTCGTGATCCACTCCAGCGAAGCGATGAGCGGGGGTTGCGATCCGCTCGACGGAGCCGCTGGAGAACCGCAATGGCTGGAGTTCGGCGGCCGTCACGGTCATCGAATGGCGGTGCTGGTGCCGGATGAGTACCGCGGCGCCGAGATCCAGGCCTCGGGGCGGGTGCTGCTGCAGGAGGAGAACCTGATCGTCCTGGAGTCGACCGGCGACGGTTCGGACACGGTGCGCCTGGTGAGCGATCGGCATGCCGATCTGATCGTGGGGCCGAAGAGCTGAGCGATACCGGCGATTGAGCTGGTCGGTGGACTTGCCACAGCGGTGTGGGATCAGCGTCCCAGACACCCCTGGCGGTCGCCGCGCACTCCGCGCGTTCACCCAGTCCCCACCTCTGGGAGAGATGTCCCGTGTCAGGTGCAGGACGTCATCGTGCGGAAGCGGTGATGTTGGCGCAGGGGTCTGCCCTGCCCGGGGCGCCTTGGGTCGACCGGCATCCGGAAGCACGGCAGTCCGTGGTTGTCGAGGAAGAGTTCCCATTGGCTGCCGGGTGGGGCATGCGGGTTGGGTTCGACCACATGGTGATGGTGCTCACACAGGGTCGCCGCATTCGAAAGTTTCGTTTCGCCACCTTCCCACCAGGGTCGGATGTGGTGCAGTTCACAATCGGCAGGAGGCCGGTCACAGCCGGGGAACACACACCCGCGGTCGCGGCGCAGGATCGCTTGGCGGAGCGCTCCGTCGAAGAGTCGCTTCTTGCGTCCCACATCCAGCGGTATCGATCTGCCGTCGAGCACGGCGGGCAGGATGTCGGCGTCGCAGGCGAGTCGTCGGGCTTGTTGCGGGGTGATGGGCTGGTCGGTGTCGATCAGGGTCGCGGCAGCCAGGTCGCCCTTCAAAGCGTCGAAGGTGATGGTCACGGTGACCCGAGGCCGGTCGACGCCGTGGGTGGGCGCCTGGCCGCAGGACGCGTAGTGGGCTGACATGGTGGTCAGCGCATCCGCCATCGCCTGACCCCAGGTCATCTCGTCGGTGGTGTGGCTGCTGATGCTGGTCGCCAGCGCGGACAGTTGCGCTGCCAGCCGGGCACCCTCCACCGCCGGGAGCTTTCCAGCAAGCCACCACGCACCTTCCTCATCCTGACGCAACGCCGCGAACCGGTCACGGCGATGCCGGCGTTCCACCCGCTCCAACGCAGCAGCATCAGCCTGTTCGGCCGCATCAGGATCGGCAACCTCCACCGCATGGTTCACCAGCCGCGACAACCCGTCGGGGCCGAACTCGGCCGCCAGGTCAACCAGGTGGCCGGCGACCTCGTCATGGACACCGGACGGCACGCGGTCGGACAGGTTCGCCATCCCACGTCCGATCCGCACGGCTTGCTCCACCGACACCCGGCCCGCAGCCAGGGCGTTGATCAGGACGGGTTCGGCGGCGAGCTCATGGGCCCTGGCGACTTCGGCCTTCGCGGCCCTACGGCTGTGGGTCAGGTTCTGGGTCAACCAGCCCGCGACGTCCAGGCCGAGGGTTTCCTCACTCGGTCCGCGCCGGTCCACCTCGGCCAGCAGCACCGCCCGCCTGGCCAGCGTGACGGCAGCCGCCCGGTTGGTCGCTTCGAGCTCGTCCAACAACTCCGCAGTGGTCGCCAACCCCACCGGAGGCCGGTCATCGGACGTGTCGCGGTCGGAGGTCACACCGGCGGCACGGATGGCTTGGAACCAGCTGTACGACAGTGCCAGACGGGGTACCTGGGTCAGGTCCCGGTCGTAGTGGGCACTGTCTCTCTTCATGGCCACAATCTACCAGTTGACTACGACAAACGCTAGAGTAATCGAACAACTGCACGAATGCGTTCCACCCCTGCACGCCCTCCCGCACACCCTCCTGCATGCCCTCCCGATCCGGCACTCACTCATCCAGGATGATCCCGATGGCATCCCGAATCCGGCGCGGCCCAGCAGGGCCCATGTTGCCGAGTGGTCCGCTGACTCGGGTCGTGGCGATTCCCCTGCTGCGCCGACACGCGCTGTCGACACGGCGGGTCAGGCCATTGTGGGCATCGGGCTCCAGGGTGGCCTCGGACGCGCTGTCCCGCACCGTGCAGGTCAGGGGGCAGCCTGAATCATGGTGGGGCCCGCCGCGGAGGATCCGCCCGGCCGTCACGACGACGGCTGGCCGGCGAAGACCGGCCTGTAGCGGGCGCCCCGGGCGATCGGGGCCGCCAACACGCCGCGATAAAAGGACTTGTCGACATTTCTGGAGTAGGCTGCGGAACGTGAAGAACGACGACACCGCGCTGTTCGAGGCCGAGCCGGCGCAGGAACTGGGCCCCACCGGACGTCCGCTGCCGAACCTGCCGGAACCGACCGCGCCGGATCGCAGCCGCCCGACCCGGGCGCTGATCATCGCGCTCTGCAACCAGAAGGGCGGGGTGGGCAAGACGACCACCACGATCAACCTGGGCGCCGCCCTGGCCGAAACGGGACGCCGGGTGCTGCTGGTGGACTTCGACCCGCAGGGCTCGCTGTCGGTCGGGCTGGGGGTCAACCCACACACCCTGGAGGTGAGCGTCTACGACCTGCTGGTGCGGCGGAACCTGGACATCCACGAGATCATCCAGCAGACCGGCACCGAGGGGATGGACCTGCTGCCCAGCAACATCGACCTCTCCGCGGCCGAGATGCAGCTGGTCAGCGAGGTGGCCCGGGAGCAGACCCTGCACCGCGCGCTGGCGAAGGTGCGGGGCGAGTACGACATCATCCTGATCGACTGCGCGCCCTCGCTCGGCCTGCTGACGGTGAACGCGCTCACCGCCGCCGACAAGGTGCTGATGCCGCTGGAGTGCGAGTTCTTCGCGCTGCGCGGGATCGCGCTGCTGACCGACACCATCTCCAAGGTGCAGGACCGGCTCAACCCGGAACTGGAGATCCTCGGCATCCTCGGCACCATGTACGACTCCCGCACCCTGCACAGCCGCGAGGTGCTCGAGCGGGTGGTGCAGGCCTTCGGTGACCAGGTCTTCCACACCGTGATCCGGCGGACCATCAAGTTCCCCGAGACCACGGTGGCCGGCGAGCCGATCACCAGCTACGCCTCCAACTCCGCCGGTGCCGAGGCGTACCGGCAGCTGGCCCGAGAGGTCCTGGTCAAGTGCCCCGGCGCGTAGGGCTGCCGGGGGCGGCGGAACTCTTCCGTTCCACCGCGCCGGCCGGTGCCGAATCCGCGGCCGAGGAGGCGGCGACCGACCAGGCGCTGGCCAGCGGGCGGGTGAAGCACGACGAGAAGATCACCGTCTACGTCAGCAGCGCGGAGCTGCTCGCCCTGGAGCACGCCCGGCTCCGGCTGCGCGCCGAGCACGGTGTCGCGGTCGACCGGGGACGGATCGTGCGCACCGCGATCGGCCTGATCATGGCCGACTTCGAGGCCCAGGGCGAGGCGTCCGGCCTGGTCCGAGCCCTGGCCGAGCAGTGACCCTGACCGACACCGAGCCGGTCGAGGCGGGTGGGTTCACCGTCCACCTGACCAACTTCTCCGGCCCCTTCGACCTGCTGCTGCAGCTGATCGGCAAGCACAAGCTCGACATCACCGAGGTCGCGCTCTCCCAGGTGACCGACGAGTTCATCGCCCACCTGCGGCAGGCGCAGGACACCGAGGCCTGGGATCTGAACGAGACCAGCCAGTTCATCGTGGTCGCGGCCACCCTGCTGGATCTGAAGGCCGCCCGGCTGCTGCCCTCCGGCGAGGTGGACGACGAGGAGGACCTGGCCCTGCTGGAGGCCCGCGACCTGCTCTTCGCCCGGCTGATGCAGTACCGGGCGTTCAAGCTGGTCGCCGGGTGGATCGCCGACACCCTGCTGGTGCAGGACCGCAGGCTGCCCCGGCCGGGTGGGCTGGAGGAGCAGTACGCCAGGCTGCTGCCCGAGGTCGACCTCACCGGGATGGCCGATCAGCTCGCCCTGCTGGCCGGACGCGCGCTGGCCCCCAAGCCGGCCGTGGAGGTGTCGCTGGCCCACCTGCACGTCCCGAAGGTGAGCGTGCGGGAGCAGGCCGAGGTGATCGTCGGCCGGCTGCGGGAGCACACCAGCCTCTCGTTCCGGGCGCTGACCGCCGACGCCGCCGACCGGCTGGTCGTGGTGGCCCGCTTCCTGGCCCTGCTGGAGCTGTACCGTGAGCAGGCGGTCGCCTTCGAGCAGGTGGCACCGCTGGCCGAGCTCACCGTCCGCTGGCTGGGTGGCGAGGTGGGCGAGATCTCGGAATTCGACCAGGAGGCGGAGGTACCGGCCGATGACTGATCAGACCGTCGGCGAACACGACGAAGCGCAGATCCCGGATCTCGAATGGGATCCGGCGACGCTGGGCGCCCCGCTGGAGGCACTGCTGCTGATGGCCACCGAGCCCATCCCCGCCGAGGAACTGGCCCGGGCCGGGGGGGTGGGCGCGCCGACCGCGGTGGTCACCACCAGCCTGGAGCAGTTGGCGCGGTTCTACGACGAGACCGGACGCGGCTTCGAACTGCGCCGGGTCGGGCAGGGCTGGCGGTACTACACCCGCCCCGAGCATGCCGACCTGATCGGCGCCTGGCTGCTGGACGGCCAGCCCGGCCGGCTCTCCCAGGCCGCGCTGGAGACCCTGGCGGTGGTCGCCTACCTGCAGCCGATCTCGCGCGGCCGGGTGGCCGCCGTCCGCGGCGTGAACGTCGACGGCGTGATCCGCACCCTGGCCACCCGCGACCTGATCGAGGAGGTCGGCCGCGACCCGGAGAGCGGCGCCCGGCTGTTCGCCACCACCGCGACCTTCCTGGAGCGGATGGGCCTGACCAGCCTGGACGAGTTGCCCCCGCTGGCGCCCAACCTGCCCGACGCCACCGCCCTGGAGGCGGAACTGGCCGGGCTGGCCAACCCGACCCTGGACGAGGAGGCCGAGTGACCGAGCACGAACCCGACGGCGTCCGGCTGCAGAAGGTGCTGGCCCGGGCGGGCGTCGCCTCCCGCCGCGCCAGCGAGGAACTGATCGCCCGCGGCCGGGTCGAGGTCAACGGCCAGGTGGTGACCGAGTTCGGCACCCGGGTGGATCCGGTCCGCGACGTGATCCGGGTGGACGGTGCCCGCATCCCGCCCGAGCACCACAACGTCTACCTGGTGTTGAACAAGCCCCGCGGGGTGCTCTCGGCGATGCAGGACGACCGCGGCCGCCGCACCCTGGCCGACCTGGTGCCCAGCCGTCGCGGCGAGCGGCTGTTCCACGTCGGCCGGCTGGACGCCGACACCGAAGGGCTGATCCTGCTGACCAACGACGGCGAGTTCGCCCAGCGGATGAGCCATCCCTCCCACGAGGTGCGCAAGACCTATCTGGCCGTCGTCCAGGGCAGCTTCGAACACGCCGGCCTGGCCCGGCTGCGCCGCGGCATCACCCTGGAGGACGGGCCGATCACCCCCGACAAGGTGCGGATCGTCGCCCGGGAGCCCCGCCAGACCATGGTGGAGATCACCCTGCATTCCGGCCGCAACCGGATCGTCCGCCGGATCTTCGACGCCCTCGGCCACCCGGTGCTGCGGCTCTCCCGCACCGCCATCGGCCCGGTCCGGCTGGCCACGCTGAAGTCGGGGGAGTGCCGGGACCTGACCCGGGAGGAACTCGGCGCGCTGCTGGACGCCGTGGCGCTGTAGCGCCGGTTCGCTGGGGGATTGGGTGGCGCGATAGGGTCGGGGACGTGCTTCGCCCATCTCGTGTGCTGATCGTTGCCGCCGCCGCCCTGGCGCTGACCGCCTGCGGCGGCCCGGCGACCCCTTCCGGCTCGGTGTCGACCTCGCCGTCCCCGTCGCCGTCGGAGTCGACCACCGCCACCCCGTCGCCGACTCCCACGCCGACGCCGACCATCCCGGCGACCAGCTCGCTGGACGGGATCACGGTGACCGGCGAGCGGCTGAAGGAGCCGAAGGTCGAGTTCACCAAGCCGCTGCGGATCGACCAGACCCGGTTCGAGGTGATCGAGCCGGGCGACGGCCCGAAGGCCGTCGAGAGCGGCTACGTGACCGTCCACTACTACGGTGTCAACGCCCGCACCGGTGAGGTGTTCGACCAGTCCTACGACGACGGCGAGCCGGCGACCTTCCCGCTCACCGGCGTGATCGCTGGCTTCCAGAAGGGCCTGACCGGCCAGCAGCCGGGCAGCCGGGTGCTGATCGCCGTGCCGGGGGAGGACGGGTACGACCCGCTGTACCAGATCAGCCCGCAGTACGCGCCGACCGGTTACGAGCTGTTCGACACCCTGCTGTTCGTGGTCGACATCCTCGACGTGTCGCTGACCGAGCCCGCGGGCGCGGCGGTCACCCCGCCGGCCGGGCTGCCCACGGTGTCCACCGGCACCGGCAAGCCGACGGTGACCATCCCGTCCGGCGACGCTCCGACCACGATGACCGCCCAGACCCTGATCGAGGGCACCGGCCGGGCGGTCGAGGCCGGCGACACCATCCTGGCCCGCTACGTCGGCTACTCCTGGAAGACCGGCGAGCTGATCGATGACGGGTTCGCGACCCCGACCTCGGAGGAACTGGGCAAGCTGATCCCGGGCTGGACCAAGGGGCTGAAGGGCAAGCCGATCGGCTCCCGGGTGCTGCTGGTGCTGCCGCCGGCGGACGGCTTCCCCGAGGGCGCCAACAACCCGCCGGTGGAGAAGGGCGACACGGTCGTCTACGTGGTCGACCTGCTGTTCGCCTACTCGGCCTGAACATGACCGGGCCGGCCCTCAGGCCGCGCCGGCCCTGGCTGGTCGCGGCCGGTGCCGCGGCGGTGCTGCTGGCCGGACTGGTCGGCCTCTGGGCGGTCCGCACCCACCCCGCCGTGGACCAGAGCTGGCTGCGGTTCGCGATCGGGCTGCGCGGCCCCGGCTGGAACGAACTGGCCCTGGCGCTGAACCAGCTCGGCGGCGGCATCCTTGGTGTCTTCGTGGTCCCGATCCTCGGCACGGCGCTGCTCGCCTGGCGGGTGGGACGCTGGCCGGCAGCCTTCTTCCTGGTCGCCTCCGCGGCCAGCGCGCTGGTGGTGCAACTGCTGAAGGCCGGCTTCGATCGCGCGCGTCCGGCCGAGATCCTGGTCACCGCCGACCCCGGCTCCTTTCCCTCCGGCCACACCGCGAACGCCGCCACCATCGCGCTGGTGCTCGGGGTGCTGTTCCTCCGCGGCCCGGTGTGGCTGGCGGGCGCGCTGTACACGCTGCTGATGGCGTTCAGCCGCACCTATCTGGGTGCCCACTGGCTGAGCGACACCCTCGGCGGTCTGCTGGTCGGCGCCGGGATCGCGGTGCTGACCTGGGCGTTGTTCCTCCCGAAGCTCGCCGCGCCGCCCTCACCCGAATGACGGCACCACCCACGGCTGGCGGGGAAGGGCGGACGGATCCCACCGCTCCAGCAGCTTCGCGGTGGTGACCGGTTCGCCCGGCCCGGCCAGCCCGAGGCTCCCGGCGATCAGGCCGAGCGCCCGCCCCGGATCGATACCCAGCCCGGCCAGGTCCGCCAGGGTCACCGCCCCGTCGCGTTTGGCCAGCCGGGTGCCCGCCGGGTTCACCGCCAGCGGGACGTGGCCGTAGACCGGCGGCTCGCCGCCGAGCAGGCCGGCGAGCCAGGCCTGCCGGGGCGCTGAGGAGAGCAGGTCGTCCCCCCGCACCACCTGGTCGACGCCCTGGGCCAGGTCGTCCACCACCACGGCGAAGTTGTACGCCCACACGCCGTCGTTGCGGCGTACCACGAAGTCGTCCACCACCCCGGCCACCTCACCGGCCCAGACGTCGGTGATCGTGCAGCCGGCGCCGTCCGCCCGGACCCGCAGGGCGGGCGCCCGGCTGCGCCGCCGCTCGGCGCGTTCGGCCCCGCTCAGGTCGCGGCAGGTGCCCGGGTAGGGGCGGAAGCCGTCCCCGTGCGGGGCGGAGGCAGCCTCGGCGATCTCCCGCCGGGTGCAGAAGCACTCGTACAGCCGGTCGCCCAGCCGGCCGGCCGCCTCCCGGTAGGCGTCGAGCCGGTCGGACTGCCGGACCACCGGCGGGTCGAACTCCAGCCCGAGGGCGGCCAGGTCGGCCAGCTGCCCGCCGGCCACGTCCCCGGCGGCGGCCACCCGGGCGACGTCGAGATCCTCGATCCGCAGCACGAACCTCCGCCCGGTGCTGCGCGCCATCAGCCAGGCGACCACGGCCGTCCGCAGGTTTCCCAGGTGCAGCGCCGAGGTCGGGCTGGGCGCATACCGTCCCGCCATCCCGCCTCCTGCTCGACTCCGCCGGGACCGTCCCGGGTGGGCCCGCACAAGTCAACCATGCCGATCGGCCCGGTTGACGCCTGCCGCGACGATGGCGCTGCTAGCCTGCCAGACGTCCACCGAAGTCCGAGGACGAGCCATGGCACCACGCAAGACCGAGCGGATCATGAACCTCACGATCTGCCTGCTGCTGGCGCGCCGGTTCGTCGACAAGGCGTACATCCGCCAGATGATCGAGGGCTACCACGGGCTCGGCGACGCCGCCTTCGAGCGCACCTTCGAGCGCGACAAGGACGAGCTGCGCCGGCTCGGCGTGCCGGTGGAGACCGGCTCCAACGACCCGTTCTTCCCCGACGAGGTGGGCTACCGGATCCGTCGGGCCGACTTCGAGTTGCCGCCGATCGACTTCACCCCGGCCGAGGCAGCCGTGCTCGGCCTGGCCTCCCGGGTCTGGGAGTCGGCCGCCGCCGCGGAACAGGCCGTCTCGGCGATCGCGAAGCTGCGCGCTGCCGGGGTCGACCCCGATCCCGCGCGGGTGGACGGGCTGACCGCCGCGATCGGCGCCCGGGAACCGGCCTTCGACGCGCTCTGGCAGGCGACGGTCGACCACCAGCCGGTCCAGTTCGAGTACCGCGGCGAGACCCGCCGGGTGGAGCCCTGGACGATGACCTACCGGCGCGGCGCCTGGTACCTGCTCGGCCACGACCGCAACCGCGGCGAGCAGCGGGTGTTCAAGGTCGCCCGGGTGGACGGTCAGGTGACGCCGATCGGCCGGCCGGGCTCCTACCAGGTGCCGGAGATCGACACCGCCGGCCTGCTGGCCAGCCTGGCGCCCTCCCAGCCCGACACCACGGCGGTGCTGGCGATCCGGGGCGACCGCGCCCCCGCGTTGCGCCGGCGCGGCGAACCGGTCGACGCGGAGGTGCCGCCGGGCTTCGCCGCCCACCGGATCGAGTACGCCAGCCGGGGAGACCTGGTCGGGGAGGTGTGCTCCTACGGCCCGGACGTGATCGTGCTGGAGCCCGCCGGGCTGCGCGATGCCGTGATCGCCCACCTCGCCGCGATCGCTGGGGGAGAGCGATGACGTCGATCGAGCAGGTCAACCGGATGCTGGCCCTGGTGCCGTACCTGCAGGCCCGGCCGGAGGGCGCGGATCTCGCCCGGACCGCGGAGGCCTTCGGGGTGACGCCCAAGCAGCTGCTCGCCGACCTGGACGTGCTGTGGTACTGCGGGCTGCCGGGCGGGCTGCCGGGGGACCTGATCGAGGTCGACATCGCCGACACCGGCTGGATCCGGCTGTCGAACGCCGAGTACCTCAGCCGCCCGTTGCGGTTCTCGCCCGACGAGGCGACCAGCCTGGTGGTCGCGTTGCAGCTGATCCGCGAGCTGGGCGGCCCCGACCTGGCCGAGGCCACCGACGGGGCGCTGGCGAAGCTGACCGGCGCGCACTCCGCCGCGCGGCCGCCGGTCGTGGTCGACATCGCCTCGGGCTCGGCCGAGATCCGCCGCCAGCTCAGCGCCGCGATCGAACGCAACCAGGTGGTCCGGCTGACCTACGACGGCCAGACCCGGGCGGAGACCACCACCCCGCTGGTCGAACCGAAGCGGATCGCGGTGCGGGACGGCTACGGCTACCTGGACGCCTGGAGTCTGGACCGGGACGCCTGGCGGGTGTACCGGCTGGACCGGATCGCCCAGGTGACGATCGCCGAGGGCACCGGGCAGGACCGGGGCGAGCCGTCGTCGGCCGGCGCTGGATGGCTGGACGAACGCACGGACGCGGCGGAGGTCACGCTCCGGCTGGCCCCCGCCGCCGGCTGGATCACCGAGTACATGCCCGTCCGGAGCAGCCGGCAGACACCGGAGGGTCTGGAGGTCACCCTGCTGGTGGCCGACCCGGCCTGGCTGCGGGCACTGCTGCTGCGCCTCGGGGACGGGGTGCTGTCGGTTCAGCCGCCGGAGGCCGCCGGATCGGCCCGCGAGGCCGCCGCCGAGGCGCTGGCGCTCTACCGGTAAGGTTGCCGGCATGGTCTGGGTGTTCGTCTTCGGCGGGATCGCGTTGGCGGGCCTGGTCATGCTGATCAGCTACGCGGTGTGGCTGGCCCACAAGGCGGCGGATCTGTTCTCCGAGCTCGAGATGCTGGGCACCCGCGCCGAGGAACTCGCTGAGCTGGTGGGCGGGATCGGGCTGCCGCCGGGTACCGGTTCTGGAGCGGACGGGTAGAGTTCGGACGCAGTAGAGGGCAGGAGGAGACCATGCCGCAGGGCTGGGAGTTGGTCATCATCGCGATCGTCGCGCTGTTGCTGTTCGGCGGGACGCGATTGGCCGGCATCGGCAAGAACGCCGGCAAGGCGATCCGCGAGTTCAAGGAGGAGACCTCCTCGCTGAAGTCCGAGCCGCCCGCGGTGGAGCCTCCGGCCGCCAGCCCGGCTTCGCCGTCCCCGCAGCCGGAGGCTGAGCGGAAGCCCGAGACGCCCGCCTGACCATGGCGCGTCCCAGCCTGGCGTGGCTGCGTCCGCCCAAGGCCGACCCCGGCGGGGTGATGTCGCTGGCCGACCACCTGCGGGAGTTGCGCTACCGGCTGATCGTGGCGCTGGCGGCGATCGCCGGCTGTGCCGCCCTCGCCGCCATCTTCTACGAGACGCTGTACCAGGTGATGATGCGGCCGTACCTGCTGGCGATCTCCATGCTGGCGCAGAGCCATCCCGGGATCGAGACCACGACCGTGATCACCGGCGTGACCGCCCCGTTGATGCTGGCGATCAAGGTGTGCGCGATGGCCGGCCTGGTGCTCTCCAGCCCGATCTGGGTGTACCAGATCTGGGCGTTCATCGTGCCGGCCCTGCTGGCCAAGGAGAAGAAGTGGGCACTGGCCTTCCTGGCCGCCGGCGTGCCGCTCTTCCTGCTCGGTGTCGCGGTGGGCTACTACATCATGCCGCAGGGCATCTCGGTGATGCTCGCCTTCACCCCGGACAGCGTCCCGGTGCTGAACCTGCTGGACGTGGAGCCGTTCCTGGAGTTGATGCTGCGGCTGATGCTGGTCTTCGGCCTGGGCTTCCTGATGCCGGTGGTGGTGGTCGGGCTGAACCTGATGGGCGTGGTCAGGGCCGCGCAGCTGGCCAGGGCACGCACCTACGTCATCTTCGGCATCTTCGTCTTCGGTGCCGCCGCCACGCCCTCCAGCGACCCGTTCTCGATGCTGGCCCTGGCGATTCCGATGACCGTGCTCTACCTGGCGGCCGAGCTGATCGCCCGGGTCCATGACCGGCGGCTCGCCGCCGGCGGCAGACAGGAGGTGGCGGCCGGATGAGCCTGCGCAGCTATGACGGCCCGACGCTGACCCTGGTGGTCAATCCCACCGCCGGCCGCGGCCGGGCCCGCCGCTGGCTGCCCAGGGTGGCCACCGCGCTGCTCACCGGGCTGCCCGGGGCGAACCTGCGGGTCTTCCAGACCACCTCCTTCGCCGACGCCCGGCTGCGGTGCATCGCCGCGGTGGAAGGGGCCCGCCCGTCCGTCGAGGGACGCCGGCCGGACGCCCTGCTGGTGATGGGCGGGGACGGCATGATGCACCTGGGCCTGAACGCCGCCGCCGGGACGGACATCCCGCTCGGCCTGATCCCGTCCGGTCGCGGCAACGACTTCTGCCGCGGTGCCGGGGTACCGCGGGAGACCATGGCGGCGGTGCATGCGATCATCCGCGGCGACACCCGCCGGATCGATCTGATGGAGGCCTCCGGTCACCCGGTGGACGGCGCGGAACGCCGCTGGGTCGGCTCGATCGTCTCCACCGGCTACGACTCCCGGGTGAACCACCGGACCAACGAGTTGAGCTGGTCGCTGGGCGGGCTGAGCTACGCCTACACCGCGCTGGCCGAGCTCGCCGTCTTCGAGCCGGTGCGGTACCGGCTGGTGATCGACGGCGTCCACCGGGAACAGTCCGCCATGCTGGTGGCGGTGGGCAATGCGGGCTACTTCGGTGGCGGGATGTGGGCCTGCCCGCGGGCCGACGTCACCGACGGCCTGCTCGACATCACCATCGTCAACCCGGTCAGCCGGATGACCCTGCTGCGGCTGCTGCCGGCGATGTTCACCGGCGGCTTCATCAAGGATCCCGCGGTCGAGCTGATGCGCGCCAGCGAGGTGGTGGTGGACGGCGACGGCCTGTGGGGGATGGCCGACGGCGAGGATCTCGGTCGGGTGCCGCTGCGGCTGCGCGCCGTCCCGGAGCAGGTCAGCCTCTACACCGCGTGATCCTTCCATCCCTGAGGTCGGCCGTAGGCCGAGTCTCGAAGGGTCGAAGGAGGGGCCTCGAGACTCGGCCCTGCGGGGCCGACCTCAGCCACCGGGTGACTCAGTCCTCCAGCGGGGCCACGTCCACCACGCCGCGGCGGATCCGGGCGATCGCCTCCCGGCAGGTCTCCCGCAGGTCGCCGTCGGAGGCCTCGGCCACCTGGCCGGCGACGTCCATCACCTGGCGGGCCCAGCGGACGAAGTCGCCGGCGGTCAGGCCGGAGATGTCCAGCACATCGGCCAGCGGGAAGCCGGCGGTCCAGTGGTGGATCGCCTCGGCGAAGCCGATGTCGGGCTCGGCCGGGGAGGGCAGCCGGTGATCCCGTTCGGTCAGCGAGACCTGCCGCCACACCCCCCGCAGCGCGCTCTGGGCGCGCTCGCTGGCCCGGTCCGGCATCCGGGTGGGACGGCGGTCGCCGCGGGCCTCGTAGACCAGGCTGGAGAGCACCGCCGCCAGTTGCGGCGCGCTGAGCCGGTCGAACACCCCCTCGCGGATCGCCTCGGCGGTGACCAGGTCGAGCTCGGAGTAGATCCGGGTGAGCTTGCGGCCGGCGTCGGTCACCTGTTCGCCGCCCTCGGTGAGATAGCCCATCGATTCCAGTACCGAGCAGATCCGGTCGAACCGCACCGCGATCGTGTTGGTCCGCGGTAGGCGCTCCCGAGGAGTCTCGTTGCGACGGCGCTTGGGCACCGAGCGGGCGGCCAGCCGGCGGTCGGCCTGGAACTGGGCGAAGGACTGCTCCAGCAGGGCGCGGGCGCGTTCGCGGCCCACCGTCCCGACCAGGTTGACCGCCATGTTGTAGGTCGGCTTGAAGCTGGAGTGCAGCGGATAGGTGCGCCGCGAGGCCAGCCCGGCCAGCGCCCGCGGGTCGAGCCCGGGCTGCCAGCAGACCACCGCGTGGCCCTCGACGTCGATCCCGCGCCGGCCGGCCCGGCCGGTCAGCTGGGTGTACTCGCCGGCGGTGATGTCGGCGTGGGTCTCGCCGTTGTACTTCACCAGCTTCTCCAGCACCACGCTCTTCGCCGGCATGTTGATCCCCAGGGCGAGGGTCTCGGTGGCGAAGACCACCTTCACCAGACCGGCGGCGAAACCCTCCTCGACCGCCTCCTTGAAGGCCGGCAGCAGCCCGGCGTGGTGGGCGGCGATCCCGGCGGTGAAGGCGGCGGCGAAGTCGCGGTACTCCAGGGCGGCCAGGTCGGCCTGGCTGAGGCCCTGCACGTGCCGGTCGGCGATCTCGTCCAGGGCCGCCCGCTCGGCGCGGTTGGTCAGCTGCGGCCCGGACTGCATCAACTGCCGGACGGCGGTGTCGCAGCCCTGCCGGGAGAAGATGAAGTAGATCGCCGGCAGCAGCCCCTCGGCGGCGAGCCGCTCGACGGTGCCGTCGCGTCGCGGCACCAGGTGCCGGCTGGTCTCCTGCCGGCCGCGGGCGGCACCGCCGCCGTAGCGTCCGGAGCCGTAGGCGACCGTCCGCTTGCCCCGGCCGGACTGGCCGCGGGGCCGCCGCCCGTCGTCCCGCAGGCCGCGGGACTCCTGCTTGGCCAGCTGGAGGAGTTCGGGGTTGACGGAGGCTTCGACAAGCTCAGCCGTCGTCCGGCGCTCGGCCGTCGTCCCGCGCTCGCCCGCCGTCCCGGAGGCGAACAGGTCGACCAGCCGGCGTCCCACCGCGACATGCTGGAACAGCGGCACCGGACGGCGCTCGCTCACCACCACCTCGACGCCGCCGCGGACCTCGTCCAGCCAGTCGCCGAACTCCTCGGCATTGCTCACCGTGGCCGACAGCGCCACCAGTTGCACCGACGGCGCCAGCGAGATGATCACCTCCTCCCAGACCGGTCCGCGGAACCGGTCGGCCAGGTAGTGCACCTCGTCCATCACCACGTAGCCCAGCCCGTGCAGGGTGCGGGAACCGGCGTAGATCATGTTGCGGAGCACCTCGGTGGTCATCACCACCACCGGCGCCTCGCCGTTGATCGTGGTGTCCCCGGTGAGCAGCCCGACCCGGTCCTCGCCGTGGCGGGCGGCCAGGTCGTGGTACTTCTGGTTGCTCAGCGCCTTGATCGGGGTGGTGTAGAAGCACTTGCGGCCGGACTCCAGGGCCAGGTGGACGGCGAACTCGCCCACCACCGTCTTGCCGGCTCCGGTGGGCGCCGCGACCAGCACCCCGCGCCCGGCCGCGACGTGCTCGCAGGCGGTCACCTGGTAGTCGTCCAGGGCGAAGGAGTAGCCGGCCCGGAAGGCGGCGAGGGTTTCATCCACGGGATCAACCTACCGACACCTCCGGGTGCGGCCCGGCTAAGGTGCTGGCATGGCGATTGCAGTCCGCGTGATTCCCTGCCTGGATGTGCACGACGGCCGGGTGGTGAAGGGCGTCAACTTCCAGAACCTGCGCGATGCCGGCGACCCGGTCGAGCTGGCAGCCCGCTACGGGGAGGAGGGTGCCGACGAACTGGTCTTCCTGGACGTCTCGGCCTCCGCCGAGGGGCGGGACACCACCTACGAGGTGGTCACCCGCACGGCCGAGACGGTGTTCATCCCGCTGTGCGTCGGCGGGGGAGTGCGCGGGGTGGCCGACGTCGACCGGCTGCTGCGGGTCGGGGCGGACAAGGTCGGGATCAACACCGGCGCGATCGCCCGGCCGGACGCGATCGACGAGATCACCGAGCGGTTCGGCCGCCAGGTGCTGGTGCTCTCCCTGGACGCCCGCCGGGAGGCCGGCCAGCCCTCCGGCTTCGGCGTCACCACCCACGGCGGACGGACCCCGGCCGGGCTGGACGCGCTGGAATGGGTCCGCGAGGCGGTGGATCGCGGTGCCGGCGAGATCCTGCTGAACTCGATGGACGCCGACGGCACCACCGCTGGTTTCGATCTCGAACTGATCGCCGCGGTGAAGGACGCGGTGGACGTGCCGGTGATCGCCTCCGGCGGCGCGGGCACGGTGGAGCACTTCGTCGAGGCCGCCCGGGCCGGCGCCGACGCGCTGCTGGCCGCCAGCGTCTTCCACTACCGCACCCTCACCGTCGCCGAGGTGAAGCGGGCGCTCGCCGAGGCCGGCTTCGCCGTACGCTGACGCCATGAGCTGTCTGTTCTGCCGGATCGTGGCCGGCGAGATCCCGTCCCGCCAGGTGTACGCCGACGACGCCGCGATCGCCTTCCTGGACATCAACCCCTGGCACCCAGGGCACACCCTGGTGATCCCGCGGCGCCACACCGAGGACCTGCTGAGCGACCCGTCGGCGCTGGCCGAGATCGCACCCGCGGTGGCGGCCACGGCAGCGCTGCTCACCGAGCGGCTGGGCGCCGACGGGCTCAACCTGCTCAGCAATGCCGGCGCGGTGGCCGGGCAGGAGGTCTTCCACCTGCACCTGCACCTGGTGCCGCGGTTCGCCGCCCGCCCGGGGCTGCGCGAGTTGACCGTCCGCGAGCCGGACATCGACCTGGACGACATCCACCGGCGGCTGACCGCCGGGCCGTCCTGATGCGGCGGCTCAGCCCAGGCTGATCACGCACTCGCCGGTGGCGGCGCAGAGCATCATGCCGGACTGGAAGTCGATCCGGGTGGCGGGGGTGAAGCCCTCGAGGATCGGCTCGGCGTAGGCGTACTCGTCCGAGATCGGGAAGCCCAGCCCCGAGTTCTCCGGTCCGCCGGCGTAGAGATAGGCGGCGTTCGCGGCGAGGGAGAGCAACCGGCTGCCGGTGGCCGGGGAGGACCACAGCGCACCGTAGGCGAAGAGCGCGTACTGCCCGGCCCCGCGGGCCTCCTCGGGAGCCGCCGCGGCGCCCAGGCTACCGGCGGCGCCGCCGAACTCGGACTCCCACCGGACGTAGTTGGCGCTCACCGTTGCCACCCCGCCGGCGATGGTCAGCAGCGTCTCCCGCAGCCCCAGCGCGCTCTTGAAGGACGTCCCGGCCACGGTCTGGCTGCCCTTGGTGCCCGTCAAGGTCACCTTGGTCACCCGGCCGCCCCACAGCCCGTTGCCGTCGCGGACCAGGGTGATCGTCTTCAGCTTGCCGATCTTGGGGTACTTCTTCTCGATCGTGGAGGCCTTGACCTTGGTCGTCCGGATCTGCTTCATCGAGGCGTCGTAGGGATCCTCCTTGGCCGTGATGTAGTCGTTGGGCCCGGCCACCGAGAAGCCGCCGTTGGAGGAGGAGAACTCGGTCCAGGCGTACTGGCCCTTGTAGGTGAGCACCTGGCCGGCGGTGTCGGCGACCGCCTTGTTGGTCGCCGGGTGTTCGGTCATCGTCCCCTTGTAGACCTGGCAGGCCGAGGTGTTGCAGATGTCGTAGGCGTACTTGCCGCCCTGGTTGGCCCGGTACCGGGCGGCGTAGCTGCGGGCGGCGACCGACTGGGCCTTCAGCGCCTCGGCCTGCCAGGAGGCAGGCATCTCCGAGGGCACCACCGAGCGCAGGTAGTCCTCCATGGTGACGTGGTTCACCGTCCGCGCGCTCTTGCCGTGGAAGCCCAGCGCGATCGAACCGCGGTAGGTGCGGTTGCCGCTGGCCAGGTAGAGCTTGACGGTGCCGGTCTCGGGGTTGTCGAAGGCCCACTGCTGCTTCGGATCCAGCTGAAGCTGCTTGCTGGTGTACTTCACGTACTTGCCCTTGGTGGTGCGGTAGTACAGCTTCGTCGTGGATCCGGAGCGGGAGAGCCGCCACTTGGTGTACTTCTTGCCGGTGGGCAGGGTGAAGGCGTTGCCCTTCGCGTCGACCACCCGGAGGCCCTTCGCGGCGTAGACGTGCACCTTCTTGTCGGTGTCGGCGGTGATCCAGACCCGGATGACGTCGTCCTGCTTCAGCTGCTCCAGAGTGGTGCCGGGGTAGTAGAAGCTGAGGATGTCGGTGTGCAGCAGACCCTGCTTGGCGGCGCCCTGCGCGCCGTACTGGGACATGCCGCGACCGTGGCCCCAGCCGGCCGTGGTGATGCTGAGGCTGCCGTTGGAGGGGGAGACCTGCTCCGTCGCCGCGGCTGCGGGCGAGGCTGTCACCACCGCGCCGGTCAGCGCGAGGGCGGTACCGGTGAGTCCGGCCAGGCAGCGCCCCAGGATCCGGTGTGCGGCGGCGGACGTCGTGGACATGGTGACTCCCCAATCTTTGGACGACCGCTCCATCGTCGGAAACTTGGCACCGCAGGACAACCTGAGGGCGCCGAACTCGAAGGTTGAGGTTGAGTGTTGGCCGGATGTGCTCAGCATGCGAGAGGTTTCATCCGCAGGTTGACACGATGCCGGGCGGCGGTGGCACACTGACACCGTGCGTCTTTTCGCTCTCGTACTCTGCTCGCGTGTCGCCTGAGCCACTTCAGCCGACACGCTCCCTCGTCTGCATTCGCAGCGGGGGTTTTTTGTTGCAGTCGAACACCAGAAAGGTTGACCGAGGATGACTCAGCTCGATAACCCGCCTCCGGCGGTCGATGCGCCCAAGTCGCTGACTGGAGCCCAGGCTCTGGTCGAGTCGCTGGAGCGGGTCGGCGTAGAGGTGGTCTTCGGCATCCCGGGCGGCGCCATCCTGCCGGCCTACGACCCGCTGTTCGACTCCAAGCTGATCCGGCACATCCTGGTCCGGCACGAGCAGGGTGCCGGCCATGCCGCCGAGGGCTACGCGATGGTGACCGGCAAGGTCGGCGTCTGCATGGCCACGTCCGGCCCGGGTGCCACTAACCTGGTCACCGCGATCGCCGACGCCTACATGGACTCCGTCCCGATCGTGGCGATCACCGGGCAGGTCAACACCTCGTTGATCGGCACCGACGGCTTCCAGGAGGCCGACATCCGGGGCATCACCTTCCCGATCACCAAGCACAGCTACCTGATCACCAAGCCGGAGGACATTCCGCATGCCATCGCGGCCGCCTTCCACATCGCGTCGACCGGACGGCCCGGGCCGGTGCTGGTCGACATCGCGAAGGACGCGCTGACCGGTGAGGCGCCGTTCGTCTGGCCGACCTCGCTGAAGCTGCCGGGCTACCGTCCGACCACCAGGCCGCACGTCAAGCAGATCCGGGCCGCGGCCCGGCTGATCGGTGCGGCGGAGCGTCCGGTGCTGTACGTCGGCGGCGGCGTGGTGAAGGCACGGGCGCACGCCCAGCTGGCCGAGTTCGTGAAGATCACCGGCATCCCGGTGGTCACCACGCTGATGGCCCGCGGTGCCTTCCCCGACAGCCACGAGCTGCACATGGGCATGCCCGGCATGCACGGTTCGGTCTCGGCGGTCGGCGCGCTGCAGCGGTCCGACCTGCTGATCACGCTGGGCGCCCGGTTCGACGACCGGGTGACCGGCAAGCTGTCCAGCTTCGCCCCCGAGGCCAAGGTGATCCACGCCGACATCGATCCGGCGGAGATCGGCAAGAACCGCAATGCCGACGTGCCGATCGTCGGCGACCTGGCGGTCGTGATCGAGGAGCTGAACACGCTGCTGCGGGGCGAGGATCTGCCCGACTACGGCGCCTGGGTGCGCTACCTGACCGGGTTGAAGACCAAGTACACCCCCGATCTGGAGCCGATCGAGAACGGCCTGCTCAGCCCGGAGTACGTGATCAAGCGGCTGGGCGAGATCGCCGGGCCGGACGCCTACTACGCGGCCGGCGTCGGCCAGCACCAGATGTGGGCCGCCCACCTGCTGCCGCACGAGCAGTCCGGTCACTGGCTGAACTCCGGCGGTGCGGGGACGATGGGCTACTGCGTCCCGGCCGCGATGGGCGCCCAGGTCGGGCAGCCCGGGGCGGTGGTCTGGGGGATCGACGGCGACGGCTGCTTCCAGATGACCAACCAGGAGCTGGTCACCTGCGCGCTGGAGGGCATCCCGATCAAGATCGCGGTGATGAACAACCAGAGCCTGGGCATGGTGCGGCAGTGGCAGACCCTGTTCTACGGCGAGCGCTACTCCAACACCGACCTGAAGTCGCTGCGGGTGCCCGACTTCCCGAAGCTGGCCGAGGCGATGGGCGCGGTCGGGCTGCGCGCTGAGACCCCGGAAGAGGTCGAGCAGGTGATCGAGCAGGCGATGGCGATCACCGACCGTCCGGTGGTGGTGGAGTTCGTCGTCCACAAGGACGCCATGGTGTGGCCGATGGTCGCCGCCGGCACCAGCAATGACGACATCAAGATTGCGAAGGACCTGGCTCCGGCCTGGGACGAGGAGGAGCTGTGAAGACCCATACGCTGAGCGTCCTGGTCGAGAACAAGCCGGGCGTGCTGGCCCGGATCGCCGGGTTGTTCGCCCGTCGCGGGTACAACATCGAGTCGCTGGCGGTCGGGCCCACCGAGCGTCCCGACATCTCCCGGATCACCCTGCAGGTGGGGGTGACAACGCCGGAGATCCTGGAGCAGATCGTCAAGCAGCTGAACAAGCTGGTCGAGGTGCTGAAGATCCTCGAACTGACCGAGGGCGATTCGGTGCACCGGGAGCTGATCCTGATCAAGGTGAGGGCCGACCCGGCCACCCGGTCGCAGATCATCGAGATCGTGCAGCTGTTCCGCGGCAAGACCGTTGACGTCCACCGCGACTCGATGACCATCGAGGCCACCGGCTCGCCCGACAAGCTGGACGCGCTGCTGGAGATGCTGGCGCCCTACGGCGTCCGCGAACTCGTCCAGTCCGGGCTGGTCGCGCTCGGACGGGGGAGTCGTTCGCTCACCGAACGTGCCAAGATCGACAAGACACGCACCGCCAACCACTGATAGCGAAGAAGGAAACACACATGGCAGAGATGTTCTACGACTCCGACGCCGATCTGTCGGTCATCCAGGGCCGCAACGTCGCGGTGATCGGCTACGGCAGCCAGGGTCACGCGCACGCGCTGAGCCTGCGGGATTCGGGGGTGGACGTCCGGGTCGGCCTGCGGGAGGGCTCCAAGAGCTGGGCCAAGGCCGAGGCCGAGGGCCTGCGGGTGGTGCCGGTCGCGCAGGCTGTCGAGGAGGCGGATCTGATCATGATCCTGGCTCCCGACCAGTACCAGCGGCACATCTACGCCGAGTCGATCGAGCCGAACCTCGTCCCCGGTGACGCGCTGTTCTTCGCCCACGGCTTCAACATCCGGTTCGGCTACATCCAGCCGCCGGCCGGGGTGGACGTCTGCATGGTCGCCCCGAAGGGCCCGGGCCACCTGGTCCGCCGGGAGTACTCCGAGGGCCGGGGCGTCCCGGTGATCGTCGCGGTGGAGAAGGACGAATCCGGCAAGGCCTGGGATCTCGCCCTCTCCTACGCCAAGGCGATCGGTGGGCTGCGGGCCGGCGGCATCAAGACCACCTTCACCGAGGAGACCGAGACCGACCTGTTCGGTGAGCAGGCGGTGCTGTGCGGTGGCATGTCCGCCCTGGTGCAGACCGGTTTCGAGATCCTCACCGAGGCCGGCTACCAGCCCGAGGTGGCCTACTTCGAGTGCCTGCACGAGCTGAAGCTGATCGTCGACCTGATGTACGAGGGTGGCATCGCCAAGCAGCGCTGGTCGGTCTCCGACACCGCCGAGTACGGCGACTACGTCTCCGGCCCGCGGGTGATCGACGCCTCGGTCAAGGAGCGGATGAAGGAGGTGCTGGCCGACATCCAGTCCGGCGCCTTCGCCAAGCGCTTCATCGACGACCAGGACGCCGGCGCGCCGGAGTTCAAGGCGCTGCGCGCCGCCGCCGAGCAGCACCCGATCGAGGCCACCGGCCGCGAGTTGCGCGGCCTGATGGCCTGGGTGAAGTCGCACGACGACGACTATGTCGAGGGGACTGCCGCCCGCTGACCCTTCGCAACCTGACAAGGTGTGACCGCAACGGTGTGACAACCGTTCGGTCACACCTTGTCAGGTTGTGGGACGTGGGACGGTTGGACGCCGGGACGGTTCCCTATCCGAGGCCCGGCCGGATTGGCTCCTTGACTAGGTGGGACATCGGAGCCGTCCCCGTGTCCCCGGCTTGGGTTAGGCTAACCGGCATGTCGCAGCCGCCCGAGGAACCACCCCGCTGGCAGACCTACCCCGGCGACGCCCAACCCGCTCCGCCGGGCGGGCTGCCGACGCCGGCGGAGCCGTCAGGCTTCCCGGTCGTCCCGCCGCCCGGTGCGCCCGCGCTGCCGCCCGCCGCGTCCGTCCCGGTACCCACCGGTCCGGTCGGCATCGGCCGTCCGGGCTACGCCCCGCACGATCCACTGGTGATCAGCGCGGGAGCCAGCGGCATCAAGAAGGACGGGGTCTGGACGGTTCCGCCGTACCTGGCGCTGCACGGCGATCTGGGCAGCATCCGGCTCGACTTCCGGCGGGCCGAGGTGACCTCGCAGGTGATCTGGGTGCAGGTCTCCGCCGGTGCCGGGTCGATCCTGATCATCGTTCCGGAGGGTTGGGCCGCCCAACTCGACCGGCTGGGCGCCGGCTGGGGCACCCGCAAGTCCGAGGTGGCCGAGGATCCGGTCGGCAACAACCCCGTGCTGGTGCTCTCCGGTTCGGCCGCGCTGGGCTCCATCAAGATCCGCCACCCCAACAAGTGGGACGAACGGCGGCTGCGCAAGCAACTCGCCAAGGAGCAGAAGCGACTGCGGTAGTCCCGCTGCTTGCCCGATGTGGCAGGCTTGCCCGGTGACAGTCGAGACCCAACCCAACCCGGGCCTGACCGCCGCCGAGGTCGCGCAGCGAGTCGCTGCCGGCCAGGTCAACACCCAGCCACCCCGCTCCGGCCGCAGCACCTGGGACATCGTCCGGGCGAACGTGTTCACCCGGATCAACTTCCTGCTGATGGTGCTGTTCATCCTGGTGATGACCACCGGCAAGATCCAGAACGCGCTGTTCGGCTTCCTGATCATCATCAACTCCGGGATCGGGCTGGTCCAGGAGCTGCGGGCGAAGAAGACCCTGGACAACCTGGCCGTGGTCGGCGAGGGCAAGCCGCGGGTGCGCCGCGACGGCACGGTGGTCGAGCTGGTCCGCGACGACATCGTGCTGGACGACCTGATCGAGATCGGTCCCGGCGACCAGATCGTGGTCGACGGCGAGGTGGTGGAGGCGTCCTACCTCGAGGTCGACGAGTCGCTGCTGACCGGCGAATCCGACCCGATGGAGAAGAACCCCGGTGACGAGGTGATGTCGGGCAGCTTCGTGGTCGCCGGCGTCGGCACCTTCCGGGCCACCCGGGTCGGCACCGACTCCTACGCGGCCAAGCTGACCGCCGAGGCCAGCAAGTTCTCGCTGGTGAAGTCCGAACTGCAGCAGGGCATCAACAAGATCCTGAAGCTGATCACCTGGTTGATGATCCCGGTGGGCATCGCCACCATCTGGGTGCAGTGGAACCAGCCCGGCGAATGGCAGGAACGGGTGCTGGCGGTGGCCGGCGCGCTGGTGCCGATGGTGCCCGAGGGCCTTGTCCTGCTGACCGCGCTGGCCTTCGCGGTCGGCGTGGTCAGGCTGGCCCGGGAGAACGTCCTGGTGCAGGAGCTGCCGGCCATTGAGGGCCTGGCCCGGGTGGACGTGGTCTGCGCCGACAAGACCGGCACGCTGACCGAGAACGGCATGAGGTTCGGCGAGCTCGAACCGGTTGACGACACCACCGCCGATCGGCTACGCGAGGTGGTCGCCCAGCTCGCCGCCGCCGACCCCCGTCCGAACGCCTCGATCCAGGCGCTGGCCGCCGAGATGCCCCTGGCGGGCGAAGCCTGGGAGGTGACCGGCCTGGCGCCGTTCACCTCGGCCAAGAAGTGGTCGGGGGTGTCCTTCGACGGCCAGGGCGACTGGGTGATCGGCGCGCCGGACGTGCTGGCCGGCGACACCGACGTGGCGCGCCGGGCCGAGGAGATCGGTTCCAGCGGACGCCGGGTGCTGCTGCTCGGCCGCAGCGACCTTCCGGTGGACGACGACGCCGCGCCGGGCACCGTGATGCCGGTGGCGCTGCTGGTGTTGGAGCAGAAGGTGCGTCCCGAGGCCCGTGACACCCTGGCCTACTTCGCCGATCAGGACGTCACCGTCAAGGTGATCTCCGGCGACAACGCGGTCAGTGTCGGCGCGGTGACCCGCTCGCTGGGCGTGGTCGGCGACCAGGTGATCGACGCCCGCAAGCTGCCCGAGGACGCCGAGGCGTTCACCGAACAGGTGGAGAACGCCAACGTCTTCGGCCGGGTGACACCCCAGCAGAAGCGCCAGATGGTGAGTGCGCTGCAGGCCCGCGGCCACACCGTGGCGATGACCGGCGACGGCGTGAACGACGTGCTGGCGATCAAGGATTCCGACCTGGGCGTGGCGATGGGCTCCGGCGCGGCCGCCACCCGCTCGGTGGCCCAGCTGGTGCTGCTGGACGACTCCTTCGCCACCCTGCCGCACGTGGTGGCCGAGGGCCGCCGGGTGATCGGCAACATCGAACGGGTGGCGAACTTCTTCCTCACCAAGACGCTGTACTCGGTGCTGCTGGCGCTGCTGGTGGCGGCCTGGCAGCTACCCTTCCCGTTCGTCCCGATCCACATCTCGCTGGTCGGCTGGTTCACCATCGGCATCCCGGCCTCGGTCCTCGCTCTGGCGCCCAACGCGGCGCGGGCGCGCACCGGCTTCCTGCAACGGGTGATGCGCTTCGGCATCCCCGCGGCCGTGGCGATCGGGACCACCACCTTCATCAGCTACCTGCTCATCCTGCCGCAGTCGCCCACCGGGCTGACCAACCAGGTCTCGACCGCGGTGCTGGTCACGCTGCTGTGCGGCGGAGCCTGGGTGATGATCACCATCAGCCGCCCCTACGAGTGGTGGAAGGTGCTGATGATCGCGGTGTGCATCGCCGCCACCATCGCCATTTTCCTGGTGCCGCTGGAGCTCAACCTCGGGACGTTGCACCTGCAGTTGCAGCAGTTCTTCTACATCGACACCGGCAACCCGGCCATGATGGGCACCGGCTTCCTGCTGGGCGGGATCGCGATCGTGCTGGTCGAGGTCATCTGGTGGATCGCCGGCCACGTCACCCACGGTGAGCGTCGCCGGATCTGGGCCTGACGGCCGGCTTCGATGGCTGAGGTCGCCCCGTAGGTCTGGTGGATCGCCGGCCACGTCACCCACGGTGAGCGTCGCCGGATCTGGGCCTGACGGCCCGCTTCGATGGCTGAGGTCGCCCCGTAGGGGCGAGTCTCGAAGCCTCGGCGACCCTTCGGAAGGCAACGACGAGAGCGGAGAGTGAGCTTGCTCACTCTCGCCGAGGAGGAAGCCTGGACGACGTAGGCGTCCCGACTCGCGCTGCGCGCGACCTCACGGATCGCGGCGCTGTCAGGCCAGCCGCGCGGCGATCTCGTCGCCGATCACCGAGGTGGGACGCCTGGACGCGCCCCGCTCGGCGATGTCGGCGTCGACCGCGGCCTCGATCCGGGCCGCGTCCTCGCCGCGTCCCAGGTGATCCAGCAGCAGCGCCATCGACAGGATGGTGGCGGTCGGGTCGGCCAGCTGCTTACCGGCGATGTCCGGTGCCGAGCCGTGCACCGGCTCGAACATGGACGGGAAGGCGCCGGTGGGGTTGATGTTGGCGCTGGCCGCCAGCCCGATGCCGCCGGTCACCGCCGCCGCCAGGTCGGTCAGGATGTCGCCGAACAGGTTGTCGGTGACGATCACGTCGAACCGCTGCGGGTCGGCCACCAGCGAGATGGTCGCGGCGTCCACGTGCAGGTAGTCGGTCTCGACCCCGGGGAACTCTTCGGCGACGGACTGGAACAGCCGGTTCCACAGCCCGCCGGCGTAGACCAGCACGTTGTGCTTGTGCACCAGGGTCACCTTGTTGCGCCGCCGGGTGGCGCGCGCGAAGGCGTCCCGGATCACCCGCTCGATGCCGTGGGCGGTGTTCAGGCTGACCTCGGTGGCCACCTCCTGCGGCGTCCCGGTGCGCAGGCTGCCGCCGTTGCCGACGTACGGTCCCTCCGTCCCTTCCCGCACCACCACGAAGTCGATCGGGCCGCGCTCCAGCACCGAGTCGGCCAGCGGGGTCGGAATGCCCGGGTAGAGCCTGGACGGCCGCAGGTTGATGTAGTGGTCGAAGGCGAACCGCAGCTTCAGCAGCAGGCCACGCTCCAGCAGGCCGCTGGGGATCGCCTTCGACCCCGGGGCGGCGCCGACCGCGCCCAGCACGATCGCCTGGCTGGCCTTCAACTGCTCCAGCACCGCGTCCGGCAGCACCTCACCGGTCCGCTGCCAGTGCTCGGCGCCCAGGCTGTGATGGACGAACTCGAAGGCGTCCGGCCCGACCGTGGCCGTCAGCACCTTGAGGCCTTCGGCCACCACCTCGGGACCGATGCCGTCGCCGGCGATGACGGAGATGACGGGCTTGGAAGTATCAGTGGCGGTCACGAGAGGTGAGGGTACTGCACGGACGGATAGCATGCCGCCATGTCTCTTTCGTTCCCCGTCACCACCAATCCGTCACCGGCTCCGCGGGAGCGGTTCGACGCGATCATGGCCAACCCCGGCTTCGGTGAGTACTTCACCGACCACATGGCGGTAGCGACCTGGACGAAGGAAGCCGGCTGGGCCGAGGCCCGGATCGAACCCTACGGGCCGTTCCAGCTGGATCCGGCCACCGCCGTGCTGCACTACGCCCAGGAGGTCTTCGAGGGGCTGAAGGCCTACCGGCACGCCGACGACTCGATCTGGCTGTTCCGGCCGCAGGCCAACGCCGCCCGGCTGAACGCCTCGGCGAAGCGGATGATGCTGCCGACCATCGACGAGGCTGACTTCCTGGCCGCGATCCGAGAACTGGTGAAGGCCGATCTGCGGTGGGTGCCCTCCGGCGGGGGAGAGCAGAGCCTCTACCTGCGTCCGTTCCTGTTCGCCTCGGAGGTCTTCCTCGGGGTGCGGGCGGCCCAGCGGGTCACCTTCTCGGTGATCGCGTCCCCGGTCGGCTCCTACTTCCCCGGCGGTATCGAGCCGGTCGACATCTGGGTGACCGACAGCTGGGCCCGGGCCGGCATCGGCGGCACCGGCTCGGCCAAGTGCGGCGGCAACTACGCCGCCTCGCTGATCGCCCAGTACGAGGGCTACGAGCACGGCTGTTCGCAGGTGCTGTTCATCGAGGCCGCCGGCAAGGACCGGATCGAGGAACTCGGCGGCATGAACGTCTTCCTGGTCACCACCGACGGCCGGCTGATCACCCCCGAACTCACCGGCACCATTCTCGAGGGCGTCACCCGCGACTCGATCCTGACCGTCGCGGCGGAGCTCGGCCTGCAGCCGGAGGAGCGCCGGATCACCCCGACGGAGTTCTTCGGCCTGATCTCGGACGGCGTCGCGACCGAGGCCTTCAGTTGCGGGACGGCCGCGGTGCTCACCCCGATCAGCAGCTTCAAGACGGCCACCGACACCCACCGGCTGGCCAACCCGGCCGGCGAGCGGACGCTGGCGATCCGCAACCGGCTGCTGGACATCCAGTACGGCCGGGTGCCGGACAGCCACGGCTGGCTGCACCGGATCGTCTGAACCCGGCGGAGGGCTCGGGGCTCAACGA
>JAEXCA010000123.1 GCA_023393755.1 Actinomycetes bacterium | reverse complement strand
TCGCCGCACTCGGCAGCGGCACCACCACCGTCGTTGTCGCCACCAGCGTCGGGTCGGCGGGCCTGGGCGCCCTCTTCGTGGTCGCCTCGGGCACCGTCCTCTCCTCGGTCGCCCACTCCGAGGCAGGGATCGCATCCGGCTTGCTCAGCAGCTTCCACGAACTCGGAGCCGCACTCGGCGCCGCCCTCATGTCAGGGGTCGCAGCTGCCAGCCTGACCGGCACCACTGCGGTCGGCTTCCAGCGCGGCTACGCCGTCGCCGCCGGGATTGCCCTGGTTGCAGCTGTCCTGGCCTGGGTCCTGCTGAGGCCCTCCGCCCCACCCCAGGAGGACACCACGCCTTGATCGCCAGCCAGCGGCGGTCTCATCCGATCAGGCAGGACGCCGCCGCGATCTGGCTGATCTCCTGGCTCCACGCCCCCGGCAGGGTGGACCCCATCGTGCGCCGGCTTCGCCGTCGCCAAATCACCCACCCATCAACCGAACGGATCCTCGTGCTCGATGCCACCGAAACCACCCCGCTGCCCGACCCCACCCGGACCCAGTCCGTCCGGGGGCGGGGCACCATCGCCGTCCTGCTGGTGGGTGCCTTCGTCATGATCCTGAACGAGACGGCGATGAACATCGCCCTGTCCACGATCATGGGCGACTTGCACGTCACCGAGCGCGTCGCCCAATGGCTCACCACAGGCTTCATGCTGACCATGGCGACCGTGATCCCCGCCACCGGGTGGCTGCTGCAGAACCACACCACCCGCGCCGTGTTCGGAGCAGCACTCGGCCTGTTCACCACCGGCACAGCCCTTTGCGCGCTCGCACCCACCTTCAGCGTCCTGGTCCTCGGCCGCGTCGTGCAAGCCACCGGGACCGCGATGATCATCCCCTTGCTCATGACCACCGTCATGCTGCTCATCCCCACCGAACGCCGGGGGCAAGTGATGGGCAACGTGTCGATGGTGATCTCCGTGGCACCAGCAGTCGGTCCCACCGCCGCCGGATTCATCCTCCAGTTCCTCCCATGGCGGTTCGTGTTCGTCCTCGTTCTGCCCCTAGCACTGCTGCTCCTCAGCGTGGGACTGCGCACGCTGCGCAACGTGGGCACCCCTGAACGCTCACCCTTGGACCACGCGTCACTTCCCCTTGCCGCCGTGGCGTTCGGTGGCACCGTCTGGGGACTCAGCCAACTCGGCGCCCCGACGGTGCCCTGGTGGCAACCGGCCAGCGCCCTCATCCTCGGGCTGGCGGCCCTGGCCGCGTTCCTGCGCCGCCAGAGCATCCTCCAACGCACCGACCGGGCACTGCTGGACCTGCGCACCTTCACCCACCCGATCTTCGCCACAGCGATGCTCGTCGTGGCCATCGCGATGATGGCGCTGTTCGGCACGGTGATCATGCTCCCGCTGCTCCTGCAACAAGCACTCGGCCTACCTCCCCTGACCGTGGGCCTCATCGGGCTGCCCGGTGGAATCCTGATGGGCGCGCTGGGCCCCGTCGTCGGACGCCTCTACGACCGGTTCGGACCCCGCCCGCTCATCCTCCCCGCCAGCATCCTGATCGCCGCCGCGCTGGCGACCTTCTCGACCATCACGACCACCACACCGATCTGGCTCATCGTCGCCGCCCACATCACCATGAGCGTCGCCTTCGCCTTCCTGTTCACCCCTCTGTTCACGACAGCCCTCGCCGCGGTCCCCCCACCCCTATACAGCCACGCCTCCGCCACCCTCGGAACCATCCAACAAGTCGCCGGGGCGGCTGGCACCACCCTGTTCGTCACCATCCTCGCGGCCCAGTCCACGGCCGCCGCGGGCTGGCGTGCCCCCACCCCCCAAGAGCTGCTCACCGGCGCCCACTGGGCCTTCCTCGCCGCCACAACGCTCTGGCTGGCCGCCATCGCGGCCGCCAGCTTCCTCAAACGTCCCTGAACTCACCCACCATGCGAAGGACCCTCATGCAAACCCTGCGCAACATCCTCAACTTCCTCAAGCAGCTCGCCCTGTCAGACCCCGGGGATCGTCTGGAGCACCCCCACGACCGCTACCGCAGCAACCACGACCTGATCCAGTACACCCGCATCACCGACCTGCGGTGAACATCACCACCCGTGCCTGAACCACCCCAGGCACGGCCACTGAACCCCGCCGCCACGCCCTCCGGGAACGGGGGCCGGTTCTCCAGAAACGATTCTGAGCCGACCCCAGCAACACCCGTAAGCACTCGTAGCCCCTCCAGAACACTCGTCGGTTGTAGGAACCCCACAAACAGGCCCGGGCCGCTCACCGACCTGTCCTTGGGACATGACTGGCCAAACACCCCCTCGGACGGCCGCCTTCACCGCCACCGTCCGCGTCCATCTGCTCCACGCCCCCGATCCTGACACCGAGCCCAACCCGGACCTCGAGGCAGCAGCGATCCGTGAGGGCGTCGTCTTCGCGCTCCCCCCACACAAGGGAGACACCTTCATCCCCGGCCAGCTGAGCCAGTTGGCCGATCTCCTTCTGCGGATCGTTGCACGGGCGAGAGATCGTCTCGACTAGGGCGTGTCTCCTAGCCTCTGCGGGAGGATGAGGCAGGCTTGGGGCGTGTCGCGTACTCGTAGGTTCTGAGCTTCACGATTGACATGCAAGTAACTACTTGCCTATTGTCGAGGCATGAGCGATGTTTTCCGAGCTCTTGCCGATCCCACCCGGCGGCTGATCCTGGACGAGCTGGCGGAACGCGACGACCAGAGCCTGTTCGAGATCTGCAGTCGACTCGTCATGAAGCACGGAAACACATCCTCACGACAGGCGATCTCCCAGCACCTCGCGGTACTAGAGGACGCAGACCTCGTCCACTCGCGCCGGGCCGGACGCACGAAAACCCATCGACTCAACCCCGAGCCACTCCGCTCCCTCACTGCGCGCTGGCTCACCACACACTGAGGAGCACGACCATGCAGGCACGCATCCACGTCACGAGCGTCTTCGTCGACGATCAGGACAAGGCACTCGCCTTCTACACCGACAAGCTGGGCTTCGTCACGAAGCACGACATCCCGGTCGGTCAGTTCCGGTGGCTGACCGTCGTCGGAGCCGACGCCCCGGACGGAGTCGAACTGCTCCTCGAGCCTGACGAGAACCCAGCGACCCAGGCGTTCAAGAAGGCGCTCGTCGCAGACGGAATCGCCGCGGCATCCTTCGCAGTCGACGACGTGCACGCGGCACATCGTGAGCTCGAGGAGCAGGGCGTGACATTCCTCCAGCCCCCGACACCGATGGGCCCCGTCACCAGTGCGGTGCTCGACGACACGTGCGGCAACCTGATCATGATCTCGAGCCCAGCCTGATGGCCGCCACGCGCAACGCGTTCGACAGCGCGGGACGGAAGGTCGGCGACTGGTCGGAGCCAGATGCCCACGGTGGTGTCATGGTCGGTGAATACGTCGACGGCGACCGGCAGGGCCTCTGGCGACACTTCTTCGCGGACGGCCGGCTGCGCTCGGAGGGCGAGTACCGCAACGGCGCACTTCACGGAAAGTGGACGTGGTATCGCGCAGCCGGCGGGATGCTGCAGCGGGGCGGCTTCTTCGAGGGCGAGAAACACGGCCGCTGGGAGCGCTGGACCGCCGAGCAGACATTGATCGACAGCGGGGACTGGTCGCACGGCAAGAAGATCGGCGACTGGATCAGCTACAACCCGGACGGCACCGTGCGACGCACCACGCACCGCCGCGGCCGTCCGCTCGCTTCAAGCTAAGCCCAGGTCAGAGCTCGATCTTGATGCGTGGATGGCGTCCCGGCGTATACACGTCCGCCGTCGTGCGCTCATCACCGCGGGCCGTCACGCCACCGCCGTGTGAGTCCCGCTGAGTGGTGGGCTTTGGAGGAGGGCGTGTCCTGAGCTGATGGGTGGACCATCGGCGAGATCTTCGGTGTGTACGGCCAAGCACGCATCGAAGGAGTTCTCACCGATGACCCAGTTCCAGTCTGCCCTGTCCGGGTTGCTGACGTCTGTCCAGAACGGCGAGGGGGTCGATCTCGTCCGCGAGTCGGTCCGGATCGTGTTGCAGGAGTTGATCGACGCCGAAGCGATCGCCGTGATCGGCGCCGACCGCTACGAGCGCACTCCCGAGCGAACGAATGAACGCAACGGCACCCGCCCCAGGGAGGTGATGACCAAGGGCGGCACCGTCGAGGTGCAGATCCCGAAGCTACGCACCGGCTCGTTCTTCCCATCGGTGCTGGAGCGTCGGCGACGGATCGATCAGGCGTTGCACGCGGTCGTGATGGAGGCGTGGGTGAACGGGGTAACCACCCGTAACGTCGACGCGCTCGTGGTCGCCCTGGGTGGCACCGGGATCAGCAAGAGCGAGGTGTCACGCATCTGCGCCGGCCTGGATGAGGAAGTCGGCCGGTTCCGGACCCGACGCCTCGATGGCATCGCCTACCCGTACGTGTTCCTGGATGCCACCTACCTCCACGTCAGGGCTGAGCACCTCGTCACCTCCAAAGCGGTCGTCGTGGCCACGGCGGTGGCCGCCGACGGCCGCCGGGAAATCCTCGGCGTCGATGTCGGTGACAGCGACGCCGTCGGCGACCGCGTCGACGGGCTGGACGCCGGCGCCGAGGACGAAGTGTTCTGGCGCGGCTTCCTCACCAGCCTGAAAGGCCGCGGACTCAAAGGCGTGAAGCTGGTGATCAGCGATCAACACGCTGGCCTGACCGCCGCGATCCGGCGCTGCTTCCAAGGAGCGGCACATCAACGCTGCCGGGTGCACTACGTGCGGAACCTGCTCGCCCTGGTGCCGAAGCTTCACATGGACATGGCTGCAGCCCACGTCGTCGACCTGACCGTCACACGGCCCACGCGCGGTCTCCATAGTGCCTCGACCGACTGGCCGCGCCTCGTGTGCCTGCAAACTCCCAGACGATCGCCCTTGACTCCGACCGCGCGATCCCCGACGGCGGCGGCTTGTCGCAGGTGCACACCGAAGAGCGGAGCGGGGCGTGGACCACCGGGGCCCCATGCTGCTAGGTTGCTCACGTGGCGCACCTCCGCCACGACCTGCGCTTCCAGGCCATCGGCCTGAATCATCGCGGAGGGGCCTGAGCAGACGATCAGGACAAGTCCGAGATGGGGTGCGGCGCCTTCAGGGCGTCCAACTCCAAAGAGCCGGCACGAACCGGCCGACGAAAGGACTGTCATGAGCCCCAAGGACGAGAAGAACCTTCGCGAGGTACTCGACAAGATCGCCAGCATGGGCGAGCCGCAACGTCACGTCATGGAGCAGCTTCACGACGTGATCCTCGCTGCCGCCCCCGAACTTCGCCCCCGGATCTGGTACGGGATGCCGGGCTACGCCCGGTCGGCGAGCAGCCCGGTCCTCGTCTTCTTCCGGAACGACGACAGGATGTCCCTCGGGGTGAGCGAGAAGGCGGCGTTCAGGCCTGCCGGCGGCACGGAGGGCAGCCTGATGCCGGCGGCGTGGTACTTCGAAGAGCTGGACGAGGCAGCGCAGAAGCGCGTCGCCGAGATCGTCACGACGGCGCTGGCATGAGCCGGCGGTTTCGGCTGATCCACCGCTGGGTGTCGCTGGCGTTCCTCGCGACCGTCGTCCTGGCGGTCGGAGGCGCGCTGGGGCTCCCCGAGTGGCTGTTCTACCTGCCGCTCGCACCCCTGCTGCTGCTGATGGTCACCGGCATCTACCTCAATGTCCAGACGTTCCGGCGTAACGCGCATCTGCCCCGTGAGCGGCGTTGAGAACGACCCACGCTTCCCGCCTGCGCGCAAGCCCCGCCGTCGCCCATGCCCTCCTCTCGTCAGGTCAGCCACGGCCGGACCAGGCGACGTGCGGGGCGGTGCAGCAGGGTGACGACGGGCCGAGATAACGCGGGTCCGATGGTCAGCGATTCAGGAATGCCCACCAGCCGTGCTGCCTGCTCGAGGATCGGTAGGTCGTTGATCTGGTGCTCGGACCAGAAGTGAGCCACCCCGGCCCGCTATCCCTCATCGAAGGTCACGGCGAAGGGCTGCCAGCATCGAGAAAGTGGGCACATGGGTGTCCGCCCATGTGCCCAATCCCTCGACGCCGCAACGAGACCAGTCGTGCGGACGCCTCGGCGCACCAGAGTCACCTAGGGAGTTCCCAGCACTTCAGAAGCGCGGACCGCCCGGCCCATACACACGCCGGCGTGGGTCTGGGAGGATCGTGGCGGTCAGCGAAGAGGAGGTCAGGGCTGAGGGAGTCACGGAGACGGGCGCTACTGCGAGCGCGCGATGCCATGGACCTGCGATTCGCAGTCGATGACCACGGTCACGTACTTGTCGCCCTTGCGGGTGTGCCGCCAGTTGGGTCGGGCTGTGGCGCCCTGTCCCGGTTGCCCGGGGTGGGTTTCCACAGCCCGCCCGCCGAACCCGGCGTGCGATTCTCACCGCACCGGGCTCGCCCCGTGAGGGTTGCCGGTCAGCTTGTGGCTGACGGTGTCGGGGTCCACGGGGTTGGTATCTGGTAGCCGCGGTAGCGGTACCGGACGACGGTGACGCTGGCTGCGCCCCGGAACCGTTTCCCGTCGTGGGTGAGCCGCCAGGTTCCGGGCAGGCAGTACCTACGACGGAGTTCTGGCCATCCGATGCGGTGTTTCTTCCGTAGCCAGGCCGTGATCCGTTCCCAGGTGTAGGAATCGATCGCGTTGAAGACGGCTTTGGACACGCCGTGGCGGAAGTAGTTCGCCCACCCGCGCAGCACCCGTCCCAGGTACTCCATGAGATACCCGGGGTCGCGGTGCAGGGTGTTTCTGTAGGTCATGGCCTTCACCCGGGCCTTGATCGAGGCTATCGCCTTGGTCGAGGGGCGGGTGTACACGAACGCCTTGTTGCTGCCTCGTTTCCGCATCCGTCGGATGTTGAAGCCGAGGAAGTCGAACCCGTCGTCGATGTGGACCACGCGGGTCTTGTCCGGTGACAGCCGCAACCCCATCGGGGCGATCACGGCAGCCACCTCGTCGCGCAGGCGCTCGGCGTCCTGACGTTGTCCGGTGACGACAATGACGAAGTCATCGGCGTAGCGGATCAGCCGGTAGTTCGCCTTGCCCTTGCGGCGGCGGCGTTGCCGCTGGACCTCGTTCGCCATGTCCTGGTTCCAGCGACGAGCGAACTCGTCATCAAGGACCGACAAGGCGATGTTGGCCAGCAGCGGGGACAGGATCCCGCCCTGGGGTGTGCCGGTGATCGTTCCCTCGATGCTGCCGGTGGTGGTCATCACCCCGGCCTTCAGGAACGCCTTCACCAGCGCCAGCACGCGTTTGTCGCCGATCCTGTTCCGGAGCCGGTTCATCAAAGCGGTGTGGTCGATCATGTCGAAACACGCCTCAATGTCGGCCTCCAGCACCCACTCGTACCGTTTGGTGGTGAAGTGGTGGATCTCGGCGATCGCGTCAGCAGCGCGCCGGTTCGGCCGGAACCCGTACGAACACGACTGGAACGTCGCCTCGAAGATGGGTTCCAGTACCAGCTTGAGCGCGGCCTGCACCACCCGGTCGGTTACGGTCGGGATGCCCAGCTTGCGGAGCTTGCCGCTCGCTTTCGGGATCATCACCTGCCGCACCGGCACCGGTACAAACGTCCGGGACCGCAACTGGTCCCGAACCTGGCGCAGGAACGCCTCAACCCCGATCCCGGAAGTGATCCCAGCCACACTGGACCGGTCCACCCCCGGTGTCCGCGCCCCCTTGTTCCCGGCGACGCGTTCCCACGCGATCGTCAGGAACGCGGGGTCACAGACCAGGTTGTACAGATCATCAAACCGGCGGACACCATCGGTGACCGCCCAACAATGCAGTTTGGCCTGCATCCTCCGTACCACCAGGTACGCCCGAGCCTCGCTCGGCCACCCAGCAGCGTCGGTGTTCACCGGCGCGTCTTCGGACATCACAGTTCCTTCCTGTTTCCTCTCGCTGCCGTCCTTCCCCATGTGGCCGGTTCTCCCGGCCTCGGAGTACTACGACGGCTCCGCCCCACCCGCGTTCTTCAGCCGGCAACGCGCCTATCCCCAGCAGGGGAACGAGACGCGGATGGTTCCCACGTTCACTGTTGCTCGGTCGACGGGCGAGGTGCCCGGCTTTGCCCCTGCGGCATCGTCGTGGCTACGCCGTAGACCTTCACCACGACCTGCCGGACCCGACACATGCATCCGTTCCGACAGTTCCCCACCCGAGCCGCCGCCAGGCTGACGGCCACCCGAGCGAGTATGCACCGCACTCCAGCCCCAATCCACCGGGTTCGAGCTGGTCGACGATCAAGAGGCTTTACGACACCGGTTCCTCTCGTACACCTTCCCGTCTTGCTCACCAGACCCGGCCCATCCGGCAGTGCTGGACCGTCCTGACTTCGTCGCGGCTGCTCCCACCCACCCCCAGCGTTCCCCAAGGACAGGCTGCCGCCAGCTTCACCCAGCCGCTACGACGGCCAGGCGATGCAGGTCTCTCACCTCCATCCGAATCAACAGCGCCTCGTGGCGCACCACGTGCTCGTCGACGCCGATCACCTGGGCGGCTACGCCGAGGTCGTCGTCACCTGCACCTCCCGCGACGTCCCCAGCGACCACCTCCTCGAGCAGCTCCGCAACGAGGGATGGAAGGTCCACGACTTCCGTGCCCAAGCCCAGCGGCGCAGGGATGGCAAGACGTTCTAGCCCAGGACCGGGGGCCAGCTGGTTCTGCCGGTTGCCCTTCGGTGATGGTTCGCTCAGTCAGCGACTACGCCGACGCGCCGAGCGGCAGCTTCGGTAGACCGTCCACGATCCGCATCGTGTCCACCGACACCCGGACGACCCGCTTCACCAGGTCAACGATGTACCGGGGGTCTCCATGCTCACGACCCCAGTCGTTGGGGTCGTTCACGATGCCGGACGCCTTGTCGGTCTTCACCTGGTACCGGTCGATCAACCACTCGATCGCCGACCGTGACCCGAGCATGTACCGGTGCGCGTCGGCAGGAATGTCACCCAACGTGACGTGCTGGTTCACGATCAGAGCCGTCTTGGACGTCTTGTCGGCCCAGCGCATCTTCGTGACCCGGTAGGTCTCCCACGGATCGCCCGCCAGCACACCCTGCTCGTGCAACGGGTACGGGTCGACCGACTCGTAGTTCACGTGAAGGTCGGACAGCTTGCGGCCGGCCTCGGCGAACGCCTCGAAGTCCTGGCGGGTCGCGGCCAGCGGGATGCGTGGGAGCATGCGCTTCAGGTCAGCGGCGAACTCGGTGCGGTACTGCGGCGAGTGCAGCACCCCGTACACGTAGAAGAACACGTCATCCTTCGACACCTGCTCCCCGAACGCCTCACGGTATAGGGCCAAGATCCCGTCGGTGATGTTGTCGACCCGCCGGTAACCCCACTCGTCAACGTCGCCCTCGGAGGCGCCCAAGAGGTCACCCTGCCCGCTATCGGCCTGCTCGTACGTCCACCGCGGGAAGAACTGACCACCACTGCCGGCGCCCGGGGTCTGTCCGCTAAACGGTGTGTGGGGCCCGGCGGTTTTCAGTGAGTGGTTCTCTCGAGCCGTCCGGCGAAGGTGATCGCGAACGCGTTCAGCGCTGGCTTCCACCTCATCATCCAGCGTGCCCTGCCGCCGCCGGTGGGGTCAAGGGACCGGGTCACGAGGTAGAGACACTTCATCGCGGCTTGCTCGTTCGGGAAGTGTCCGCGGGCCCGGACAGCGCGCCGGTAGCGGGCGTTGATCGACTCGATCGCGTTGGTACCCGGTATGAAATTACGCGGAGGCCCGCGTGGTGTTCTGCTGGCTCGGCGGGTTGTGTTGGGCGTACGGTGCGACCGTCCGGAACAGGGGCCTTTGGGGAACACGTATG
>JAEXCA010000125.1 GCA_023393755.1 Actinomycetes bacterium | reverse complement strand
CGTGCGAACCTTCCCGGCCCTCACCCTTTTCGGCCGCCTGGCGGAAGCCTGCAGTGGAACGCGGGGTGGAACTGTCCGCTCGGGCGGTCCCGCGGAGCGGGGTCGGGCGGGCAGGCCGGGCACTCGTCCCCGTTCGGCACCCTGCTGCCCGACCACCCTGCCGGACCGCCGATGTTGTCGTTCCCAGGCCAGGAGTGGGCCGCCGGCACGGCCCGTCCGCCGAGATTGTGGCTACCAGGCCCGAATCGGCGCTGACAACGACCAGCTCTGCGGTTCCAGTCGGGACCGGCCGGGAGTCCCGGCTGGGAACCACCACATCGGCGGGCGGAGTGGGCGGGTCGATCCCCACGCCGGCCGGCCCTCCCGGGCACCGCTGCACACGCACGAGGCGGGTCGGTGCCTCAGGCCTTGACCCGGAACTCGTTGACGATGGACGCGGCGTGCTGTTCGGCCTCGACGGCGATCCGGGCGGCCTCGGCGACGAAGGCCGCGGTGGGGCCCTCGGGCAGATCGCCCAGGACGTACTTCTTCATCGCCAGACGCTGCTCCCGCAGGCTGTCCGCGCCCAGGGCGTCGTCCAGGACCGCGGCCAGGTTCGACAGGTCGCGCTCCAGGATGTACGAGGCTCCCTGGGTCGGGAAGGTCCGCAGGAAGGTCTCCCGATCCAACCGGCGGGGGTTGGAGGTGATCAGCGGCCGCTCGCTGTAGAGGAAGTCGGTCACCACGCTGGAGATGTCCGAGATCAGCACGTGGGCGGCGTCGAAGCACTCGTACAGCGTCAGGCTGGATTTCGGGCCGACGTAGAGATGGTCACCCGGCGCCTCGGCCAGCATCGACACGATCTCCACCCGGGCGGAGATCATCCCCGGACGCTGCACGCCGCTGGCCGGGTGCGGTTTGAAGATGATCCGCACCTCAGGGTGGGTGTCGAGGATCTGCCGGATCATCTGCGGGCCCATCCGCTCCAGCGAGGAGTAGTTGGACTCCTCGTAGTAGCCCTCGAAGGTGGGGGCGTAGAGGATCGTCACCGGCTGGGTGTCGCCGGCGGTACCGACCCGCAGCGACTCCACCTGGGGGCGTCCGATGATGGCGTACTGGGAGCGCGGCATGGAGATGCCGGCCGCCTCGTAGCGGTCGATCGCCGCCTGCCCGGCCACCCACACCCCGTCGTACACCCGCGCGACCGGATTGGCCGAGGTGGACTTGTCGGAGTCGCCGTGGTTGAGGAAGACGTGCCGGATCCTCGCCTCCCGCAGCAGGTGGACGTTCTTGCCGGCATTGGCCAGGTAGTACGCCACCAGGACGCTCGGCCGGCAGAGTTCCTCGACGTGGCGGGTGTTCGGCGCGTACAGCACGGGCATCGTGGTCGGCATGATCGGCGCCAGGTGGCTCGCCTCGCGCACCATCACGAAGGTCGGGTGGGGCAACTTCTCCAGAGCGGGAACCCACTGGTTCAGGATGTACAGCGACTGCCCGGCGTCCGCCGACATGTACACCACGGCCTTCGGAGCGAAGGCGTCCAGTTCGGCCTGCACCGACTGCTGCAGCTTCTTCACGGCCCCGGCCGAGCCCAGCTTGCGCACCCGCAGGCCGTGCCAGGCCGCGAAGGCCAGCGCGGCCAGTACCAGCGGGCCCGCCCACAGCACCACCGCCAGCCGGCCGCTCACCACCCCCAGCACGGTGACCGCGGCGGCCAGGCCGGTCAGCACCTCCAGCACGATCGTCTCGGTGGCGGTGAACGAGGACTTGACGTAGGCGCGGGCGTACGCCACGCTCGCGGCCGGCTGGGCGCCTTCGGGCTGGTAGGCCAGGGCGGGCTGCCGGCTGGCCAGCCAGGCGGTCGCCGCCCACTGGGTGACCTCCAGCAGCATGAGGCTGAGCGCGACCGCTACGACACCGACCGCCACCGCACCCCGGCCGGCACCGGCCAGCAGCGCGACCACCAGCAGCGCGCGGATCGCCAGCCGGAAGTGGGAACCGATCCCCAGCCGGCGCAGCAGCAGCGTCTCGCGGACGTACTGGCGGCCGGCCAGCCAGTCGAAGACCGCGGCCAGCAGGCCCAACACCAGGCCGGGCAGCACCCAACGTCCCAGCACGCAGACGACCAGCCCGAGCCAGAGCACGGCGGTGACCGGGAAGTAGGCGCGAGCCGCCAGGGTGTCGGCCCAGGCCAGCCAGCCCGGCGTCGGGGAGGGCGGCAGCACGGCGCGAGCGAACTCGAACGAGTTGCCCATCCTGACGGCCTGGGCGGCGTCCGCTGTGGTTGCGGAACTGTCGTCGTCGTTGGCACGTTCGTCCAGGTCGGGCAGTTCGTCGTCGCTCATCGACGTCCTCTCTGATGGTTGACCGGGCCAGCCTATCGATCCCGCCACCGGTCCCGGTGCCACGACCCTTCGACGGGCCCAGGGATGGCGTACGACGTGGGCAGCCGGTTCGACGCCCCTCGGCAGGCTCAGGGGATCGTTCCCGGCCGACGGTGGCCGAGCTTGTCGAAGCCTCCGACGCGAGCCTGAGACGCTGCTACTTCCGGGAGGCCTCGTAGGCGGAGACCACGTCCTCGGTGGGGCCGTCCATCATCAGTTCGCCCTTGTTCAGCCAGATCACCCGGCTGCAGGTGTCCCGGATGGAACCCATGCTGTGGGAGACCAGGAACACCGTGCCGGCATTGTCCCGGATGCTGCGGATCCGGTCCTCGCTGCGCTGCCGGAAACGGCGGTCACCGACCGCCAGGGCTTCGTCCACGATCAGGATCTCGTGCTGCCGGACGGTCGCGATCGAGAACTTGAGCCGGGCCTGCATCCCCGAGGAGTAGGTCCGCATCGGCAGGTCGATGAACTCCTGCAGTTCGGCGAACTCGACGATCTCGTCGCGCATCGCGTCGACGTCCCTGCGCGCGATCCCCATCGCCAGCCCGCCCAGCCGGATGTTCCGCTCCCCCGACAGATCGGGGATCAGCGCGGCGCCCACGCCCAGCATATTGGGCCGGGAGGACGCGTACACCGCACCCGACTCCGGCGGCGTCAGGCCGGTGATGGCCCGCATCAGGGTGGACTTGCCGGAGCCGTTGGAGCCGATCACGCCGATCGACTCGTTCTCGTACGCGGTGAAGGAGATGCCCCTGAGCGCGTGCACCTCCCGCACACCGCGTCCGGCAGCCCGGAGCAGCCCGGACTGGCCGCCCTTGACCGCCTTGCCGCTGGCGTAGACCCGGTACTTCACGTGGAGGTCGTCGACGATCACCACCGGACGGCGGCTGCCGGGATCGGGCCCGACCACGGGGTTCACTGGTTCAGTCACGGCCGTAGCGCTCCTCGGCCACCCAGAAGAACAGCAGCCCGACCACGAAGGTGACCACCGCCGCGCCCGAGAACCACCACCAGTACTCCGGGTTGGCGGTGTAGGTGGTCAGCATCGCGCCGCGGGCCAGCTGCAGCACCTGGTACACCGGGTGGAAGTCGAACAACCGCACCGCCCAGGGATGGTCGGCCAGCACGTTGTCGACGTTGAACAGCACCCCGGAGGTGTAGAACAGGATGCGCGAGATGTAGGGCAGCAGCTGGGAGAGATCCCGGACGTGCACGGTGAGCCGGGCGGCGATCATCGCGACGCCGGCGTTGAACAGGGTGAACAGCACCAGCAACGGGAGCAGCGCCAGCCAGCTCCAAGTCGGCCAGTGGCCGAGCACCGGCAGGATGATCACCAGCAAACCCAGCGACGGCAGCAGCGCGAGCAGGTGCTGGATCACCTCCGCCAGCGGCAGGGTCAGCCGGGGGAAGGCCAGCGACTGCACCAGCGACTGGTTGCCGGTGATCGACTTCGCCCCGCGGGAGAGCGACTGGGAGAAGAACTGGAACAGGAAGACCCCGATCACCACCCGGGGGGCGTAGTCCTCACCGCGGTTGGTCTGCAGCAGGCCGAAGATGGTGCCGTAGATCGCCGCGTTCAGCAGCGGCTGCAGCACCAGCCAGAGCGCACCCAGCCGGTTCTCCTCCACCGTGGCGCGCAGCCGGTACTCGGCCATGGTGACAATGAAGTCGCGTCGCGCCCAGGTCTGCTTCAGGTACGACCAGAAGCGGGGTCGCGCGCCCACCCGGTGCAGCCCGTGCTGGGCGGCCAGTTCGGCCAGACTCATCCGCTTCGGATTCCTATCATGCGTTCAGCGACCGTTGCCGGGCGCGATTCCGGGCCGAGTCTATCCGTCCCGGCCGTGGCAGGCACGCTCGGGACGCCGATCCCCCGGGTTCCCTCCGGCGCGACACAAACCGGGCAGCAGCGGCGACTCGCGTGAATAATCGCCGCGGCTCTCCGGAATCGCCCGGTTTGTGTAGCTCACCGGCGGGGTCAGCGGCGGTGGGCCAGGTAGTAGGCCACCAGCGATCGGGTGGACGGGTCCTGGCCGGCCAGGGCTTCGGCGTCCCCGGCCACCGCGGGGGCGATCTGCAGGGCCAGCTGCTTGCCGAGTTCGACGCCCCACTGGTCGAAGGAGTTGATCCCCCAGACCACGCCCTGGGTGAAGGTGATGTGCTCGTAGAGGGCGATCAGCTGGCCGACCACGGACGGGGTGAGCGCCGGCGCCATGATGGACGTGGTGGGCCGGTTGCCCGGGAACACCCGCGCCGGGACGATCTCCTCCTTGGTGCCTTCGGCCCGCACTTCGTCGGCGGTCTTGCCGAAGGCCAGCGCCTTGGTCTGGGCGAAGAAGTTGGCCAGGAAGAGCTCGTGGACGTCCGCCTCGCCGTCCTTCAGCGGGTGGGCCGGGGTGGCGACCGCGAGGAAGTCGGCCGGGATCAGCTGCGTCCCCTGGTGGATCAGCTGGTAGAAGGCGTGCTGGCCATTGGTGCCCGGCTCGCCCCAGAACACCTCGCCGGTGGCGGTGGTGACCGGGCTGCCGTCCCACCGGACGCCCTTGCCATTGGACTCCATGGTGAGCTGCTGCAGGTAGGCGGCGAACCGGTGCAGGTACTGCGCGTAGGGCAGCACGGCGTGGCTGGCGGCGCCGAAGAAGTTGACGTACCAGACGTTCAGCAGCCCCATCAGCGCCGGAACGTTGGTTTCCAGCGGCTGGGTGGCGAAGTGGGAGTCGATGGCGTGGAAGCCGGCCAGGAAGTCCGCGAAGGCGTTCGGGCCGAGGGCCACCGCCAGGCTGGTGCCGACCGCGGAATCGACCGAGTAGCGGCCGCCCACCCAGTCCCAGAAGCCGAAGGCGTTGGCCGGGTCGATCCCGAAGGCGGCCACCTTGTCCAGCGCGGTGGAGACCGCAACGAAGTGCTTGGCGATCGCCTCGCCGTTCTTCGCCTCGCTGCCGTCGATCGCGCCCTGCGCGGCCAGCTTGGTGAGCAGCCAGTCCCGGGCCAGCCGGGCGTTGGTCAGCGTCTCCAGGGTGGTGAAGGTCTTGGAGGCGACGATGAACAGCGTGGTCTCGGGATCGAGATCGGCGGTATTCTCGGCCACGTCGGTCGGGTCGATGTTGGAGACGAACCGGCAGCTCAGCCCGGGCTGCACGTAAGGCTTGAGCGCCTCGTAGACCATCACCGGGCCGAGGTCGGAGCCACCGATGCCGATGTTCACCACCGTCTCGATTCGCTTGCCGGTGACGCCCTTCCACTCCCCCGAACGCACCTGCTCGGCGAAGGCGTAGACCCGGTCGAGCACCTCGTGGACGCCGGGGACGAGGTCGGTGCCGTCCACCACCAGCGAGTCGGTGCGGGGACGGCGCAGCGCGGTGTGCAGCACCGACCGGTTCTCGGTGGTGTTGATCTTCTCACCGGCGTACATCGCGTCCCGCCGGGCCTCCAGGCCGACCTCGCGGCCCAGCGCGGCCAGCGCGGTCAGCACCTCGTCGGTGAGCAGGTTCTTCGACAGGTCGACGAACAGGTCGCCGGCGGTCAGGCTGAAGCGTTCGGCGCGGCCGGGATCGGCGGCGAACCAGCCCCGCAGATCGGGGGCGAGGGCGGCGTGCAGGGCGGCCAGCTGCGACCAGGCGGCGGTCGTGGTGGGGTCGACAGGAGAGGTCATGCGGGCCAGCCTAACGGTGTGCTCCGGCTGGTGGGATAGGGCCCGGACGGAACCGTCCGTCCGAGTCGAGGTCGGGCGTCCGCGGACGGCCGCCGCGGGCGTACCGAACCCGCGACCCGGGTGGACCACGGAACCGTCCCCCGGTCCACGCGACGTACCGAACCGCGACCCGGGCGGACCACGGAACCGTCCCCCGGTCCACGGGGTCAGGATCCGGCCAGCCTGGCCAGTGCGACGTCGAAGGCGGCCTGCGGCTGCCGGGTGCCGAGCAGGTGGTCGACCAGGGCCTCGCGTTCGGCGCGCAACGGATCGGCGCCCAGCGCGTCGGTGACCGCCCGGTCGAAGTCGGCCAGGTCGGGGCCGACCAGGTAGCAGCCGCGCTGGCTGGGGTAGGCGCGGTGGAAGTCCTCGGCGGGCAGCCCGGCCGGGTTGGTCACGATCACCGGGCGGCCGGTGATCAGGTAGTCGCTCACCACGCTCGAGATATCGCTGAGCAGGACGTCCGCCCTGGCCAGGCAGTCGGTCAGGGTGAGTTCGGGACGCCGGTCGACCAGGACGTGATCGCCGTCGGCCAGCAGCCCCTCGATCTCGGCGATCGCGGTCAGCATGGACGCCCGGACCGCGCCGCTGGCCGGGTGCGGCTTGAACCACAACTGCAGCTGGGGGAAGCCGGCCAGCAGCCGCCGGATCATCGCCGGGCCCATGGTGTCCAGCGAGCTGTGCTGGGTCTCGGCGTAGTAGCCCTCGAAGGTGGGGGCGTAGAGCAGCACCGGACGACCGGACGGCTCCCGCCGGGCGGCCAGCAGTGGCTCGACCTGCGGGCGTCCGATCACGACGAAGCGTTCAGCGGGCAGGTCGACCCCGGCCGCCCGGTAGCGGTCGATCGCCGCCTGGCCCGCCACCCAGACCTCGCCGAAGCCGTGCACCTGGGCGTTCGTCGAGGTGGCCTTGTCGGAGTCGCCGTGCAGCAGCATGACGTGGGTGAGCCGCGGTTCGCGCAGCAGGTGGGCGTTCTTCTCGCCGTAGGCGAGGTAGAGCCCCGCCCGGACGCTGGGCAGGGTCAGCTGTTCCAGCTGCCGCGGGCTGGGCGCGTAGACCACCGGCACCCGGGTGGGACGCAACGGACGCAGCTGGCTGGCCTCGCGGACCGCGAGCAGCCCGTTGGTCGGCGTCGCGTCCAGCACCGGCAGCCACTGGTTCACGATGTAGCGGGAATGCTCGGCGCCCAGCGAGACGTGCACCAGGTAGCGCGGATCGGTGGCGGCCAGTTCGGCCAGCAGGCGGTCGGCGTCGGCCGCGGCCCGGCCGAGCAGGCCACGGAACTCCCGGACGGTCAGGCCGGCCGCACCGAGGGCGACCAGGGCCGCGGCGCACGGAAGCAGCAAGCCCCACCAGCCGCCGGCCAGCACCGCGCCGGCCAGGGCGAGCGCCTCGGCGAGCACCACCCAGCCCGGCGTCCCAGTGGCCCGGCGGTAGCACCGCAGGTAGCCGGCCAACGGCTCGGGCTGGTCGTCGGTGCCCGGCTGGTAGCGCAGCACCGGGACATTGCGGGAGAAGCCGGCCAGCAGGCCCAGCAGGCCCAGCCAGGCCAGCAGCAGGACCGCGCTGGCGGCCACGAACCCCAGTGGCGCGAGCAGCGTGCCGGTCACCAGCAACGCCCGTCCGGCAGCCCGCAGCGGCGGGGTGAAGCCGGCGGTGTGGAGGACGCGGGCCGGACGCGAGTCCGCCCGGCTGCCCGCCCACTCCCCCACCGAGGCGAGCAGCGCGAACCCGGCGGCCCACCACGGCTGCCCGGTGGCCAGGGCCACCGCCAGCCCCAGGTAGGGCAGGACGAGCAGGTGGAGGTGGCCGGCCAGCCATCGGGTGAGGCCCGCCGGGAGCCACGACCGCGGCCCGGCCACCCAGGCCAGTTCCTGCCACTCCGGCAGGGGTGCCCGCGGCAACCTGGCCAGCCGCCGTCCGAGACTCATGGCCTCACCCTACGGGTTCGAGCCGGTGTTCAGCTGCCGCGCAGTTCGGCGGTCGGGGTTAGGGTGCGCCGATGAATAGCGGTTTCTGAGCGGGAGGCATGACAAGGCGGAGGCCCGACCGGGTAGCAGCGCTACGCGGGAGCGGCCGACAACGCCATCAGGCGCCCGATCCAGGAAGTGACACGCGATGGTTCTTCATCGGCGGCCCCTCAGTAGGTGTCGAACTCGACGGTCACCGAGGAGGCGTTCCGCACGGGCCCGATCTGTTCGGCCTCGCTCTGTATCGCTGTCCTGTGCCGGCTGCGGAGGGTGGCGAAGGTCCTGACCGCGAGGGTGAGTTTCCGGCCGCTCCTGCGGGGTCGCCAGGTGCCGACGATCGTGCCGTCGGCCAGGACGGTGCCGGGATCGCCGACTGCCTTCCACAGTTCTCGGTGGTACTGCTTCGCCACGATGGTCTCGCGGTCGCGGAGCTGGGTGTAGGGGTCGCGTGGCGGGAGCAGGCGGACACCCTGCGGCGTGGGTGCCGACCGGAGCGCGTCCAGGTCGTCGGCGAGCATCCAGGCCGTGCCGCGGTACTCGACCGGCGTCAGCTTGTCCTCGAGCAGGCTCCACCACGGGTCGGTGTCGCCGGTACGGACGCCCAGCCAGGCGGCGAAGTCGGCGCGGGTGGACGGGCCGTAGCAGTGCAGGTAGCGGCGCAGCAGTTCCGCTCGCGCGGCTGTGGGGTCGGTGTCGGGGATCGGGTGCCCGAGCCATTCGTCGGTCAGGACGAAGGGAGCCTTGTTCCCCTCTCGTGGGGCGAAGCAGACGACCCGTTGCAGGGTGAGGATGCGGAGGCAGAAGTGGACGATCGCCTCGCCGAGTGGCTGGCCTGCGGCATGCGGGCCTTCCTCGTTCCAGAGGTCGCGTTGCCTGGTCGACAGGTGGTGGGCGATGCGCTGGGCGATCTCCGCGCCGAGCTCGTCGATCGCGAGCCTGCGGCCCGACAGGACGTTGCGGATCTCGGCGCCGGTCAGCTCGACCGCCTCGGTGAGGCTCAGGCCGAGCCTGTCCACGTCTGGGCCGGCACCGAGGAGGAAGTGCCGCATCGCGTCCTCGGTGGGCGGGAGCACGCCAGTGGTGAACACGGCGGCATCCACGGTCGGGACGAAGTACGGAGCGCCGCGCATGCACCAGGTCTGCACCACGCTCCGGTCCTCGGCGACAGCCGCGTCCAGGCGCTCCGGCGTGATGTCCCGCACCCTGGCGTGCAGCGCGAGCAACGCAGATCCGGGCGGGCTGTTCTGGACGCCGCACCGGCCGGTGACGTCGGGCAGTTCGCTCGCATCGGCCCGTTCGAGAAGGTTCTGAGCGCCGAGGCGGAACGCGATCGCCTCGCTCCCGGACACCTTCTCGGACATGACGGCAGGTTACCGGTGACGGCGACGGGAGCGGGTTGTCCGGCGCGAGGACCGACGGGCGGCGTTCGCCGGCGGCGCGGCGACGTGGTTGCCGGCCAATCCGGTTACTAGGCCTTGATGGCGACGTGGACGTGGTCGAAGTGGTTCTGGGTGGTGCTGCCGCGATCGGCCATCCCCCGCCACTTCGGTGAGCCCGGCGTCCAGATCTTCTGCTCGAAGATGATGTGGTCGATGTTGAACGTCTTGGCGTTGGCCACCAGGTACTTGGCGATCTTCCAGCCGAGCGCGCTCTCCTTCTTGGGCGTGAGCATGATGTCCAGCGCGCGGCCGTTCTTGTGGAACTGCCGGCCGCCGGCCCGCCAGCCGCCGTAGGAGTTGACGCCCGGGAAGAGCGCGCAGACCGAGCGGTAGATCCTGATGGTGTCGGCCCGCAGCTTCTTCTCCACCGCGGTGCCGCGGGGGCACTCCGCCATGGTGATGCCCTGGGCCAGGTCGTCGGTCTCGTCGATCAGGTTCGCGGCCAGCACCCAGCCCTCCTGATCGCCGACGGTGACCTTGCGGTACTTGCCCTCGATCGTGGTGGAGGCTTCGACCTTGGTGCCCAGGTCGACCTTGCCCAGCAGTTCGGAATCCTGGGACGGGCCGGAACGCAGGTTCAGCGAGCCGGTGGTGTACAGCGGGGTGATCGCGACCAGATCCTCGGTCGCGTCGGCGAGTTCGGAGGTGGTCAGCGAGACCAGCTGCAGCGCCGGGCGGGCCTTGCTCCGGCTGGTGTCGCTCACCTCGCGGTCTCCGGCCGGCGCGGCGGCGAAGGCGGACTGCGCACCCAGTGCGGCCGGGGCCGGGTCTCCGCCCAGGACGATCGCGCCCCCGGTGGCCACCGCCGCCAGGGTGACCAGGCCGATCCCGGCGCGCTGTCCGGCGTGATCCCGCCAGGTCGGAGCGGCCCGGCGCGGCCTGCCGGCCGATGCGGGCGAAGGGGTCGCCGGAACCTCGAGCTCGACCGGATCGAGCACGCGGCGTGGCTGATACATACCCACCCTCAGACGACGACGAGGCTAACGACTCCCAAAAGTATCCTAAGAAATCCTCAGGATGCAAGGTGACCGAGGCGGGAACGCCCTTTCGCGGCGTTTGCATCAGCGGCGGAGGCCCTCAATACTCGGCTCAGGGGCGACGCCAAGGAGGGCCAGATGACACCACGACGGGTTGGTCCGGCGGGTCGTGCCCCGGTGGTGCGGGCGATCGTGGTGGGCGTGCTGGCCCTGCTGCTGAGCCTTCCGGCCTTCGCCGCCGCGGTGGCCGATCCCGGCCCGCTCGCCCCCGTCCCCCAGGCCACCAAGACGCCCAAGGCGACCAAGACACCGAAGGCGACCGAGTCCCCGGCCCCGGAGGACGAGGACGAGGCCACCGTCTCGCCGACGCCCACTCCGACCCCGTCCGTCTCCCCCACGCCCCGGCCCGACCCGGAGGGGGAACGCTGGGTGCAACTGGCGATCGTGGGCGGCGGCAGCCTGCTGGGCGCGGTCACCCTGTTCATGGTGATCGGCGGGCTGATCCGCGGGGTCAACCGCCGCCGCAACCGCCGCTGAGCATCCGGGACGGGTCCCCTGGCGGCAGCCTCAGGCGCCGGCCTCATCGCCGAGCCGCCACCGCTGGGCCAGCGTCCGCAGTTCCCCCAGGCCGTCGTCGGCGACCAGTTCGGAGCTCACCAGGTGCATCGGCCACACTCCCAGCGCACCCGAACTGAGCCACAGCGCGGCCTGGTAGTGCTCCAGCCGGCCGGTCGCCAGCAGCGGGATCTCGGAGACCAGTTCCGGCAGCCCCCGGGCGTAACCGGTGCCGAACGCCTCGCAGGGCACCACCTGGACGGCGCTGGCCCCGGCCTGGTGGCAGGCTCGCAGCTCCTGCGGAGTGAGCCCGCCGAGCACGACCGGCACCCCGTCCGCGGCCGCGACCACCTCGGGCAGGCAGTACACGCTGGCCAGTAGTCCGGCCCCGGCGGCGACCGCGGCGGCGGTCTGGGTCGCGTCGGTCAGGTCGTGAACGCCGAGCAGCGCGCGGCGTCCGAACACCGTCCGCAGCACCGCCAGATCGTCGATCCGGGCGGGGGGCACCGACCACACCCGGTGGCCCTCCTGCCAGAGCACCTCGCAGGCGGCGACCAGGTCGTCGTCGTCCGCCCCGGGCAGGCTGAACACCACCTGGTGCTCCCCCAGGTCCGGCAGTTCGGCTCGGCGCATGACGCCCATCATGGCGCTTCGACCGCGCCGCACACCACCGCGCGGCGGGCTGCCGACCCGCCCCCCGAGCGGGAGGCTTCGAAGTCCGCGCCGCCGAAGGACGTCCACCCCTGCCCCGACCCGCCCCGGGCGGGAGGCTTCGAACGGCGGCGGCGGGGCCTAGGCTGAAGCGCAGGCAAGAAGGAGGAGAACCGTGTTCCTGCGCAGCGCCGCGATTCCGGCCGATTCCACCATCGAACTGCGGTACGCCCACAGCGGGGTGGGTGGGGAGAACCTCGCCCCCGACCTCACCTGGGGCGACGCCCCGGCGGGCACCCGCAGCTTCATGATCACCTGCTACGACCCCGACGCCCCCACCGGCAGCGGGTGGTGGCACTGGGTGCTGACCGACATCCCACCGGAGGTCACCTCGCTGCCGGCCGGCGGCGCGCTACCGGCCGGTACCCGCGACTGGCCGACCGACTACGGCGTCCCCGGCTGGGGCGGCCCGTGGCCGCCGCCCGGCGACCCGGCACACCACTACCACTTCCGGGTGGTGGCGCTGGACGTCGATCGGCTGGACATCCCGGACGACGCGCCGCGGGCGATGGCCCTGCTGACCGCCGGCTTCCACGTCCTGGCCGACGCCGGGTTCGTCGCGCTGTTCGCCAACCCGGCGAGCTGAGCTTGGCGATCCTGGTCGACCCACCGCGCTGGCCGGCGCACGGCACCCGGTTCGCCCACCTGGTCTCCGACACCAGCCTGAACGAACTGCACGCCTTCGCCGCCGCCGCCGGGCTGCCGGTCGGCGCCTTCGACCACGATCACTACGACGTCCCGGAACGGCGGTATGCGGAGTTGATCGCGCTCGGCGCCCAGCCGGTGCCCGAGAAGGAGTTGCTCCGCCGGCTGCGGGCCGGCGGCCTGCGGGTCCGCCCGGCGGACCGGACGCCGAAGCCAGCGCAGGTGCTCGGCGGTCTGGGCCGGGGGTGGCAGGAACTGCTGCCGGGCGCGCCGGCCCTCGGCGACCAACTGCTGGCCCGCTGGCAGGAGCCGCACCGGGCCTACCACGACGTCCGGCATCTCGCCCAGGCGCTGGACGCCGCGGACCGGGTGACCGGCGGAACTCCCGGGCGCCCGGTGCGGCTGGCGCTGTGGTTCCACGACGCGGTCCACGCCGGGCGCGCCGGGCGGGACGAGGAGGAGTCCGCGCAGCTGGCCGAGACCCGGCGCGCCGGTCTCCTGCCCGCGGCCGAGGTGGCCGAGGTGGCCCGGCTGGTGCGGCTCACCGCGTCCCATCTGGTCGAGCCGGGGGACATCGCCGGGGCCGTGATGGTGGACGCCGACCTGTCCGTCCTGGGTCAGCCACCGGGCCGCTACCACGTCTACGTCCGGGATGTCCGCCCCGAGTACCGCCACCTCTCCGACGCCGACTTCCGGCGCGGACGGGTGCAGGTGCTGCGCCGGCTGCGCGCCCTCGCGCCGCTCTTCCACACCGACGTGGGGCGCCGGGACTGGCAGGAGGCCGCGTGGCGGAACCTCGACGACGAGTTGAGCCGCTGGGCAGGCTGGTGACCGGACGCTAGACTCGATTCGAGTTCAGCAGGGGGAACGCGTGATGCGAGGTCGCTTCTGGCTGGTGGCGGTAGCCTGCCTGGCCGCCGGCGTGCTCGTCGCGCCCCCCAGCACCACCCTGCAGAGTTCCGCCTCGACCGGCCCCACCCCGGCGCCCACGCCACGCGGCCCGGGTGTGACGGACAACCCGGCCCCACCGGCCGACCTGCCGCACATTCCGCCAGTGGTGCCCGACCTGGTGGATCCCGCCCCGCACCCCCGCCAGCCGGGCCAGGCCCCGGCCCGGCCCGACCCGACGCCCGCGCCGCAGCAGAGCAGCCGTGCGCCCCAGGGAGGCCGGCCGTCCGGCCCGAGCCGTGACCAGGCCCAGTCCACCCCGGCGCCGTCCGCCAAGCCCACCACGTCCGCGCCGGCCCCGTCCGCGAACGATCAGCCGTCCACCAGCGCTCCGGAACGTCCGGTACAGCAGCGGCCGCCGATCCAGGCTCCCGTCGTGCCCGGCCCGATCCCGGTCGAGCCACTGCCCACTCCGACTCCGACCCCGACCCCGACGCCGGTGAAGACCGGGAACCCGGTCCGGACGGTTCCCGATCCACTGCCGTCGAGCCCGCTGGTGACCCCCCGGGCGCGGATGGTCGAGCCGCCCCCGGTCGAGCAGGCCAACTCCTGACGCGCCCACGCCGGGTCTTGGACGCCGGGCGGCACCGGTCGGCAAGATGGTCACGACCTTCCAGCGATCCGGAGAACCGATGACCACAGCCGGCCGGCCCCATCTGGGCATCCTCACCAGCGGGGGCGACGCCCAGGGCATGAACGCCGCCGTACGGGCCGTGGTCCGCACCGCGCTGAGCCGCGGCGCCCGGGTCTCGGCGATCTACGAGGGCTTCCAGGGCATGGTGGACGGCGGGGAGGGCATCCGCGAGTTCGGCTGGGAGGACGTCAGCAGCATCCTGCACCGCGGCGGCACCGTGATCGGCACCTTCCGCAGCCAGGACTTCCGCCAATGGGAGGGGCGCCGCCGGGCAGCCCGCAACCTGCTGCGGCACGGCATCGACCGGCTGGTGGTGATCGGCGGGGACGGCTCGCTCTCCGGGCTGGATCAGTTCCGGGCGGACTGGCCGGCGCTGCTGGCCGAGCTGGTCGAGGCGGGTGAGCTCGACCGGGCCACCGCCGATGCCCATCCCGCGCTGATGTTCGCCGGGCTGGTCGGCTCGATCGACAACGACCTGGTGGGCACCGACACCACCATCGGGGCCGATTCCGCCCTGCACCGCATCCTGGAGGCGATCGACGCGCTGGCCAGCACCGCGGCCAGCCACCAACGCTGCTTCGTGGTCGAGGTGATGGGACGCCACTGCGGTTACCTGGCGCTGATGGCGGCGGTGGCCGGCGGCTGCGACTACGTCCTGATCCCGGAGACCCCGCCCGAACCGGGCTGGGAGGACGCGATGTGCGCCGCGCTGCGGCAGGCCCGGGCCAACGGCCGCCGCGACACCATGGTGGTGGTGGCCGAGGGCGCCCGGGATCGGGCCGGCGAGCCGATCTCGTCCGGGTACGTGCGGGACGTGCTGCAGGAGCGGCTGGGCGAGGACACCCGGGTGACCATCCTCGGCCACGTCCAGCGCGGCGGGGCCCCCAGCGCCTACGACCGCTGGGCGTCCACCTGGCTGGGCTACGAGGCGGCCAACGAGGTGCTGGCGGCGACCCCGGGCGGCGTCGGCCCGGTGATCGGCTTCCACGGCAACCAGGTGGTCAGGGTGCCGCTGATCGAGGCCGTGGCCCGCACCCGCGAGGTGCCCGAGCTGATCGCCGCCGGCGAGTACGCCCGGGCGATGGCCTACCGCGGCGGCGCCTTCACCGAAATGGCCGGCATCCTGCGGGAACTCGTCGACCCGGGACCACCGGGGACGGTTCCTGCTGGTCCCGGAACCGTCCCGGGTGGCCCCGGAACCGTCCCCGGTGGTCCCAAGCGGATCGCGATCCTGCACGTCGGGGGCCTGGCGCCCGGGATGAACTCGGCCGCCCGCTACGCCGTCCGGCTGGGGATCCGGCGGGGCCACACCATGCTGGGGGTGCGGGACGGCTTCGCCGGGCTGCGCGCGGGGGCGATCGACGAGCTGGGCTGGGCCGAGGTGGAGGGCTGGCTGGCCGACGGTGGCGCCGAACTCGGCGTGCGCCGCACCATGCCGGCCGCGGCCGACCTGTACCCGATCAGCCGGGCGCTGGAGGAACACCGGGTGGACGCGCTGCTGATGATCGGCGGCTGGAACGGCTACCAGGCCGTCCACCTGCTCGACCGGGAGCGGGATCGCTACCCGGCGCTGCGGATCCCGATGGTGTGCGTGCCGGCGTCCATCGACAACAACCTGCCCGGCTCGGAGCTGTCGATCGGCAGCGACACCGCGCTGAACGTGATCACCGAGGCGATCGATCGGCTGAAGGTGTCGGGCGCCGCCGCCAGGCGCGCCTTCGTGGTGGAGACGATGGGGCGCTACTGCGGCTTCCTGGCGCTGGTCAGCGGGCTGGCCGGCGGCGCCGAGCGGGTCTACCTGCACGAGCAGGGGCTCAGCCTGGCCGCTCTGCAAGCGGACGTCGCCTGGCTGCGGGAGAGCTTCGCCGCCGGCCGCAAGCTCTTCCTCGCGGTCCGCAACGAGGAGGCCAACCCGCTCTACACCACCGACTTCATCGCCCGGGTGCTGGAGGAGGAGGGCGGCGACCAGTACGACGTCCGGCAGGCGGTGCTGGGGCACGTCCAGCAGGGCGCCTCCCCGACCCCGGCCGACCGGCTGCTGGCCGCCCGGCTGGTCTCCCACGCGCTGCACGCGCTGGACGACGAGTTCGCCGCCGGCACCTCGTCCAGCCACTACCTGGGACTGACCGACGGGGCCATCCACCGGTTCCCGGTCGCACACCTGAACGACGACCTCGACCTGGAGTTCCGGCGTCCCCGCCAGCAGTGGTGGCTGGCGTTGCGCCCGGTGATGGCGGCGGTCGCCGAACCCGTCTGAGGAGCTTGTCGGGCTGGCCTCAGCGCAACCAGACCGCTTATCAAGCCGGCCTGCGGCCGCCTCCGGCTCAACCGCACAATCGCACCGCTTTTCGGCGGCCGGAGTACGCCGATATGCGGCGTCAATGCGCGACTGGCGATGGCCGGCGCCGGCAGCGGTGCGATATGCGGCGCGGATGCGCGATTGGTGCCGGCGACCCCGCTCGGTCTCGGCTGAGCGTCAAGCTGTGTCCAAAGCGGTGGCCAGACCCCTTCGATCACACCTTGACGAAGGGCGATACGGAACGTGGGACAACCACTTTGGTCACGGCTTGAGCGGGGACGCGGAGGGGTCGAACTCGCCCATTGGGCCCGGTCAGGCGAAGGTGCTGGTGTCGATCACGTAGCGGTAGCGGACCCCGGAGGCCACCACCTTGTCGTAGGCATCGTTGATGTCCTCGCCACCGATGATCTCGACCTGGGCGGCCAGGCCGTGCTCGGCGCAGAAGTCGAGCATCTCCTGGGTCTCGGCGATGCCGCCGATGTTCGAGCCGGCCAGGATGCGGTTGCCGCCGATCAGCGCGTTCAACCGCAGTTCCACCGGGTGCTCGGGCAGGCCAACGTCGACCAGCGCCCCGCCCACCTTCAGGCAGCCCAGCAGCCGGTTGAAGTCCACCCCGGCCGAGACCGTGTTGATCATCAGGTCGAAGCTGCCACGCAGGCTGCGCAGCGTCCCCTCCTCGCTGGTGGCGTAGTACTCGGTGGCGCCGAACCGGCGTCCGTCCGCCTCCTTGGCGCGGGTCTGGCTGATCACCGCGACCTCGGCGCCCATCGCCGCGGCGAGCTGGACGCCCATGTGCCCCAGCCCGCCCATCCCGATCACGGCGACCCGCTTGCCGGGACCGGCTCCCCAGCGACGCAACGGCGAGTAGGTGGTGATCCCGGCGCAGAGCAGCGGGGCGGCCTGGGCCAGGTCGATGCCGTCGGGGATCCGCAGCACGTAGTCCTGCTCGACCGTGATGCAGGTGGAGTACCCGCCGGCGGTGGGCAGCCCGTCCCGGCCGACGCCGTCGTAGGTCCAGACCGTTCCGCCGGGAACCTCGCAGAACTGCTCGCGCCCGGCCCGGCACTGCTCGCAGTCACCGCAGGAATCCACGAAACAGCCGACGCCGACCCGGTCGCCGACCGAGAACCCGGTCACCTGCGACCCCACCTGGCGGACGATGCCGGCGATCTCGTGCCCGGGTACCAGCGGGTAGGTCACCCGCCCCCACTCGCCGCGGGCGGTGTGGATGTCGGAGTGGCAGATCCCGGCGAAGGCGATGTCGAACAGCACCTCGGTGGGCCCAGGCTCCCGCCGCTCGATGGTGGTGCGGGCGAACCGCCCGGTGGGCGAGTCGATGGCGTAGGCGATGGCTTGCATGGCTGCTCCTCTGGGTTGCTGTCCCCATCCTGCACCGAATTGCGGCCGCCCGCTGCGATCGCGGACGGTCGGTCAGCCCCAGGAGATGCCGAGCTGCTCGCGCAGCGCGTGCTCCGCGGCGCCGCGGAAGTGGTCGGACGCGGTGGCGACCGCGTAGTCGATCTCGACCATCGAGGCCCCCACCGGGTGCTCCTCGCGGCAGTGGTCGCGTACCCGGTCGATGAACCAGCCGCCGAGCCTGGGGGCCATGCCGCCCAGGATGACGTGCGGCACGTCGATGGCCGCGTAGGTCATCAGGATCGCCGAGGAGAGCGCCCGCGCCGCCCGGTCGATGGCCGCGGCGTGCTCCGGCAGGACCGCCAGCCCCTCGATGTCGGCGGTGTCGAGATCCGCGTCCTCGGGAAGGTCGAGCAGGTACGGGATGGCCGTGAGCCGTTCCAGGCAGCCGTGCCGGCCGCAGCGGCACCGCGGCGCGTCGGGCGAGGCATCGATCCGGACATGGCCGATCTCCCCCACCCGCGCGCTGGCGCCACGATGGAGCTCGCCGTCGAAGATCATCCCGGCGCCGGTGCCGTGTCCGAGCGTGATCAGCAGCTGGCTACGGGGGGTGCCCCGCAGCGAGTACTCCTGCAGGGCCGCGGCATCGGCGTCGTTGATCAGGTGGAACGGCGTCGTGACGCCCCCGGCCAGCAGCCCGAGGTCGACCTCCCGCAGACCGAGCTGGACGCTCTCGTGCACCACCTCGCCCGACACCGCACCGGGAATCGCGATCCCCACCGCCAGCAGCTTCCCGCCGGCGTCGGCTTCGAGCTCCCGCAGGATGTCGACGACCGCCCGCCCGGAGCGCACCATCGGGTGGGCCCGCGGCGGCGCGGCGACCGCGCCGCTGAGATCGAGCAGGGCACTCCGGGCCCGGTAGCGGTCACAGGTGATCGCGCCGATCAGGCGCTGCCGCCGATCGATCCGCAGCAGGGTGGCCGGCTTGCCACCGGTGCTCTCGGCCACCCCACCGTCCTCGGCGAAGCCGTCCTCGATCAGGTCGGCGACGATCGACGAGACCGTCGCCGAGGTCAGCCCGGTGCGACGGGCGATGCTCGCGCGGGACTCCCTGCCATGGCCGCTCATGATGAGCTGGAGCACCCGGGTCCGATTGGCCCGTCGGATCTCCCCCTGGCTGGCCCTCATCTCGTTCCCCTCCGGGCGTTGCGGTTCGCCTCCGCTCCCATTATGGTGGGGCTCAGACTTTAGTGAGTGATCAAAGTAAGTTCCGCGGGAGGGACGTCAGTGCGGATCGGCCTGGACATCGGCGGCACCAAGACCAACGCGGTCGCGCTCGACGAGCGCGGCGGCGTCGCCCGCTCCGTCCGGCTCCCAACCGGCTTCGGCCCGGACGCCGTCCTGAACACCTCCGTCGAGGCGGTGCGCCGGCTGTCGGCCGACGCCGGCGTCCGGGTGACGGACGTGACGGCGCTGGGGATCGGCATTCCCGGCTCGGTGGATCCGGCCAGCGGCGAAGTGAAGCACGCGGTCAACCTCGGGCTGGAGACCCTCGACCTCGGCGCCCAGCTCGAGCGTCGGCTGGGGCGGGACGTGCACGTCGAGAACGACGTCAACGCCGCGGCGCTGGGCGCCTTCCACCTGCTCGGGCGCGGGCCCACCGCCTCCATGGCCTACCTCAACCTCGGCACCGGCCTGGCCGCCGGACTCGTCCTGGACGGCGAGCTGCGCCGCGGCGTGCTGGGCGTGGCGGGCGAGATCGGGCACATCCCGGTGGATCCGGCCGGCCCCCCCTGCAAGTGCGGCCAGCGCGGCTGCCTCGAGCTGTTCACCTCGGGATCCGGGATCGCCCGGCAGTGGCCCAGCGACGACCCGCTGCCGGCGCGAGCCCTCTTCCGGGCCGCCGCAACGGGCGATCCGGCGGCGACAGTGGTCCGCGACCGGCTGTTCACCGGGGTCGCGGAGGCCGTCCGCCTGCTCGCGCTCTCCGTCGACGTGGACGACGTGGTGATCGGCGGCGGGCTCAGCCAGCTCGGCGAGCAGCTCGGGTCCGGGGTGCGGCGAGCGATCGCCCGCTGGGAGCAGGCCTCGCCGTTCATCGCGTCCCTCAGGCTCGCGGAGCGGTTCCGGCTGCTCCCCGTGGACGTCCCCGCTGCCGCGATCGGCGCGGCCTTCGCCGGCGGGACTCCGGCACGACCCGGAGGTGGCCTTACGTAGCGCGCCCGTCCCGCACCCGCCGGCCGGCACGACCCGGCCGCTGGACCTCCCTCTTCGGGATCAGGTAACGATCTGGTCACGAAGTGGGTTGTTGCTTGCTCAGCATGTGTTCGTAAAGTTTACTAACAAACATGCAGCAGCGACGCGCCGCGAGTTCGCACCGCCATCCCGGTGCCGGACCGCGTTCCACCCGGCCCGAGGACGGCCGGCGGCAGAACCTCGCGCTGGTGCTGCAGTCGCTCCAGGACGAACCCCGCCTCTCCCGCGCCGACCTCGCCCGCCGCACCGGCCTGACCCGGGTCACCATCTCCGACCTGGTCTCCCAGCTGATGGCCGACGAACTGGTGGTCGAGACCGGCGTCACCGCCGACTCCCGGCCCGGCAAGCCGGCCACCATGCTCTCGGTGCGCGACGACGGCCGCGACATCGTCGCGCTCGATCTCTCCGCTCCCCGGATCATCTCCGGCGGGGTGTTCGGGCTGCGCGGCCAGGCCCGGGAACTCGCCCAGCGCGACCTCGACGTGAGCACCGGCGAGGCCGCCTACCAGGCGGTGCTCGACCTGGCGAAGGAGCTGATCGGCAGCGCGACCCGTCCGATCCTCGGCCTGGGCGTCGGCAGCCCCGGCACCGTCGATCGGCAGGGCACCATCATCGCCGCCCCCAACCTGGCCTGGCACGGCCTGCCGCTGCAGCAGCGGCTCAGCGACGCCCTCGGGCTGCCCATCCACGTCGAGAACGACGCCAACGTCGCGGTGCTCGCCGAACGCGCCTTCGCCGCCGGCCCGGCCAACCTGATCCGGATCCAGATCTCCCGCGGTGTCGGCGCCGGCCTGCTGATCGCCGGCTCGGTGGTCACCGGAACCTCCGCCGCCGCCGGCGAGATCGGTCACGTCGTGATCGAGCACGGCGGCACCCCCTGCCCGTGCGGCAAGAACGGCTGCCTGGAGACCTGGCTGTCGGTGCCGTCGTTGCGGCGCCGGATGGCCGCGGCGACCGCCGAGGAGGCCGAGGAGGTGCTCACCGAGGCCGGTCGCCGGCTCGGGATGGCGCTCTCCCCCGTGGTCGGCATGCTCGACCTCAACGACATCGTGATCGGCGGCCCCACCGACCTGGTGGACGGCGCGCTGCTGACCGCCGCCCAGCAGGTGGTCACCGAACGCACCCACTCCGACTTCCGCGGCGAGGTCAGGCTGAGCCTGAGCTCGCTGGGGGACGACGCCGTCCTGCTCGGCGCCGTCGCGCTCGTCCGTCGTATCCAACTGGGAGTGTCATGAACCGGCACTCCCCCAACCCACAGTCCGGCCACCAGGTCCGAACCGAAAGGAAAACCATGAAGAAGAAGCTGGCCGCGGTGGCTTTGTTCACCGCGTCTGCCCTGGCATTGGGTGCCTGTGCCGGCACCCCTGCCAACACCACGCCTCCACCGAGCAGCCCCACCGAAGCGGCTCCGTCCACCGACGCTCCGGCACCCGCCGGCCAGGACATCACCTTCTGGCTGATCGGCGGCGACACCCCGCAGGCGCTGCGCGACTACCTCATCGCCGAGTACAACAAGCGCACCGGTGCGACGCTGACCATCGAGGAGCAGACCTGGGGTGACATCATCGCCAAGCTGACCACCTCGCTGCCGGACGCCAACAACACCCCGGACGTGACCGAGATCGGCAACACCCAGGCACCGACCTTCACCAACGTCGGCGCCTTCGCCGACGTCTCCGACCTGTACGAGGAACTGGGCGGCGCCAAGCTGCTGCAGTCCTTCGTCGACGTCGGCGCGGTGGACGGCAAGAAGTTCGCCCTGCCGTACTACTTCGGCTCCCGCTACATGTTCTACCGCAAGGACGTGTGGAAGGAGGCCGGCGTCGAGGTCCCCAAGACGCTGGACGAGTTCAACGCCGCGGTGAAGACCATCACCGAGAAGAACCCGCGGAAGATCAAGGACTTCTCCGGCTTCTTCCTGGGCGGCCAGGACTGGCGCAACGGCATCTCCTGGATCTTCGCCAACGGCGGTGACCTGGCCAAGCAGGAGAACGGCCAGTGGGTCTCCACCCTGTCGGACCCGAACACCATCAAGGGCCTGGAGCAGATCCAGGACATCCAGAAGAACGCCTCCCGCGCTCCCCGCACGATGACCGACCAGAGCGTGTACACCTACCTCAACGACTCCGGCACCGTGAAGGAAGGTGACAAGGACGTCGAGGTGTCCCTGTCCGCCGCCACCGTCATGGCTCCGGGCTGGGCGCACTGGTCGATCGGCGACGTGGTGAAGAACGACGAGGGCAAGCTGGTCAACCAGTGGAACGACGAGATCTTCGGCAACTTCGTCCTCCCCGGCAACGACGGCAAGCCCGCCCCGGTCTTCGCCGGCGGCTCCAACATCGGCATCTCCGCCGCCAGCAAGAACCAGGAAGGTGCCCGCGAACTGCTGCGGATCATCTTCTCGCCGGAGTACCAGACGATGCTGGGTGAGAACGGGCTCGGCCCGGCCAACTCCGACTACGTCTCGGCGATGGGCGACGACCAGTTCGCCAAGGCGCTGGTGGAGTCGGCCAGCAACTCCAAGCTGACCCCGGCGGCGCCGGGCTGGGCCGCCATCGAGGGCTCGCTGAAGCTGGAGGAGTTCTTCCAGAAGATCGCCGAGGGCGGCGACGTCAAGGCACTGGCTGCCGAGTACGACGCCATCTTCACCCCGATGCTCAACCTGAAGTGAGCTGACATGCTGGCCGGGTCCCGTCCCTGTCGTCAGGAGACCGGCGGGACTCGGCCAGCCCCATGCCCGGGAGTGACCTCCCGTGGCGCCTAGCCTGGGCCTGTCCGTTCCCAGGCCCCGCCACCCCCACCCGTCCCGACCGAAACGGCAGCCATGACCACCCAGACCCGCACCACGCCGGTCGAGGCCGCGCCGGGCGCTCCGGCCTCCCGCGCCCGCCGGCTCGGACGGCTCGCCCCGTACGCACTGATCCTGCCGGCGACCGTCGTCCTGCTCTTCGCCCTCGGCTACCCACTCGTGTGGCAACTCATCACCTCGACCCAGACCTTCGGCCTGGCCCAGCAGTTCGGCAAGCCGCCGGAGTTCGTCGGGCTGGAGAACTACGTCGGCGTATTCAGCAACCCCGAGACCTGGGGCGTGGTGCTGCGGTCCATCCTGTTCATGGCCGTCAACGCCGTGCTCACCGTGGTGATCGGCGTGCTGCTGGCGCTGCTGATGAACGCCGTCGGCAGGGCCGTCCGGCTCGCCCTGCAGATCTCCCTGCTGATCGCCTGGGCGATGCCCGTGGTCGCGGTGATGACGGTCTGGACCTGGATCTTCAACTGGCACCGCGGCGTCGTGAACTACCTGCTCAACCTGCTCGGGGGTGACTTCACCAACCACAACTGGCTGGAGAGCCCGCTCAGCTTCTTCGCGGTGGCCACCATCATCGTGGTGTGGATGTCGGTGCCGTTCGTCGCCTTCTCGGTCTACGCCGGCCTCACCCAGGTCTCCGACGAGGTGCTGGAGGCCGCCCAGCTGGACGGCGCGGACGGCACCCGCCGCTTCTTCCACATCATCCTGCCGATGATCCGGCCGGTGCTGATGATCGTGCTGCTGCTCCAGCTGATCTGGGATCTGCGGGTGTTCACCCAGATCCGGATGCTGCAGGACGCCGGCGCCCCGATCGCCTCCACCGACCTGCTCGGCACCTACATCTACCGGCTCGGCGTCGCCTCCAGCGACTTCGGCATGGCATCCGCGCTGTCGGTCTTCGTCCTACTGCTCACCATCGTGCTGAGCTCGTTCTACGTGGTCCAACTGCTGAAGGAGGACAACTGACATGACCGCATCCCCGAGCCGGCGGGCCACCGTCCCCGCGCCGCCCCGCACCAGGTTCCGGCTGGGACGGGTGCTGCTGAGCGCCCTCACCGTGATCATCGCCCTGGCCTGGATCTTCCCGGTCTACTGGATGCTCAACTCCTCGCTGCTGCCCAATGCGGTTCTCGAATCCGCGATTCCCAGCTTCCTGCCGTTCGGTGGCTCGCTGGACAACTATGCCGCCGTGCTGGCCGACGGCAAGTTCCTCGGCGCGCTGCGGATGAGCCTTACCATCACCCTGCTCGCCGTCGCGGTCTGCATCCTGTTCGCCTTCCTGGGCGCGCTGGCGATCAGCCGGTTCAAGTTCCGCGGCCGGACCTCGTTCGTGCTCGCGCTGCTGTTCATCCAGATGCTGCCGGCCGAGGGCCTGTTCATCGCCCAGTACAAGCTGATGAGCACCCTGGGCGAGGCGACCGGCGGGGTGATCGGCCTGAACACCGTGATCGGCATCTCGCTGCTGTACATGGCGGCGGTGATCCCGTTCACGATCTGGATGCTGCGCGGCTTCGTCGCCGGCATCCCGGCCGACCTCGAGGAGGCCGCGATGGTGGACGGCTGCACCCGCACCCAGGCCTTCTTCCGGGTCACCTTCCCGCTGCTCGCCCCCGGGCTGGTCGCCTCGGGCGTGTACGCCTTCCTGCAGTGCTGGAACGAGTTCACCATCGCCCTGGTCATCCTGCAGAAGGAGGACGCCATGACGCTGCCGCTGTGGCTGCGGACGTTCATCCTGCAGAGCGCGAACCGGGCCACCGACTGGGGCCAGGTGATGGCCTCCTCGACGCTGGTCGCCATCCCGGTGATCGTCTTCTTCCTGCTGGTGCAGGGCCGGCTCACCTCCGGCCTGGTGGCCGGCGCCGTCAAGGGCTGACGCCGTGACCGACGGACAGCTGCTGAGCCTCGGGATCGACATCGGCGGCACCAAGGCGCACGGCCTGGTGCTGGACGCCGCCGACCGGGTGGTGGCCGACCTCGTGCTGGCCACCGCGCCGACCCAGGAAGGGGTGCGGGCGACCGTCCTGGAGCTCGCCGGGGAGCTGTCGGTGGCCGTCGGCGGCACGCCGGAATCCTTCACCTCGGTCGGCCTGGGCATCCCCGGGCTGGTCGACCACACCCGGGGGATCGTCCAGACCGCGGTCAACCTGGGGATCGCCCACTGCGACCTGGCGGGGCTGCTGGCCGACGACTTCCCGGTGCCGGTCCGGATCGAGAACGACCTCAAGGCGACCGCGCTGGGCGCCGGCCTGGTGCTCGGCGATTCGGCCCGCGACCTGGCCTACCTCAACCTCGGCACCGGCCTCTCGGCCGCCGCGGTGAGCGACGGCCGGCTGGTGCGCGGCCTGCGCAACGGCGCCGGCGAGTTCGGCCACCTGGCGATCGATCCGGCCGGGGAGCCGTGCGGCTGCGGGCAGCGCGGCTGCCTGGAGACCACCCTGGGCGGGCAGTACCTCGCCCCCCGCCTGGCCGCCCGCGGACTCGCCCTGGCCGAACTCGACACCGACCCGCGCCCGGTCGCGGTCGCCGAACGGGCCCGGCTGGTCGCCGCGCTGGCGACCGCGCTCACCCTGGTGGTGGTCGCCTACGACTCGACCGCGATCGCCCTCGGCGGCGGGGTGGTGTCCGCCGCGCCCTGGCTGCGGACGGCGGTGGTGGCGGAGCTGCGGCGCCGCGCGGCCGCTTCCGCCTTCCTCACCCGGCTGGCGATCCAGGACCGGCTGGTGACCCTGCCCACCGGCTCCCCGGTCGCTGCCCTCGGCGCCGCCCTGGTCGGCCGTAGCCTGGCTGATGTACCCGTCCCGACCCTGGAGGGTTGATGTCCATCCCACCTGCTCCGCGTCCGCTCAAGGCGGTGGTACTGGCCGCGGGCCACGACCAGGCCACCCGCGACCTGCTGCTGCGTCCGCTCGCCGGCTCTGTTCCTCGCTCCGCTCGTCAAGACCCTCAATCGGCTCGGCCGAGCGAGCAAGCTCCCTCGGCGCTCACCTCAATCGGGTCCACGGTGATCGAACAGACCCTGGCCAATGTCACCGCGGTCGTCCCGCAGTCGGACGTGATCGTGGTGGTCGCCGAGCACGACCACTCCGTCCGCGAGCACCTGGGCGAGGGGTGGACGTACGTGGTGCAGACCACCCAGGCGGGGACCGGTGACGCCGTCCGCTGCGCCCGGTTCCAGCTGGCCGGCTTCACCGGCGACGTGCTGATCGCCTACGGTGACACGCCGCTGCTGCGCGCCGCCTCGCTGCGCGGCCTGCTGTGGCGGCACCGGCTGAAGGCCGCCCAGTTCTCCCTGCTCACCGCGGTGCTCACCGACGGCGACGGCTACGGCCGGATCCAGCGCGACCACGGCCGGATCGTGGGCATCGTGGAGGACACCGACCTCTCCGAATCCAGCGAGCGGATCACCGAGGTCAACGTCGGCGCCTACGTGGTCGACAACGCCATCCTGATCCCGGGGCTGGACGCGATGGCGGCCAGCGGCGAGCACCGGCTGACCGAGCTGGCCCGGCGGCTGATCGGCCAGGGCGGGACGCTGGCGTCCTACGCGATCGTGGACGCCGGCGAGGTGCAGGACATCAACACCGACGCCGAACTGCAGGCCGCGGCCGACATCGTGCTGCGCCGGCTGTTCGCCCCGCAGCACGCGGTGGAGACCGGCGAGATCGCCTTCGGCACCGGCGGCTGGCGCGCGCTGATCGGCGAGGGCTTCACCATCCACAACGTCCGGCGGCTCTGCCAGGCGCTGGCCAACGAGATCACCCGCACCGGCCGGGAGTCACTGGGAGTGGTGATCGGCGGCGACCGGCGGTTCCTCTCCCGCGAGTCGGTGAAGGCCGCGGCCGAGGTGTTCGCGGGCAACCGGATCGGCGTCCACCTGCTGGCCGAGGACGTCCCCACCCCGCTGGTCACCTTCGCCGCACCCCACCTGGGCACCGCCTACAGCCTGATCTTCACCGCCTCGCACAACCCCGCGCAGTGGAACGGGCTGAAGGTGTTCCGCAGCGACGGCTCGCTGCCGCTGGAGGACGAGACCAACGCGCTCACCGCCGAGGCGAACTCGCTCACCCAGGCCGACGTGGTGTCGATCGAGCTCGGCCTGGCCACCTCGGTCGGGCTGGTCAGGGAGGTCGACCTGACCAACGCCTACATCGACGCGATCGAGCAGATCGTGGACGTGTCGGTGATCCGGCAGGCCGGCCTGCGGGTGGTGGTGGACGCGATGTACGGCACCTCCCAGCTCACCCTGGGCACCATCCTGTCGGACGCCCGGGTGCGCACCGAGTTCATCCACGAGCGGCACAACCCGCTGTTCGGCGGGCGCTCCCCCGCCCCCGACCCGGAGCGGCTCTCCACCCTGATCGACATCGTGCGGAACTCGGGCCGGCGGTTCGACCTCGGGATGGCCACCGACGGCGACGCCGACCGGATCGCGATCATCGACGAGTACGGCCGCTACATCTCCACCAACGACCTGCTGCTGCTGGTCTACTGGTACCTGCACGAGGTGCGCGGGGAGCGCGGTGGCGTCGTCCGCAACCTGGCCACCACCCACCTGCTGGACCGGCTGGCCGAGGCCTTCGGCGAGGAGCACCGTGAGGTGCCGGTGGGCTTCAAGCACATCACCGCCGGGATGGACGAGATCGACGCCATCCTGGGCGGGGAGAGTTCCGGCGGCCTGACCATCCGCGGCCACATCAAGGGCAAGGACGGGGTCTTCGCCTGCGCCCTGGTGGTGGAGATGCTGGCCCGGACCGGCAAGACCCTCAGCGAGCTGCTCGAACAGGTGTACGCCATCACCGGGCGGCTCTACCAGGTGGAGCACGGCGTGCCGGCCACCCCCGACCTGCGGGTGGAACTCCCCCGCCGGATGGCCTCGGCCGCCCCCACCGAGATCGCCGGCTACCCGGTCACCCGGATCGACAGCTACGACGGCATCAAGATCCACCTGGACGGCGGCTCCTGGGCACTGCTCCGGTTCTCCGGCACCGAACCGGTGCTCCGGATGTTCGTCGAGGCCGAGACCCCGGAGAAGGCCGACCAGCTGATCGCCTGGCTGGAGGCCTTCGCCTCCGGAACCCAGTGAGGCACCAGCGCAATGGACCGACACGAACCCGGACCGGGGGACGGTTCTGCGGTCCAACCCGGACCAGGGGACGGTTCTCCGGTCCAACCCGGACCAGGGGACGGGTCTGCGGTCCAATCCAGACCAGGGGACGGTTCTGCGGTCCAATCCAGACCAGGGGACGGTTCTCCGGTCCAACCCGGACCAGGGAACCGTCCCCCGGTCCGCCACAACAGTCCCAGACCACAACCGAGGAACCTCATGCGCTACGGCCACTTCGACGATGACCGCCTGGAGTACGTGATCGACCGGGTGGACGTCCCGGCGTCCTGGATCAACTACCTGGGCGTCGAGGACTGGTGCACCGTCATCAACCAGAACGCCGGCGGGTACAGCTTCTACCGCTCCAGCCAGCAGGGCCGGGTGACCAGGTTCCGGCCCAACGGGGTGCCGCTGGATCGCCCCGGGCACTACCTCTACCTGCGGGACGACGCGGACGGCGACTACTGGTCGGCCTCCTGGCAACCGGTGGGGAAGCCGCTCAATCCGGTGGCTGAGGTCGCGCGCAGCGCGAGTCTCGAAGCCCCGGGGAACGACCCTTCGAGACGGACGCGCGAGGCACGGGGATCCGCGCCCACGACGAGCGAAGCGAGGAACAGATTCAGCCCTGCGGACGGACCTCAGGGATCGGGTGCGGCGAGCTACCGCACCCGACACGGGTTGTCGTACTCGGTCTTCGAATCCAACTACCGCGGGATCGAGGCGAGCCAGCGGGTCTTCGTCCCGATCGGGGAGGACGCGGAGGTGTGGGACGTCACCCTCACCAACACCGGCGACACCCCGCGCACCCTGTCGCTGTTCGGCTACGTGGAGTTCAGCTTCCACTCGGTGCAGATCGACAATGAGAACTTCCAGATGTCGCTCTACGCCTCCGGCGCCGACTACGCCGACGGGGTGGTGGAGTACGACTTCTACTACGAGCCCTGGACCTACCACTACTTCACCGCCACCGCCGACCCGATCGGCTTCGACACCCTGCGGGACTCCTTCCTGGGCGCCTACCGCACCGAGACCAACCCGATCGCGGTCGAGCGCGGCGAGTGCTCCGGCTCGCAGGCCACCACCAGCAACCACTGCGGCGCGCTGCACCACCAGGTGACGCTGGCGCCGGGCGAGACCGTCCGGCTGGCCTACGTCCTGGGCTACGGACGCCGCGCGGTCGGCACCCGGCTACGCACCAAGTACGCCGACCCGGCCGCGGTGGACGCCGCGATCGCCGAGCTGGCCGCCTACTGGCAGGCCAAGCGCTCGGTGTTCGCGCTGCAGACCCCGTCCGCCGCGATGAACACCCTGCTGAACACCTGGACCCTGCTGCAGGCCGAAACCTGCGTGGTGTGGTCGCGGTTCGCCTCCTTCGTCGAGGTGGGCGGACGGGTCGGGCTGGGCTACCGCGACACCGCGCAGGACATCATGAGCGTGGTGCACACCAACCCCGGCAAGGTGCGGCAGCGGATGGAGGAACTGCTGCACGGCCAGATGTCCTGGGGCTACGGCCTGCACCTGTTCGACCCGCTGCTGTTCAGCGAGAACCAGCGGGAGGACATCCCGGTCGGGGTGAAGCTGCCGACCGTGGTGCCGGGGAAGGCCGGTGACCTCGTCCACGGGCTGGCGGACGCCTGCTCCGACGACCACCTCTGGCTGGTGCCCTCGGTGCTGGAGTACATCAAGGAGACCGGCGACCTGGCCTTCCTCGACCAGGTGATCCCGTTCGCCGACTCGGAACTGAGCCCCGAAGAGCGGGCTGACGTGATGGGCGAGGCCGCCGCCCGGTTCGACGCGGCCCCGGCCACTGTGTACGAGCACCTGAGGCGGGCGATCGAGTTCACCGCCGAGCAGGTGGGCGAGAACGGCATCGCCAAGGGCCTGCGGGCCGACTGGAACGACTGCCTCAACCTGGGCGGCGGACAGACCGCACTGGTCAGCTTCCTGCACCTGTGGGCGGCGAACGCCCTCGCCGAAGTGGTCGAACACCTCGAAACCGACTCCGACAAGCCGGGACAGCAGGAACCGTCCCCGGTGTCCCACGACTGGACGAGCGAACTCGCGCGGCTGCGGGAGATCGCCGCCAAGCTCACCGAGGACGTCAACCGCGAACTGTGGGACGGCGACTGGTACATCCGCGGCTACACCCGCGACGGGGTGAAGATCGGCTCGGTGGAAAGCCCCGAGGGGAAGATCTTCCTGGAGCACATGGCCTGGGCGGTGATCTCCGGTGCCGCCGACCGGCAGCGCGGGGAGTCGTCCATGGACGCGGTCCGCACCCACCTGGCCAGCGAGTACGGCACCCACCTGTGCTGGCCGAGCTACACCCAGGTGGACGACACCATCGGCTACGTCACCCGGGTCTACCCCGGCGTGAAGGAGAACGGCGCGATCTTCAGCCACCCCAACGCCTGGCCGATCATCGCCGAGACCGTGCTGGGCCGCGGCGAAGCGGCGATGGCCTACTACGACGCGCTGGCGCCCTACCACGGCAATGACTCCATCGAGGTCCGTGGTGCCGAGCCGTACGTCTACGCCCAGTTCCTCTACGGCCGTGACCACGAGTGGTTCGGCAAGGCGCAGAACCCCTGGCTGACCGGCACCGCCGGCTGGATGTACACCGCCGCCACCAAGTACATCCTGGGTGTCCGCCCCGAGTTCGACGCCCTGGTGATCGACCCGTGCATCCCCGCCGACTGGGAGGGTTTCACCGTCACCCGGCAGTGGCGGGGCGGGACCTACGAGATCGAGGTCCGCAACCCCAACCGGGTCTCCGCCGGCGTCGCCTCCGTCGAACTGGACGGCACCCCGCTCGCCCCCGTCCCGGACGCCCAGCGCGCCCGGACGATCGCCCGCCTCCCTCGCGCCGAATCCGGCACCCACCGCGTGGTGGTCACCCTCGGCTGAGGCACGCACGCGGCCCTGCGCACCAACTTTTGCCAGATAGCGACCCTGGCCGACATATCTGTCGCGGAGGTCGAGTATTTGGCAAAAGATGGAGCAGCGATCGGACGGGGGCCCACGAACGACGGCTGGCTCGGTGGACACCTCGGACAGTTTCGGGCGAGAGGATTCGGAGATGGACGGAGCCGGCTCGTCGGCCGCTCATCTCGACGCCGGCGCGCTCGGGCGGGCCGCGGTCGCCTACGCGGTGCTGGGGTTGGCGTTCTGGCGGGCGATCTCCGACCACCTCGCCCGCGACATCCTGACCGGGGGCGCCACCTACCGGGTGGGCGACTGGCTGATCAACTACGCCGGCGGCTTCGTCCGGCGCGGGTTGTTCGGGGAGGCGCTGTTCGCCACCCCTGCCGGGACACCCGTCCTGTTCGTCCTGGCCGGCTTCCAGCTCGCCTGCTACGCCGTGGTGGTGGCCTACGCGGTCGGTTTCCTGCACCGCACCGGCTACGCCTGGCCGGCGGTCGCCCTGGCCTGCGGCCCGGCCGCGCTGCCCTTCGTCGGCTGGGACGTCGAGGGCGGCTGGCGCAAGGAGATCATCGGCTTCGCCGCGCTCGCCCTGCTGGGCTGGGCCCGTCGCAGCACCGGCGACCGGCTGCGCCGGGTGCTCGTGATCGCGGCGATCGGGGTGTTCGGGCTGGCGGTGTTCTCCTGGGAGGCGAGTGTCTTCGCCGTCCCGGGGATGCTCTTCCTGCTCCGCCGGCCGGACGGACGACCGGAGCTGCGCGGCTGGCCGTCCCTGAGCGTCCTGGGGCTGGGAGCGGCCGGTGGCCTCGCCAGCCTGGCAGCCCCGGGAAGCGTCGCGGCGGCGACCGCGGTCTGCCACCGGGTGGTCGCCCGGGGGCTGAACCCGGAGCTGTGCGACGGCGCCATCGCCAAGCTCGGCCAACCGCTCGGGGAGGCGGTGGCGGCGGTCGCGATCCGGTTCCCGCTCTACTGGTGGTTCCTGGCGTTGCTGCCGCTGGCGCTGCTCCCGGTCCTCACCTCACCGTGGCTGCGGCGGCACTGGCCCTGGTTCGCCGCCACCGCGATCACGGTCGCCCCGCTCTACGCCATCGCCGAGGACTACGGCCGCTGGGCTCACCTGCTGGTGATGGCGTCGGCGCTGCTGATCATGGCCGGAGACCTGCGGGACGTGGCCAGCCGCTGGTGGACCGGCTGGACGATCGTCTACCTGACCTGCTGGGGGCTGCCGCACTGGCTGTTCCCGGACGACCGGTGGCCGCTGTACAGCTTCTGGGGCGCCCTGCTGGAGACGGTGTTCAACCCGGGTTAGGGAAATGCGCGTCGTCGACCAGGGCGTACTCGGTGCCGGTCGGGGTGCGTTCCACCAGCTCTGCCTCGACCATCAGCCGGCGCAGGGAGGCGACGTCGTCGTCGAACCGGGCCAGCCGCTGGTTCAGCACCTTCTCCGCGATCACCTCACCCGGCTGCAGCACGCGGGACGCCAGCAGCCGCAGCAACTCCAGCCGCTCCCCCGGCTTCGACGGCAGCCCCATCAGCCGGCCGTCCGGGGTGAGGAAACGCTCCACGCCACGGACCGGCGGACGCGCCGACTCCCGCAGCAGCCCCCGCAGGGCGTCCTCGTCCACCCGGCCGTCAGCGGTCAGCAGACCGGCCTGGCTCAGGCGCTCGACCGCGCGCGCGGTGTCGGCGGAGGGCTCGGTGTCCAGGATCACCCGCGCCAGCGTCCGGCGGGTCTCGGGGTTCGCCAGCAGAGCGATCACGCTGCGCCAGTCCATCAGGCGTTGTCCGGGTCGTTGGCCAGGGCGATCGCCTCCTGCTCCTCGGGGCTGAGCCGGGCGAGCATCGTGAGCTGCTCGTCGGTGACCGGGATCTGGAAGGTGGTCGGGTGGTCGCCGAGCGGAACGATGGAGTGGACGATCTGCTCGGGGAAGACGTGGATCAGGTTGAACGCCTGGCCGCCGTTCTGGCCCCGCAGGCCGGGCGCGGGAGCGAGCAGGTCGGTGGTGTAGCAGGTCGCCGCTGCGGCCGAGACCGGGATCCCGGCGAAGCTGCTCCAGGTGCTGTAGTGCAGGTGGCCGGCGATGATCGCCCGGACGTCCGAACCGGCCAGCACCGCCTCCAGCGAGGACTGCTCGCGCAGTTCGATCAGCTGGGAGAGGAGCACCGGAATCGGCAGCGGCGGGTGGTGCAGCGCCAGGATGCTGCCCCGCGGGGCGGGCGTCGCCAGCACCCCTGCCAGCCACTCCAGCTGCGCGGGGGTGATCTGGCCCCAGTGGTGGCCGGGAACGGTGGAGTCGAGGACGATCAGCCGCAGCCCGTCCAGGTCGTGGACGGCGTCCACCTCCGCCTCGGTGGGCTCGGCGTCCAGCAGCCCGGCACGGAACCGGGCGCGGTCGTCGTGGTTGCCCATCACCCACACCAGCCGCGCGCCCAGCTCGGCGGCGACCGGTTCGAGCATCGCCCGCACCCGCTGATAGGCGTCGGCGGCACCGGTGTCGGCGATGTCGCCGGTCACCACGATGGCGGACGGACGCAGCCCGCTGGCCAACAGCCCGCGCAGCGCCTGGGCGAGGTTCCCATCGGGGTCCACCACCCCCATCAGCGGCGCGCCCCCGGCGACGAAATGGGTGTCGCTGAGGTGCACGATCACCTGCTCGGGCGGCGGGTACTGGCCAAGGGCAATGGGTTGTGCAGGCACACCAGCATTCAACCCCACGACCACCGGACGGTGGCAAGCCATCCTGGTCGGTGGGCGAGATCGCGCGCCGATCTCTCACAGAGCGACAGCCCGGGAGGCCCGGCCGGGACGTCCGACCGGCCCGGCCGCGCTACGGTTGGATTCGCGCGCCGCGCCCCGTCCGACCACCGAGGAGCCCACCGATGACCACGCCCCACCCGATGCTCGCCCTGGCTCCCGAGGTGGCCGAGGCATTGGCCACCGGGCGGCCCGTGGTCGCGCTGGAGTCGACCATCATCAGCCACGGCATGCCCTACCCGCGTAACGTCGAGACCGCCCGCGAGGTGGAGGACATCATCCGGGCCGGCGGCGCCGTCCCGGCGACCATCGCGGTGCTGCACGGCGTCCCGCGGATCGGACTGAACGACGAGGAACTCGACCTGCTGGGCTCGGACGAGCACGTCCGCAAGGTGTCGATCCGCGACCTGCCCTACGTGATCGCCACCGGCGAGCACGGCGCCACCACGGTGGCCTCGACCATGCGGCTGGCCGCCCTGGCCGGCATCCGGGTGTTCGTCACCGGTGGCCTGGGCGGCGTCCACCGGGGCGCGGAGAACTCGATGGACATCTCCGCCGACCTCACCGAACTGTCCCTGACCGACGTGGCGGTGGTCAGCGCGGGGGTGAAGTCGCTGCTCGACATCGGCCGGACGCTGGAGGTGCTGGAGACGCTGGGCGTCCCGGTGATCAGCGTCGGGTCGGACGACTTCCCGTCCTTCTACTCCCGCTCCTCGGGTTTCCGCTCCCCGCTGCGGCTGGACGACCCGGCGCGGATCGCGGCCGCGATGAAGGCCAAGTGGGAACTCGGCCTGGCCGGCGGCCTGGTGATCGCCAACCCGATCCCGGTCGCGGCCGAGATCCCCGAGGCGGAGATCGGCACGCTGATCGCCCGGGCGGTGGCCGAGGCCGACGAACGGGGGATCACCGGCGCGGCCATCACGCCCTACCTGCTGGGCCGGATCGTGGAACTCTCCGGCGGCACCTCGCTGGAGGCCAACATCGAGCTGGTCCGGAACAACGCCCGCCTGGGCGCCCGGGTGGCGGTCGCCTACGCCCGGTAGGGAAACACTGTCCGACCCGGCCGCCGCTGGGTGAGCTTGCCGAAACCCCTTGCCGGCAGCGCATCCTCCCAGGTCCCGACGCTTCGACAAGGCCGGCGCGGGAAGCCCGCCCAGCGAAGATCGGTGATTCCCCGGGGCCCGGATCCTCCCGTCCCGCGCCCTCCCGTGGACGATGCCGCGGAAATTGCGCCGAACCAGTATCACCAGCGGCTTGCCGTTCTCCTGGTTGGTGTGAACACAATGGTCGTCATGTCCCAGGCGTCACCCCGCGCTGACGAGCCGGACCTGCCCACCCAGAGCCGGTGGCAGCGTTCGGCCGAACTCTTCGAGCGCTGGCAGGGCGGCGACGCGCTGGCGATGGACGACCTGGTCCGGCTGATGACCCCGGTGCTGTGGCACGTGGTGCGCGGCTGCGGGCTGGACCGCGGCCTGGCCGAGGACGTCGTGCAGCACACCTGGCTCGCCCTGGTCCGCCAGGCCGACGCCATCGCCGAACCGAAGGCGGTGGCCGGCTGGCTGCTGACCACCGCGCGCCGCGAGGCCTGGCGGGTCGCCCGGCAGCGGAACCGCGCCGATCCGACCGACACCGCCGAGTTCGACTGGCGGCTGCCGATCCAGGAGTCGGCCGAGGACGTCGTCTCGCGGCAGCTGGACGACAGCCGGCTGTGGCAGGCGGTCACCCAGCTCACCGAGCGCTGCCAGCAACTGCTGCGGGTGATCGCCTTCGACGAACGGCCCGACTACGCCCGGATCGCCCGCGATCTGGAGATACCGGTCGGCAGCATCGGCCCAACCCGGCTGCGCTGCCTGGCCAAGCTGCGGAGCCTGCTGGAAGGGGACGCGGCATGACCGAACGCTCCGATGCCGCCCTGATGGCGGAGCTGCGCGCGCTGTGGGAGACGGTGGATCCGGTCCCCGACGACCTGGCCGACCAGATCGTGACCGCGATCGCGATGGCCGACTTCGCCCGGGAATGGGAGCTGCTCTCGCTGGTCACCGACGCCGAACTGAGCGCGGTGCGCAGCGGATCCGAGACGTTCACCCTGCAGTTCAGCGACGGCTCGACCAGCGTGCTGCTGCACGTCACCGAGGCGGCCGGCGGAGGAAGGCGGGTGGACGGCTGGGTGGACGGCGACGCCACCGAGGTCCAGTTGCTGCAGGACGTCCGGGATTGGCTGGCCGAGCCCGACCAGCACGGCAGGTTCGCCTTCGACCAGGTGTCGGCCGGGCTGTGCCGGCTACGCCTGACCGTCCGGCAATCGGACGGCGGGCAGCGGGAGTGCCGCACTCCACAGTTCGAGGTTTGATCCCGAGGTAAGGAGACAGCATGTCGACCGACGACCAGACGACGGGCGGCCCGCAGCCGCGGCAGTGGTCCTGGCAGGACCGGGCCAGAGGATCGTTGCTCGTTGGGGCGGCACTCATCCCCTACCTCGACCAGGAGACCGGCTGGCGGATCTTCCCGACCGCCTACCTTCCCGATCGCCTGCTGGTCTCGCGGGCCGGCGAGTTGGAGCAGAACGTCGACGCGCTGCAGCAGGCGGCCGGCGAGCTCGGGCTGAGCCTGACCCGGCAGCGCCTGGACGGCACGCCGCTGGAGGACAACGAGCCGGTGGAACCCGGGTTCCCCGGGGCGCCGACGGTGCTGCGGCTGCAACTCGATCCGGGCGACTCGACCGCCGTCCCCGACGCCTGGCAGGTGCTGCAGCGGGCCCGCCGGATCACCCGGTCGAAGCTGACCGGCGTCGGGCTGGACCACATCGTCTCGATCGACCCGGTGCAGCTGAACCCGTTCACGCACACCAACCCGTTCACCCATACCAACCCGTTCACGCACACCAATCCCTTCACCCACACCAACCCGTTCACGCACACCAACCCGGTGGGCGAGTACGCGGCCCCGGGCTTCGGCGGACGCCAGCCGGTGGCCTGGGTGGGTCCGGCACCCACCCGGACACCGGACAAGCGGATCAAGGGCCGCCGTCCGGTGGTGGCGGTGCTCGACACCGGTTGCGGCCAGCACGACTGGCTGCCGGACAGCATCGTCACCCGCCAGGTCCTCCTGGACGGCGTCCCGCTCGGGCTGACCGATCAGGCCGACCCGGAGGTCTATCCCGACCTGTACGGCCCGCTGGACGGCGAGATCGACCCGGTCGCCGGGCACGGCACCTTCATCGCCGGGATCATCCGGCAGGCGGCACCCGACGCCGACCTGCTCGCCATCCGGGTCGCCGACGCCCTCGGCGTGGTGGCGGAGAGTTCGTTGCTGACCGTCCTGGAACAGTTGGGCGTGCTGCTGTGGCGGCATCGCCACGGCAAGCCGGGCGGCCGTCCGATCGACGTGCTGAACCTCTCGCTGAGCTACTACCACGAGACACCGGAGGACGGGCTGTTCGACCTGGCCCTGTTCGACGTGCTCAAGGCGCTGCGCCTGCTCGGCTGCGTGGTGGTCACCTCCGCCGGCAACGACGCGATCGACCGGCCGGCCTTCCCGGCGGCGCTGTGGTGCTGGCCGGGGGCGAACAACGGCCTCGAGCCGGACGAGGGCACCAGGCAGCTCAGCGTCGGGGCGCTCAACCCCAGCCGGCGGAGCACGGCGCTGTTCTCCAACGTCGGCGACTGGGTGAACGCCTACGCTCCCGGCGCGGCGGTGGTCAGCACCATGCCCCCGTTCCAGGGCGGCCTGCAGCCGACCTCCCGCGACGACTACGGCAGCCAGCGGCGGGAGAGCCTCGATCCGGACGACTACCGCGGCGGGTTCGCGGTCTGGAGCGGCACCTCCTTCGCCGCTCCCCTGGTGGCCGGACGGGTCACCGCCGAACTGACCGACGCCCTGCTGACCGGCGGGCCGGAGCAGCTGTCGGCCGAGCGGGCGACCCAGCTCGCCGGCGAGGCGATCAGCCGGGCGGTGGGGCAGGACGCGGTCTGACCGCCCACGAGCCGGTTGACGACCGCTCCGCACCGGGCCCGGGCGGCGAGGAGACCGCCGGTTTGCCAAGATGGCACCGTGACCCTTTCGGCAGCGGAGCTGTACCAGCGCGGGATCGACCACGGCAACGCCGGACGCAATGCCGCCGCCCGGCGCGCGCTCGCCACCGCCCGGGCACGCACCACCGATCCCGACCTGCGGGCACGGATCGCCGGAACGCTGTCCTACATCGCGGCCCGCACCGGTGACCCCGACGGGGCCGAGCAACTCTGCCGCGACGCCCTGGCCGCGGACGGGGTCTCCGCCGCCACCGCGGCGATCCTGGCCGGCCAGCTCGGCGTCCTGGCGGTGCATCGGGGCGCCTACGACAGCGCGATCCAGTGGCTGGACCGGGCGATCGCCGATCTCGGGGACGATCCGGCCCACCGCGGCTCCATGCTGATGAACCGCAGCATCGCCCACATGCAGACCGGGCAGGTCGGCCGGGCCCGGTCGGACCTGCGGCAGGCGATCGAGGACTTCCGGTTGACCGGCGGCCCGGTGGACATCGCCATGGCCCGGCACAATCTCGGCTTCGTGCTGCTGGTTGAGGGCGATCTCATCCCGGCGCTGGCCGAGATGGTGGACGCCCGGGAACTGATCGCCGGCACCTCCCCGGTCAATCTGGCGATCAGCGACGTCGACCGCGCCGAGGTGCTGCGCGACGCCGGCCTGGTCACCGAAGCCGAGCACGTCCTGGCCGAGGCCGCCCAGATCTTCGGCGCCCACCGGATGCGCCAGGCCCGGGGCGAGGCGGAGTACAACCTGGCCCGCTC
>JAEXCA010000072.1 GCA_023393755.1 Actinomycetes bacterium | reverse complement strand
TAAATGAGACGGGTGGGGGGGGGGCTTCCCACCTTAACCCACACCATGGCCGGGGGTGAACCTCCGGGCCGTTGGCAGGTCGTAAGCTGAGGCCGTCCCACACACCGATTCAGGAGCAATCCATGGCCACTGTCGCCGAGGTCACCGACGCCACCTTCGCCGAGCAGGTACTGAAGTCGTCCAAGCCCGTGCTGGTCGACTACTGGGCCGAATGGTGTGCCCCCTGCAAGCAGCTCTCGCCGATCATCGACGAGCTCGCCGTCGAGTACGGGGACAGGATCAACTTCTTCAAGCTCAACGCCGACGAGAACACCCAGACCACCATCTCCTACGGCATCCTCGGGCTGCCGACCATCCAGGTCTTCGTCGGTGGTGAGGTGGTCAAGCAGTTCCAGGGAGGCAAGACCAAGGCGATGCTGCTGCGCGCCCTGGAGGAGTACCTCTGAACCGGCAGCAGCGGCGGTTGAGCGGCCGCCGGGTCGCCCGGAAGCCGGTTCGGCCGGCTTTCGAGTTGCGCACCCCGGCCGAGCTCGAGGAGATGAAGCCGGCCGGACGATTCGTCGCCGACACCCTGACGACCCTGCGCAATGAGGTGGGCGTGGGGACGAACCTGCTGGAGATCGATGCCCGCGCGCACGAGCTGATCCGGGCCGCCGGGGCGGAATCCTGCTACATCGACTACCACCCCTCGTTCGGGGCCAGCCCGTTCGGCAGGGTGATCTGCACCTCGGTGAACGATGCCGTGTTGCACGGCCTGCCGCACGACTACGCGCTGCGCGACGGCGACCTGGTCTCGCTGGACTTCGCCGTCTCGGTGGACGGCTGGGTGGCCGATTCGGCGATCTCGTTCGTGGTGGGCACCCCCCGTCCGGAGGATCTGGCGCTGATCGAGACCACCGAGCGTGCCCTGGCGGCGGCGATCGAGGCGGCCAGGCCGGGCAATACGATCGGCGACATCTCGGCGGCGATCGGCAAGGTGTCGCGCGGCGCCGGCTACCGGGTGAACACCCAGTTCGGCGGTCATGGGGTCGGACGGACCATGCACGGCGACCCGCATGTCGCCAACGATGGACTGCCGGGCACCGGCCCGAAGCTGGCGCCGGGCCTGGTGATCGCGATCGAGCCCTGGCTGCTGGCCACCACCAGTCAGCTCCGCTACGACCCCGACGGCTGGACGCTCCGTTCGGCCGACGGCTCCCGTGGCGCGCACAGCGAGCACACCGTGGCGATCACCGCCGACGGCCCGCTCATCCTCACCGCCCGCCGCTGAGGCACGCGCGCTGGGACACGGTTCCTTGTCCCAGCTTGTCAGACACAGTTTCCTCAACGGGGCGGGGAGCCAAGCTCCCGGGCCACAGGAACAGTCCCCGGTCCCAGGGTCACGGACGGGCGCCCAGGCGGGAGACGGCCACCCGCGCCAGGGCGGCGCCGGCCTCCACCGCCGCCACCTCGTCGGCACCGCGCAGCCAGGCGTCCAGGAAGCCGGCGCAGAACGAGTCACCCGCGCCGGTGGAATCCACCGCCGCCACCCGATCGGCGGGAATCAGCCGCGGATAGGTACCCACCCGGCCCAGCACCGCGCCGTCGCCGTCCAGCGTGACCACCGCCAGGTCGTAGTACCCGGCCAGCCGAGCGGCGGCGGTGAGCGGGTGGTCGCAGCCGGCCAGGTAGAGGGCCTCGTCCCGGTTCGGGAAGGCGAGCGCGCAGCCGCGCGTCCATTCCAGGAACTGCTTGGCGCCGACCTCCCGCAGGTTGGCCACCGAGCTGGGATCGACCGAGACGGGCAACCCCCGCGAACGGGCCCGTTCCATCAGCTGCAGAATGCTGCCGCGCACCGCCGGCTCGAACAGCGAGTAGCCGGAAACATGCAGCAAGCCGGCACTGGCAAGCACGTCGTCGGGGATGTCGTCGGCGGTCAGGTTGAGGTTGGCGGCCCGGTCGGTGAGCATAGTGCGCCGGCCGGCGGTATCCACCACGATCACGATCGTGCCGGTCTCGGCCTCCGGGTCGACCGCCAGCCTGGGCGTCACCCCGAACTCGGCCAGGTGGCGGCTGTGCAGCTCGTGGTCGTCGCGCCCCACCCGGCCGACGAAGGTCACCTCCGCGCCCAGGCTGCCCAGCCAGCAGGCCAGGTTCGCGGCCGAGCCGCCCGGCCGCCGGACGATCTGCGAGCGGGTGTCGGAGTCGGGCGTGATCTCGGCCAGCGGCCGGACCAGGACGTCGTTGATCACGTCCCCGACCACCAGCACGCCACCCGGACGCCGCTCGCCGAACGCTGCCGTCACGCCGCCCCTCACGACTCCCGGGAGACCCGGCCGGCAGGTTCCGGTCCGATCGGACGCAGCGCGCTCAGCCAATGCTCGACCAGCCCACGGAGGCCCTGCGGCGCGGTCACGGTGGTGTTCAGGTCGAGCCGCCACAGCCGGGTGCCGTCCAGTTCATCCAGCACGCCGGCACGCTGAACCGCCCTCAGCAGTGTTCGCTCGTCCGCTGCCCGGGTGAAGCCGACCGACCGCAGGAAGTCCGACGGCGGCGCCGTGCAGTGGGGCTTGCTCCGGGAGCCCCTGGCCAGGATGGACTCGATGTCCTGGGAGAGCAGCCCCGCGGCGGTCGCCTGGATCAGCCGCTTGCCGCGGCCCTGGCCGACCCGGGCGGGCGACACCCACAGGCAACAGAGCATGGCGGTCCGGGTGTCCGGCACCGGGGCGAGCAGCAGCACCGCCGTCCGTTCGCCGCGCAGCGTGAGCGCGGCGCCGACGAAGCCCCAGGACTGCTCGGCCGCGACGATGCCCTCGTCGTCGGGGTCGGCCGTCCGGCCGCAGTACGGGCAGGCCAGGCCGGCCAGGTCACCCCGGCCGAGCCAGGCCAGGCTGCCCATCGAATCTCCTCGCACCTCGGCCCGCCGGTGTCCCGTTGGGCCCACCCGGGACACGGGGCTTCGCGTCCCCGCTTCGCCTGCGGTGACCCATTGGGGTCACTCCCGTCCCGTTGCTTCTCATGGTAGTTGCCGGACCGGGGGCAGACACCCGCTGCGTCCCGCCCAACCACGACAGAAACCGGGCAGCAGAGGCGATCCGCGGTCACTACGCACGCGAACGGCGTCCACTGCCCGGTTTCTGTCGGGGGGTTCCGGTGGGAAGGAGAGGACGGCCCTTGGCCGGTGGGTCGCGGTGGGCCTGGCCACCGGCGGCGGCCGGAGTGCGGCATGCTGGTGCAGTGACCCTTCCTGAGCCGTCCCGCCGCGATACGCGGCTGGACCCCTATGTCGATGCGTACGCGGAACGAACCCATGGCCTGCAGGTGTCGGCCGTGCGGGCTCTGTTCGCCGTCGCCAATCGGCCCGAGGTGGTCTCACTGGCCGGCGGGATGCCGAACATCGCCGACCTTCCCCGCGAAGCCCTCGGACGCGCGGTCGACCGGCTGATCAGCGAACGCGGCACCCAGGCCATGCAGTACGGCTCCGGCCAGGGCGAGCCGTTCATGCGGGAGAAGATCGTCGAGGTGATGGCCGAGGAGCAGATCCAGGCCCACGCCGACGACATCGTGGTGACCTGCGGCTCCCAGCAGGCCCTCGACCTGATCACCCGGGTGTTCTGCGACCCCGGGGACGTGGTGCTGGCCGAGGCGCCCAGCTACGTCGGCGCGCTCGGCACCTTCCACGCCTACCAGTGCCAGGTGGTCCATGTCGCGATGGACGAGCACGGCATCGACCCGGTCGCGCTCCGCGCCGCGCTGGTCAGCCTGCGGGCGGCCGGCAAGCGGGTGAAGTTCCTCTACACCATCCCGAACTTCCAGAACCCCAGCGGGGTCACCCAGCCGGTCGAGCGGCGGCGCGAGATCATCGCGGTCGCCAAGGAGTACGACCTGTTGATCCTGGAGGACAACCCCTACGGCCTGCTCACCCTCGAGGGCGATCCGCTGCCGGCGCTACGTTCGATGGACGCCGACAACGTGGTCTACCTGGGTTCCTTCTCGAAGATCTTCGCGCCGGGTTTCCGGGTCGGCTGGGCGCTGGCGCCGCACGCCGTCCGGGAGAAACTGGTGCTGACCCAGGAGGCGGCGACCCTCTGCCCGCCGGTGTTCAGCCAGTTCGCCATCGCCACCTACCTGGACGAGTTCGACTGGCGCAGCCAGATCACCGTCTACCGCGACATGTACCGGGAACGACGGGACGCCATGATGGCCGGGCTCCGCGACCACATGGTCGAGGGCACCACCTGGACCCACCCCACCGGCGGCTTCTTCGTCTGGGTGACCCTGCCCGAAGGCCTGGACTCCCAGGCCATGCTGCCCCGGGCGGTGACCGCCCGGGTGGCCTTCACCCCGGGCACCGCCTTCTACGCCGACGGCCTGGGCAGCCGCAACATGCGGCTCTCGTTCTGCTTCCCGACCCCGGAGCGGATCTACGAGGGCACCCGGCGGCTCGGCGAGGTCATCAAGTCCGAGCAGGACCTGCATCTCACCTTCGGCATCGAGCTGGAGACCACCCGCCACCACGATCTCCCCACCGGACCGGCACCCGACATCAGTTAGGCAGCATCACCATGAACGACTCCCCCAGCCACGGCCCGATCGTTGTGCTCGCCGGCGGACTCTCCCACGAGCGGGACGTCTCGCTGCGCTCCGGCCGACGGGTCGCCCAGGCACTGCGCGATCGCGGCCACGAGGTGGTCGAGAGCGACGTCACCTCCGGCCTGATCGACCTGCTCGACTCCCTGGAGAACCCGGTGGCGTTCCCGCTGCTGCACGGCGGCGTCGGCGAGGACGGCGGCCTGCAGCAGGTGCTGAGCCTGCTGGAGATCCCCTACGTCGGCTCCCGGTCGGCCGCCTGCCGCCGCGCGTTCAACAAGGCGATCGGCGGACCGCTGGCCGCCCAGGCCGGGCTGCGGGTGCCCGACACCGTCGCCCTCCCGCACGACATGTTCCGCGAACTCGGCGCCGCACACCTGGTCCGCGCCCTGGGCGAACGGATCGGCTTCCCGATGATGGTCAAGCCCGCCCGCAGCGGTTCGGCGCTGGGCTGCACCCGGGTGACCAAGCCCGCCGACCTGCCGGCGGCGATGGTGGCCGCGTACTCCTACGGTGACGTGGCGGTCGTCCAGCAGTACATCGAGGGCACCGAGGTGGCCGTCACGGTGGTCGAGCTGGACGGCGAGCAGCTGGCGCTGCCCGCGGTGGAGATCCGTCCCGAATCCGGCTTCTACGACTACACCGCCCGCTACACCGCCGGCCACACCCGCTTCCTGGCCCCGGCGGAGGTGAGCGACGAGGTGGCGAAGGCCTGTGCCGGGATGGCGGTCGCCGCGCACCGCGTCCTGGGGCTGCGGGATCTCTCCCGCGCCGACATCATCGTCCCGGCCGACGGCGAACCGGTGTTCATCGAGGCCAACTCGGCGCCGGGGATGACCGAGACCTCACTGGTCCCGCTCGCGGTCGAGGCGGCCGGCTACGACTTCGGCCTGCTCTGCGCACAGCTGGTGGACAACGCCTGGGCACGTCGCGGCTGAAACTCGCTGACGATGACACCTCGGCTCAAGCAGCTACTGGTCGGCGCCCTCGGCCTGGGGATCGCCGTGGTGATGCTGTGGCTGGGGTTGTGGCAGATGCGGGTCTACGAATCCAAGGAACGCGCCTCCGCCGAGGAGCGCGCCGCCCTTGCGCCGGTGGCCCTGCTGGAGAACGTCGGCGCCGACGGCAGCGTGGGCGACGTCTACGGCCGCCGGGTGAGCGCCCCCGGGACGTTCCTGCCCGCCCAGCAGACGGTACTGACCGACGGGCGGGTGCTGACCGCCTTCGAGGTGCCGGACGGACGCGTGCTGCCGGTCGTCCGGGGTGCCGTCCCGGAAGGTTCGGAGGGAGCGGTCCCGGAGCCCGTCGACGGGCCGACGGAGATCGTGGGGGTGTTCATGCCGTCCGAACCCCGCGGTGACCGGCCGGACGGTTCGGTGCGGCTGGCGGCGCTGGCGCAGGAGTGGCCGCAGCAACTGCTGCCCGGCTTCGTCACCCTGGACGGGGCGGGCGCCCGCGGGCAGGGGCTGGAGCCCGCCACCGTCGACCTCGGCACCGGCGAGGGCTCCTGGCAGAACTACGGCTACGCCCTGCAGTGGTGGGTGTTCGCCGGGTTCGCGGTGTTCATGACCCTCCGCTTCGTCCGCGCGCTCGGCCGCCAGGGTACGGTGACCATGAGCACCGACCAGGAGACACCGTGAGCGAGACCGCCGCCCCAGCGCCGTCCATCGATCCAGCCCAGATTCCGGCGATCCGCAACGCCCTGCTGCGCTACCGCGTGATGGCGTACGTGGTGGGCGTCCTGCTGGTGGTGCTGGTGCTGGTCGGGATGCCGCTGAAGTACCTGGCCGACAACGGCGCGGTGGTCACCTGGACGGGTGTGCCGCACGGCTGGCTGTACATGGTGCTGATCATCACCGCCTACGACCTCGGCCGGCGGGTGCACTGGCCGTGGGCCCGGCTGATCCTGATCGCGCTGGCCGGGACGGTGCCCTTCCTCTCCTTCGTCGCCGAGCACTACGCCCGCAAGGACGTCCAGGCCCGGATCGCCGCCGCCGAGGCCGCCGACCCGGGCTGACCGGAGCTTCAAGCTCAGGTTGAGCAACCGCTGGCCCGGGTTGGCCTCGGGACCGCCGGGCGGGTTACCGTCCAGAACATGCTTCCTCGTCGCCTTGCCGCTCTGCTTCTCGCTGTCGGGCTGGTGGTCGCCGGCCTGCTCGCGCCGCCGGCGGTGGCGACTCCGCTCGCGGCACCCGCGGCTCCCAAGGCGGCACCCAGCTTCGACATCGACCTGATGTCGAACCGGCTCTCCGCGCTGCCGCAGAAGAACCTCACCTCGACCGCCTGGGCGGTCTACACCGCCGGTGGCGAGCCGCTGGTGGTCAACGACCAGCTGATGGTGCCCGCGTCCACCACGAAGATCCTCACCGCGCTGGCGGCGATCGACCTGCTCGGAGCCGACCGGACCTTCACCACGAAGGTGGTCAGCGCCAGGAAGGGGAGGATCGTCCTGGTCGCCGGCGGGGATCCGTACCTGACCAGCGGACGCTCGTCCGCCGCGGCGAAGAAGGCCAACCTCACCGACCTCGCGGCCGCGACCGCGAAGGCGCTGAAGAAGGCCAAGGTGAAGAAGGTGACGCTGACCTTCTCGGCCCCGCTGTTCAGCGGGGCGAGCTATTCGCCGAGCTGGAAGAAGGCGTGGTCGTCCTACACCCCGCGGATCATGTCGCTGACCGTGAACGGTGGCAAGAGCGGCTCCTCCGCCTACGGCAACCCGGCCCGCTCGACGGCCAAGCTGTTCGCCAGCAAGCTGAAGGCGAAGGGCATCAAGGTGACGTTCACCGGCTCGAGTTCCGTGCCGAAGGACGCCGAGACCGTCGCTTCGGTGACCTCGGCGCCGCTGGGGACGATGGTCCGCCGGATGCTGCTGTACAGCGACAACGTCGCCGCGGAGACCCTGGCCCGGCACGTCGCCATCGCGGCCGGCCAGGCGCCGAGCTTCGACGGCGGCTCGGCGGCGATCAGCGGGTGGCTGCAGGGCAAGGGCCTGTGGGGCGATGGCATGGTGATCGACGGCGGCTCCGGCCTTTCCTCCAACACCAGGGTGCTGCCCTCGGTGGTGGCCCGTTCGGTCGGCTTCGCCCTGGCCGATCAGCGCTACGTCGACGTGATCAAGGGGCTGCCCACCGCCGGGGTGAGCGGCACCCTGAGCCGCCGCTTCAACGACCCCGAGGAGCTGGCCGGACGCAAGGTCGTCCGGGCGAAGACCGGCTCGCTCAAGCAGGTCAACGCGCTGGCCGGCTACGTCACGACGGCCACCGGTGAGGTTCTCACCTTCGCCTACTTCGCCAGCCACAACGGGAAGTACTCCACCACCGCCGGCAACTGGCTGGACCGCTCGGCCAGCGTCCTCGCCGCCTGCGGCTGCGCGACCGCCGTCGCAGGATAGGCTATTTGTCGATAAAAAGGTTTATCTGCTAAGCAATAGATCGCTTAGTCTCTTGAGGTCGCCGGCATCGGCGAACTCGATCACGATCCGGCCCCGGCGTCCGCTGCTGGTGACGGTCACCCGGGTGTCGAGGGCGTCGGTCAGTTCGTCCTGGAGCTCCCTCGCCTCCGGCGAGGTCTGCCGGGGTCGCTGGGCGCGCTGCGTCCGGCGACCGCCCTGGTCACCCACC
>JAEXCA010000043.1 GCA_023393755.1 Actinomycetes bacterium | reverse complement strand
GCCAACCTGGCGGCGCCCACCGGGTCGTGGTGGGCGACGCCGCGGCCGCAGTAGAGGACGCGCACCCGGTCGTCGACCAGCTGGAACAGGTCGCGGTCACCGGTGACCACGTCCACCCGCCCGGTGGCGCGGGTGGCCAGCGTCCCGATCACGTCGTCGGCCTCGTAGCCGTCCGCCCCGACCACCAGAAGCCCGGCGGCGGCGAGCACCTCGAGGATCAGCGGCACCTGGGCGTCCAGTCCCTCCGGGACCTGCTCGACGTCCCCGGTCTCCACCCGGTGGGCCTTGTAGGAGGGGATCAGCGCCACCCGCCACTCCGGCCGCCAGGAGTTGTCCCAGCAGCAGGCCAGCTCACCGGGGGAGTACTGCTCGACGAACCGGGCGATGAAGTCGAGCAGGCCGCGGACGGCGTTGACCGGACGTCCGTCGGGCGCGCGGATCGTGTCGGGAACCCCGTAGAAGGCGCGGAAGTACAGCGAGGCGGTGTCCAGCAGCATCAGCGGCGGTTGCATGGGGCCATCGTCCCATGCGCCTATGCTCAACCACGTGATTGAGCGGGTGGGACGGGCGCACCTCGGCCTGCGCGCCGGGCTGGCGATCCTCGCCGGCGTCGCCACCGCGCTCGGGTTCGAGCCCTTCGCCTGGTGGCCGCTGCTGTTCCCCGGGATCGCCGGGCTGTCGCTGGTCGTCCTCGGCGCGCGACGGCTCCGCCAGGCCCTGCTGCTCGGCTTCTGCTACGGGCTGGGGTACATGGGCCTGGGGCTGAGCTGGATGCGGGCGATCTTCGTCGACGCCCTGATCGGGATCGTCCTGGTCACCTCGCTGCTCTACGTGCTGCTGGCCGGGCTGATCTTCGCGCTGCGACGGCTGGCCCTGTGGCCGGTCGGGGTGGCCGCCGGCTGGGTGGCGGTGGAGGCGCTGATCTCCCGCTGGCCGTTCGACGGCTTCGGCTGGATGCGGCTGGGCTACACCATGACCGACGCCCCGCTGGCCGGCCTCTACCCGGTGATCGGGGTGGCGGGGGTCAGCCTGGTGGTCGCGCTGCTCGGCCAGAGCCTGCTCTGGCTGCTGGACGGGTGGCTGGCCCGTCCGGGAACGATCCGGCGGCGCCTGGCCGGCACCGTGGCCGGCCTGCTGGCCATCTCCCTGGGCACCGCCGCGGGCGCCCTGATCCCGCCCGGCCCGGCCACCGGTGCGACCTCCGCCATCGGCTGGGTGCAGGGCGGCGCCCCGGGCGGCGGGGTGTACGGCATCGGACCGCCGCGCACCACCACGACCAACCACCTGGCCGAGACCGTCGCGCTGTTCCAGCGGGTGGAGCGGGGCGAGGTGCCGCGCCCCGACTTCGTGATCTGGCCGGAGAACGGCACCGACCTCGACCCCCACTACGACGCGCCCACCGCGGCGATGGTGCGTCAGGCGCTCGACGTGGCCGGCATGCCGATCCTGGTCGGCACCATCCTGAGCGGCCCGGGCGAGGACGAGCGGCAGACCGCCTCGCTGTGGCTGGACCCGGTGGCGGGCGAGCTGGCCCGGTACATCAAGCGGGGGATCGTCCCGTTCGGGGAGTTCGTGCCGTTCCGCGACATCCTGCTGCCGCTGATCCCGAAGCTGAGCTACGTCGGGCCGCAGTCCATCCGGGGGACCGAGCCGGGCGTGCTGCCCGCCCGCTCGGCCGCCGGGGAGTACCCGCTGGGCGTGCTGATCTGCTACGACGTCTCCTTCGACGGCATCGTCTACGACACCGTCCGGTACGGCGGGCAGGTGCTGGTGGTGCAGAGCAGCAACGCGATGTACCAGGGCACCGGCCAGATCCAGCAGCAGTTCGCCATCACCCGCGCCCGGGCCGCCGAACTCCGCCGGGAGATGCTGGTGGTGACCACCAGCGGCGTCTCCGGCCTGATCCGCGCCGACGGCGGCGTGGAGTTCTCGGTCTCCGACCCGGGGGCGGCCTCCGGGGTGGTCGAACTGCCGCTGCGCGAGGGTCCGACGCCGGCGACCTCGGTGGCACCCGTGATCGAGTTCGGTGCCGTGCTGGCCGTCCTGCTGCTGGCCGGAGCAGGCCTGGTGGTGGACCGGCGGCGGCGCGCGGACGGTTGATGCCGGCTGGCACAATGGAGTGCCCAAGGAGCCTGACGATGGAGCCACCGTGTCGTTCGACCGCATACTGGTCATCATCCCGACGTACAACGAGGCAGCCAATCTCGGCCCGATCACCGCACGGCTGCGGGCAGCGGCCCCGGCGGTGGACATCCTGGTCGTGGACGACAACTCACCCGACGGCACCGGCCGGCTCGCCGACGAGCTCGCGGCCTCGGATCCGCAGCTCCAGGTGCTGCACCGGACGGTGAAGGACGGGCTCGGCGGCGCCTACCTGGCGGGGTTCGGCTGGGGGCTGGAGCGGGGCTACGAGGTGCTGATCGAGCACGACGCCGACGGCTCCCACCGTCCTGAGGACGTCCCGCGGCTGCTGGCCCGGCTGGAGACCGCCGACGCCGTCAAGGGCTCCCGCTGGGTGCCCGGCGGGCGGGTGGTGAACTGGCCCAAGTCGCGGGAACTGATCTCCCGCGGGGGCAGCCTGTGGGTGCGGCTGTGGCTGGGCATCCCGGTCAAGGACGCCACCGGCGGTTTCGCCGCCTGGCGGGCGACCACGCTGCGCGGCATGGGACTGGACGAGATGGAGGCCCGCGGCTACGGCTTCCAGGTGGAACTGGCCTGGCGCGCGGTGCGCAACGGCTTCACCGTGGCCGAGGTGCCGATCGAGTTCGCCGACCGCGAACTCGGGGATTCCAAGATGAGCCGCCGGATCTTCATCGAGGCGCTCCTGCTGGTCACCCGGTGGGGGATCGCCTATCGCCTCGGCCAGCTCAAGGCCCTGGTGACCGGAAGGAGGAAGCAGTGACGACCCGAGGTCCCGCATCGCAGCGGACCCGCCAGCTTCTGGGGTGGGCCCTGCTGATCGCCTTCATCGCCGTCCCGATCGCCGAGTTCTGGGTGGTGACCACGGTCGGCGGCCTGCTCGGGCTGTGGCCGACGCTCGCCCTGCTGGTGGTGAGCGCCGTGGTCGGCGCGGTGATGATGCGCCGCGAGGGCGCGAAGGCCTGGAGCGCCCTGGTGAACGCCTTCGGCAGCGGCCAGCTGCCCACCGGACGGCTGGCGGACGCGGCGCTGGTGCTGGTCGGCGGCATCCTGCTGATGCTGCCCGGCTTCCTCACCGACCTGGTCGGGCTGGTGATGATCCTGCCGTTCACCCGGCCGCTGATCCGCCGCTTCCTGGCCTTCGTGCTGGCCCGCAGCGTCGCCCGCTCGGGCAGCGATCCGCTGGTGATCCGGGGCGAGACGGTGGACGTCCCGGCGTCCGACCCGACCGTGATCCAGGGCGAGGTCGAACGCTGACCGACCCCGGCTGAGGCCGGACCGTTCCTCGGCCGGCCCGCGAGCTAGGGAAACGCTGATCAACGCACCGGACGATCCCTGAGCCAAGCGCATTGATCAGCGGTTCGCTAGGCGTGCGGCTCGTTGCGGATCTCGTCCAGCCGTTCGGCGAGCAGTTCCTCGAGCTCCTCGATCGAGCGACGCTCCCGCAGCATGTCCCAGTGGGTGCGCGGCGGCTTGGTCGCCTTGACCTCGGGCTCCACGCCGTCGCTGCGGCGGGAGAGTTCGCCGCACTTGGGGCACTCCCACTCGGTGGGCAGCTCCGCCTCGGCGGCGAAGACCACCTCGAAGTGGTGATCGTTGGGACAGTCGAAGCCGACCTCGAGCCGGGGGGCGAGTTCCACGCCCTGGCCGTCGGCGTAGCTCTTCGAGCCGAGGCCGGAGCCTCGCAGTGCGCGATCTGCCATCGTCTACTCCTGACTGCCGTGGGATACCTCCACCGTAGTCGGACGGGGCAACCGCGTCACTGCCTGGACGGGCGGACGTACTTGGGCAGCCTTACCAACAACAACAGCACCAGGCCGAGGGCGAGCACGATCGTGATGCCCAGGATGCCCCAGTAGGTGGCGCCGCCGAGGGCGATGAACAGCGTCCACAGCGCGGGGGAGAGGAAGCTCACCACCCGTCCGGTGGTGGCGTAGAGACCGAAGATCTCGCCCTGCATGCCGATCGGGGTGACCCGGGCCAGCAGCGACCGGCTGGCGGCCTGCGCGGGGCCGACCGCCGCCGAGAGCACCATGCCGCCGATCCAGAAGATCAGCTTGCCGCCGTCCCGGAAGGCGAAGACGAACAGGCAGCTGCCGACCAGCAGGCACAGGGCGGTGACGATCACCGCGCGCGGGCCGAACCGGTCGTCCAGCCGGCCGGCGACGATGGTCGACAGCCCCGCCACCAGGTTCAGCGCGATGCCGAAGATCATCACCTCGGTGGGCGAGAAGCCGAAGGAGACCGCGGCCAGGACGCCGCCGAAGGCGAACACCCCCGCCAGCCCGTCGCGGTAGACCGCGCTGGCGATCAGGAACCAGAAGGTGGAGCGGTGATTGCGGAACAGGGCGACGATGTCGCCCACCAGCACCCGGTAGCTGGCCAGGAAGCCGACCTTCTCGCGATCCTCGCGCGGCGCCGACTCCGGCACGTTGCGGAAGATCGGAATGCTGAACACCACCGTCCACACCGCGCAGCCGACCGCGATCAGCCGGTAGGCCATGCCGTTGGAGGTGTCCATCCCGAACCACTTCAGCTGGGTGAGGACCACCACGATCACCAGGGCGAGGATGCCGCCGATGTAGCCCAGCCCCCAGCCCAGACCGCTCACCTTGCCGACGGTGTGCCGGTCGGAGACCTGCACCAGCATGGCGTTGTAGTTCACCCCGGCGATCTCGGAGACCACCGCGCCCAGCGCCAGCATGATGGCGCCGTACCAGAAGAAGGTCGGATCGGCCTGGACGAAGAACAGCGCGAACTGGATCAGCGCCAGCGCCGCGGTGGCGATCAGCAGCCCCCGCTTCTTGTAGCCGGCGGTGTCGGCCCGCTGCCCCAGCACCGGGGCGAGCAGGAAGATGGCCACGCCGGCCAGGGTGGAGACCAGCCCGTAGTTCGCGGAGAGCTCCGCCAGGGCGCGATCGAGGACCGGATCGCCCTCGGGCAGGGCAGCGATCTCGGGCGGCAACAGGTTGGTGGAGATCAGGAACAGCGGCGCCCAGACGAAGGTGAGGATCACGGAGTTGAACGGCTGGGTGGCCCAGTCCCACATCGCCCAGGAGCGCACCTGCCGACCGGTGGCTGCCGACTGCTCCCACGCGGGGTTCGAGCCGGGGGACTGGTTGTCCGTCATCGTTCTTCCTCCCACAAACCGCGCTGTTCCAGGACCGTCCGCAGCAGGGCCGGCTGGTCGGTCACGATACCGTCCACGCCGAGGTCGATCAGGTTGTCCATGGTGGAGGCGTCGTTGATCGTCCAGACGTGCACCCGGATGCCGTGCCGATGGGCGGTGCTGACGAAACGGCGGGTGACCAGCGGGATCCGGTCGCCCCAGGCCCGGCGGGGCACCTGCGCCGCCTGGCCGCGCAGCAGCCGGGTCAGCCCGGGCAGGCCGAGCCACAGCAGCAGCACCCCGGCCCGGCTCAGCCCGGTCGCCACCTCGGGGGCGAGCCGGCGGAAGGCGGAGATCCTCGCCAGCGAGAACGAACTCACGCAGACCCGCTGCTGCGCCCCGGTCCGCCGCAACAGGTCAGCCAGGGAGCCGACCGCGCCGGGCGCCTTCAGATCGATGTTGAACCGCGCGCCGGGGAACTGCTCCAGCAGCTCGGCGAGCAGCGGGATGCGATCGCTGCCACCGATCCGCAGCTCGGCCAGCTCGGCGACGGTGTGGTCGGCGATCAGGCCGTGGCCATCGGTCACCCGCTCCAGCGAGTCGTCGTGGAAGGCGACCAGGGCGTCGTCGGCGGTGACGTGGACGTCGGTCTCCAGGTAGGAGAAGCCCGCCTCGCTCGCGCGGGCGAAGGCGGCCAGTGAGTTCTCCCCGACACCCGGCCAGCTCCCGCCGCGGTGGGCGAAGGCCTGGAAGCCGGTGGCGAAGAAGGGATGCCCGGGTGCCCGGTCACGCTGCCGAGAGGTCACCGTGGCACTGTATGCCGAACGGCCGGCGACCGACGCCCCAGTCTCGTCGCTCCACGCCGCGCCGTCCCGCCGCGGCCCGCAATCTTGCCGATCGGCATCGCCGTCCGGCGCGAGGACGCTGGCCCCACAATGTGCGGGTGACCACGATTCTGTCGATCCAGTCCTCCGTCGCCTACGGGCATGTGGGCAACAGCGCCGCCACCTTCCCGCTGATGCGGCTGGGGGTGGAGGTGCTGCCGGTCCTCACCGTCCACTTCTCCAACCACACCGGCTACGGTGCCTGGCGCGGCCCGCTGCTGGCCGCCTCGGACGTCGGCGAGGTGATCCTCGGTATCGACGAGCGCGGCGCGCTGGAGAGCGTGGACGCGGTGCTGTCGGGCTACCAGGGCGCCGAGGCGGTCGGCGCGGAGATCCTGAAGGCGGTCGCGCTGGTCAAGCAGCGCAATCCGGAGGCGATCTACTGCTGCGACCCGGTGATGGGCGATGTCGGGCGCGGGTTCTACGTCCGTCCCGGGATCCCGGAGTTCATGCGCGATCGGGTGATCCCGGCCGCGCAGATCGTCACCCCCAACCAGTTCGAGCTCGACTTCCTGACCGGTCGGGAGACCCACAGTCTGGCCGAGGTGCTGGAGGCCGCGCACGCGCTGCGGGCGGCCGGTCCGGAGGTCGTCCTGGTGACCAGCGTGGAGGGGGTTGCCGCCGAGCCCGACACCCTGACCATGCTGGTGGTCACCGGCGCCGGCGCCTGGCAGGTGCTGACGCCGCGGCTGGAACGGATCTTCACCGGCTCCGGCGACATCACCGCCGCGCTGTTCCTGGCGCACTACCTGCGTTCCGGGGGCGACGCCGCGACCGCGCTGGGCGAGACCGCCGCCGCCGTCTACTCGGTCCTGAAGCGCACCACCGATCTCGGCTCCGCCGAACTGGCCCTGGTGGCCGCCCAGGAGGAGATCGTCGCCCCGTCCCACCGGTTCGAGGTCGTCCCCCTGTAGGCGTCAGGCGGGCCGGGACGCGACCAGCGTGAAGGTGGCCGGCAGCCGTTCCGGACGGTCGGCCAGGCGGTACTCCCCGAACGGTCCGTCGGCCGCCATCAGCCCGGGGATCGCCTCCCAGGGCACGGAGTCGTACTCGGCGAGCAGCTCGAGCCGCAACCCGGCGTCCAGCACCGCCATCACGATCTCGGCCAGACCGTGGTTCCATTCCATGCTGACCGGCGACGCCACCGGATCGTCGCCGACGTAGCTCCGCTCGTCCCGCCAGACGATCGCCGCCGGCTGTTCGAAGTACGGCAGTTCGAGCGCCGGGGTGGCGGCGCCCGCGCCGGTCAGCCACGGCTGCTGCTCACGCCGTAGTTGCGGGCGTGGATCGGTGCCCGGCTGTCCCAGTTCGCCCGGTTGACCGTCAGGTACTCGTCCATCAGTCCTTGAAGACCTCGATCCGGGCGCCCAGGGCGTTCAGCCGGTTGGGCAGGTCCTCGTAGCCGCGGTTGATCACGTAGACGTCGCGCAGCACCGAGGTGCCACGGGCTGCCAGAGCGGCCAGCAATAGGCAGACCGCCGGACGGAGCGCCTGCGGGCAGACCATCTCCTGACCGCGCCACCGGGTCGGCCCGGTGACCACGATCCGGTGCGGGTCGAGCAGTTGGACGTCGGCGCCCAGCTTGTTGAGGTCGACCAGGTGGATCGCCCGGTTCTCGTACACCCAGTCGTGGATCAGGGTGCGGCCCTCGGCAGCCGCGGCGATCACGGCGAAGAAGGGCAGGTTGTCGATGTTCAGCCCGGGGAAGGGCATGGCGTGGATCTTGTCGGATGAGGCATGCAGTTCGGAGGGCAGGACGGTCAGGTCGACCAGCCGGGTGCGTCCGTTCTCCGCGGCGTACTCGGGGGAGAGCCGGTACTGCAGGCCCATCTCGGCCAGGATCGCCAGCTCGATGTCCAGGAACTCGATCGGCGCCCGGCAGATGGTCAGCTCGCTGCGGGTGACGATCGCCGCGGTGACCAGGCTCATCGCCTCGATCGGATCCTCCGACGGCGCGAAGGTGATGTCGGCCTCGATCCGGGTCAGGCCCTGCACCTCCAGGGTGGTGGTGCCGATCCCGTCGATGGCGACCCCGAGCTCCTGCAGGAAGAAGCACAGATCCTGCACCATGTAGTTCGCGCTGGCATTGCGGATCACCGTCGTCCCGGGGAACTGGGCGGCCGCCATCAGCACGTTCTCGGTCACGGTGTCGCCCCGTTCGATCAGGGTGATCGAGCGCCGGTCGGCGCGGGGTTCCTCCACCCGGGCGCGGTAGAAGCCCTGGCTGGCGCGGACCTCCAGGCCGAAGTTCCGCAGCGCATGCAGGTGCGGGGTGATCGTCCGCAGGCCGAGGTTGCAGCCCCCGGCGTAGGGCAGGTCGAACCGCTGCTCCTCGTGCAGCAGCGGGCCGAGGAACATGATGATCGAACGGGTCCGGCGGGCGGCGGCGGCGTCCATCGCGGCCAGGTTCAGCTGGGCCGGGCGGATCAGCTCCAGTTCGGTGCGGTCGGCCGACCACTTCGCGGAGACCCCGATGCTGGTCAGCACCTCGACCAGCCGGTTCACCTCCTCGATCTGGGCGATGCCGCGCAGCACCGTGCGTCCGTGGTTGAGCAGCGCGGCGCAGAGCAGCGCCACCGCGGCGTTCTTCGACGACCGCACCGCGATCGAACCGCGCAACGTGGTCGGGCCCTCGATCCGCAGATTGGTCGGCCCGCTCGGTCCGGCGGTGATCAGGGGGCTCTCCAGCGCGTGGGCGATCCGGTTGATCATCTCCAGGCTGAGGTTCTGGCCACCGGATTCGATCCGGTGGATCGCGCTCTGGCTGGTGCCGAGCTCGGTGGCCAGTTGCTGCTGGGTCAGCCCGCGTTGCTTGCGGGCGTCCCGGATGAGGGTGCCGATGCTGCTGGGGAGGAGGTCTGCCACGTTTCGACCATATCTCACATAAGAGATTGCCGCAGCCTCGCCGTGCCCGGCGATTGGAGCCGATGGGACGGCGTCCCGGAGCAGGCAATAAGGTGGCTCCCATGACCACACACTTCGACGTTGTCGTGCTCGGCGCGGGCCCCGGTGGCTACGTAGCGGCGATCCGGGCGGCCCAGCTGGGGCAATCGGTTGCGATCATTGAGAAGCAATGGTGGGGCGGCGTCTGCCTCAACGTTGGCTGCATCCCGACCAAGGCGCTGTTGCGCAACGCGGAGCTGGCGCACATCTTCCACGCCGAGGCCGACCTGTTCGGCATCGAGGGCGAGGTCAGCTTCAACTACGGCAAGGCCTTCTCCCGCAGCCGTGAGGTGTCGGACCGGATGGTCAAGGGCATCCACTTCCTGATGCGGAAGAACAAGATCACCGAGCTCAACGGCTGGGGCAGCTTCGTCGACGCCAAGACCATCGAGGTCACCGCGGACGACGGCAGCAAGCAGACCGTCACCTTCGGCAACTGCATCATCGCTGCCGGGGCCACCACCAAGCTGCTGCCGGGCACCGCGGTCTCCGATCGTGTGTTCACCTACGAGCAGCAGATCCTCTCCGACAAGGTGCCCGGTTCGATCGTGATCTGCGGCGCCGGCGCGATCGGCACCGAGTTCGCCTACGTCCTGGCCAACTACGGCGCCAAGGTCACCATCGTGGAGTACCTGGACCGGATGGTGCCGAACGAGGATCCGGAGGTCTCTGCCGAACTGGCCAAGGCCTACAAGAAGCTCGGCATCGAGGTGTACACCGGCACCAAGGTCGAGAACATCGAGGAGCACGCCGACGGGGTGCGGGTGACGGTCAGTCCGGCGGCCGGCGGCGAGGCCCGGGTGATCGAGGCCGACCAGGTGCTGCAGTCGTTGGGCTTCGCCCCCCGTACCACCGGCTACGGCCTGGAGAACACCGGTGTCGCGCTCACCGACCGCGGCGCGATCGCGATCGACGACTACATGCGCACCAACGTGCCGAACATCTACGCGATCGGCGACGTCACCATGAAGCTGATGCTGGCCCACACCGCCGAAGCGCAGGGCGTGGTGGCCGCCGAGACCATCGCCGGGGCCGAGACTATGCCGATCAACTACGACATGATCCCGCGGGCCACCTACTGCCAGCCGCAGATCGGCTCCTTCGGCTACACCGAGGAGCAGGCCAAGGCCAAGGGCTACGAGGTGAAGGTGGCCAAGTTCCCGTTCTCGGCCAACGGCAAGGCGCACGGCCTGGGCGACGCCACCGGTTTCGTGAAGATCGTCGCCGACGCCCGCTACAACGAGATCCTGGGTGCCCACCTGATCGGCCCGGACGTCTCGGAACTGCTGCCCGAACTGACCCTTGCCCAGCAGTGGGACCTGACCGCGGACGAGGTCGGCCGCAACATCCACGCCCACCCGAGCCTGTCGGAGGCGCTGAAGGAGGCCGTGGAGGGCATCGCCGGCCACATGATCAACTTCTAGGACAACGCACAACGATCCCTGAGGTCGCGCGAAGCGCGAGTCTCGAAGGGTCGTTCCCGCGGCCCTAGCGCCGGGCGACCACCGCGCGGGTTCTTCCGGTCAGATCGTCAATGGTGCGGACGTCGGTGAAACCGGCGTCCGTTGCCATTTCCCGGACGGCCGCGGCCTGCACCTCGGCATGCTCCATGACGAACAGCCCCCCGGGCCTGAGCAGGCGTTCGGCCAGCGCGGTGACCGCGCGGGGCACGTCCAGCCCGTCCGCCCCGCCCCCGTAGAGCGCCAGATCGGGATCGTGGTCGCGGACCTCGGGATCGACCGGGACGGCGTCCGGTGGAATGTAGGGCGGGTTGCTGACCACCACGTCGACCGCGCCGGTCAGGTCGTCCAGCAGCCCGGGTTCACAGACGTCCCCCTGCTCCAGCCGGAGTGCGCCGACACCGTGGGCCCGCGCGTTCCGCCTGGTCAGGGCCACCGCGGCGGGGGAGAGGTCCACCGCTGTCACCAGGCTGCCGGGCACCTCGGTGGCCACCGAGATCGCTATTCCGCCGGCGCCACAGCACAGGTCGACCACCACCGCCGCGGTCCCGCGTCGATGCAGCGCGGCCGCCTCGTCGATCGCCACCTGGGCCACCACCTCGGTCTCCGGGCGCGGGACGAACACGCCCGGCTCCACCGCCAGGGTGAGGTGCCGGAAGCCGGTCGAGCCGACGATGTGCTGCAGTGGCTCGCGCCGTCGCCGCCGCTCCACCCCCTCGGCGAAGGCGGCCATGGCGGCCCGGTCGACCTCCGGGCTCAGCAACGGGGGAAGCCGTTCCAGCCCCAGCGCGTGGGCGGCCAACGCCCGGGCATCGGCCTGGGGCGACGGGACGCCCGCCTCGGCGAGCACCCGGGTCGCGCCGGCGATGAGTTGCGCCAGACTGGGGCGTTCGGTCACGCCCGGCATCATGGCACAACCGGCTGGTCGCAAGCGCAGCGGGGAGTCGTCCAGGTGGTCCGGACGCCACCCGCCGCCGTCCGCGACGCCGGCTGAGGTCCGGCTCGGAAAGCCGCACCACTAGGCAAAGCAACTCACTATCGCCCTTTCTCGTCCGGGGGTAGGTTCCAGCCACAGGCCGCGGCCAGGGGGGTGTCGCGGATCACCGGACGATCATCCGACAGCGACCTGCGACCGAAAGCCCGAAGCGACCGAAGCACATCGGGGAGGAATCGTCTCGGACGGGCGGTCAGGCCAGCGCGGACCGGCGAGCCAGCCGGGCGAACGACTGGTCGGGCCCACTCCTGCACCGATGCCGATCGGATCAGATCGAAAGGAGGCAGAGCCATGACAAGAGTTCTGCTCAGAATGCTGAGCGGGATCGTCCTGGCCGGAGCGCTGATGCTCTCCGCAAGCCCGGCGCACGCCACGCCGAAAGCCACGCCGAAAGCCAAGCAGTACGTCTGCGAGGGCGGCGTGATCCCAGCCGGGTCGTACAAGTCCGTCGTGGTCGCGGGTGCCTGCGCGGTCGCGCCGAACGCGAAGATCAGCGTGAAGGGCGACGTCAAGGTGCTGGCCGGCGCGATGCTCGACGCCCACAGCACGCCCTCGATCATCGTGGTCGGAGGCAACGTGCTGGGTGCCAAGGGCTCGTTCGTCGCGCTCGGTTGCCAGTCGCCGGCGCACACCGGCAACTCGGCCCACGAGTGCGCGTCCGATCCGAACGGCGCCTCCAAGATCACGGTGAAGGGGAGCATCACGCTCGACCGGCCGATCGCCGTGATGCTGAACGGGCTCAAGGTGAACGGCAGCATCACCGTGCTCGGTGGAGGCTCCGACATTCCCTGGTCGATCAAGAACAACAAGGTCCGCGGCAACGTGGTGGTGATCGGCTCGACCACGTGGTGGATCGGCGTGCTGTTCAACGACATCCGCGGCAGCGTGGCGCTGCACGACATCACCATCACCGATCAGGACGGCGAACTGGAGCGGACCTTCGTCGTCCGGAACAAGATCCGCAAGTACCTGAGCTGCACCGACATGCCCGAAGGCGTGTTCGGCTACGGCAACACCATCAAACGCGCGGGTCTCGGCCTGTGCGCGGACCCGGCGCTGACCGGCGACGCACCCTGGTGATGCGGTTCTGCTGAACGCGGGACCCGGTGGCTCCGACCGCTGGAGCTGCCGGGTCCCGCGGGAATGCCGGGCCTCCGGCGGTGTTGAGATGGCGTGAAGAAGATCGGATTCCTGTCCTTCGGCCACTGGTCGGCCTCGCCCGGTTCACACACCCGCTCGGCGGCCGACTTCCTGCACCAGTCGATCGAACTTGCCGTGGCGGTCGAGGAACTGGGTGCCGACGGTGCCTACTTCCGGGTGCATCACTACGCCCGGCAGGCCGGTTCGCCGTTCCCGCTGCTGGCTGCCATCGGGGCGCGGACCTCGCGGATCGAGATCGGCACCGGCGTGATCGACATGCGCTACGAGAACCCGTTCTACATGACCGAGGACGCCGGCGCCGCCGACCTGATCTCCGGCGGCCGCCTGCAGCTGGGGGTGAGCCGCGGATCGCCCGAGCAGGTGATCGATGGCTGGCGGCACTTCGGCTACGCGCCGGCCGAGGGCGAGACCGAGGCCGACATGGCGCGGCGGCACACCGAGGTCTTCCTCGACCTGCTGGAGGGACGGGGTTTCGCCCAGCCCAATCCGCGGCCGATGTTCCCCAACCCGCCCGGCCTGCTCCGGCTGGAACCGCATTCCGAGGGGCTGCGAAAACGGATCTGGTGGGGTGCCGCCTCCGACGCCACCGCGGTGTGGACGGCGGAGAAGGGCATGAACCTGATGAGTTCCACCCTGAAGACCGACGAGACCGGCGAGCCGTTCCACGTCCAGCAGCGCAAGCAGATCGAGGCGTTCCGGGCGGCCTGGAAGGCGGCCCGGCACGACTGGGAACCCCGGGTCTCGGTGAGCCGCAGCATCTTCGCCCTGGTCAGCGACGCCGACCGGCGGTACTTCGGCTACGGCCAGGACACCAACGACACGGTCGGCTGGATCGACGCCAACACCCGGGCGATCTTCGGTCGCAGCTTCGCCGCCGAGCCGGACGTCCTGGTGGAGGAACTCCGGCAGGACGAGGCGATCGCCGCGGCGGACACCCTGTTGCTGACCGTCCCCAACCAGCTCGGGGTGGAGTACAACGCCCACGTGGTGGAGAGCATCCTGACGCACGTCGCCCCCGAGCTCGGCTGGCGGTGACACCTCAAGCCGTCGTGGGTAGAGTCGAGGTGAGGCATCCTTCTCGACGATCCGGGTGCGGAAGTGAACCACGATGTCAGGGTCAACGCGTCTTGAGGCTGTTGGGCATGTCGGCCTGTCGTTAGCTTGTGTCGGACTTGGCCTGACCGGGTGCGCCACCTCCCGTCCTGCTCCTGAGGCAAGGGAGGTGGTGGCGGGTCGCTCTCGGATCCTGGTCGCCGTTCAGGCTGGGCACTCCGGAGTCCTGCCTGATGCGGCCTTCCCGGGCACGTTGCTGGTGGAGACTCACCGAGGATGGGGGTCGCTTCGGGGTCGTGTTCCCGGCGGGCAGTTCGCTTGCCGCTGACGGAGCAGCGGTCGACATGGGAAGCACCGGCGTGACACTCCGGGTGGGTGAACCTGTGGTGTGGGGTGGCGCCTACGTCCGAGCCGAAGGTTTCAGCTACCAAGGGCCCTGCGCGGCGGCGGAGTACTTCCTGATGAACCCGGTGTCCCCGACCTAGGCAGGGCGCATCCCGACAGGCGTCGCACCGAACTCGGCTGGTGATGAAACCGGTTGGCGGCCCGGTCGAATTAGGTTAGCCTCCCCTTAGCTAAATACCGCGGGATGGCGGCGAGGAGGGGGAGCGGGGATGGCCAAGCGCGGTTTCCAGGGCGCGGTGATGCGCAGTTTCGGAGCCCGTGACCATCTGGCCACCGTGACCGGGAGCGAGTTGCTCGCGCCGCATTTCCTGCGCGTCCGGATGGTCTCCGAGACGTTGCTCGCCGACGTCGAGTTGGCGCCGACCGCCTGGCTACGGTTCTGGTTCCCGGATCCGGACGGACGTGACGTCGAGCACCAACGGGCCTACACGATCAGCGAGGCCGACCCGGCCAGCGGCGCCTTCGCGGTCGACATGGTGCTGCACGAGCCGGCCGGCCCCGCGTCCGCCTGGGGGGCTGCCGCCCAGCCCGGCGACACCGTTCTGATCAACAACCTGGGATCGTCGAAGTTCGAACTGCCGGAGGAGCTACCCGCCGGGTATCTGCTGATCGGTGACTCGGCCTCGATCCCGGGTATCACGGGCATCCTGCGGACGATTCCGGACGAGGTGCCGATCGAGCTGTACCTGGAGGAGCACGACCCGGCCGACCACCTGATCCCGCTCCCCGGCCATCCGCGGCTGACCACCCACTGGGTGCGGCGGCGCGGCGCCGAGTCGCTGGCGGCGGCGATCGAACCGCGCGACTGGTCGAACTGGTACGCCTGGCTGGCGCCCGAGTCGGCGTCCCTGAAACACCTCCGCACCCGGTTGAAGGAGGAGTTCGGGTTCCCCAAGTCCGAGGTCCACCAGCAGGCCTACTGGATCGAGGGCCGGGCGATGGGCAAGCTGCGGTCCGGACCGGAGCCGGCGGAACCGGCCACCCCCGAGGTCGAGCCGGCGGTGATCGTACCGCCCGAACCGAAGCCGGCCGACGCCGAGCCGGCCGCGTCCCCGGGCGTGTGGCGCGCCCAGGCTGCCGGACGCCTGCTGGCGCCGCTGCGGCCCACCCTGATCATCGCCGGTGGCTTGCAGGCCGTGGTGACCCTGATCCAGCTGGCTCCCTTCGTGCTGCTGGTGGAGCTGGCCCGGCTGCTGCTGACCGGCGCCCCCGCGGACCAGCTGTGGCAGCTGGGCCTCTGGACGGTGGCTCTGATGGGTCTGGGGGTCGTGCTGTCGTCCGCCCTGCTGTTGTGGCTGCATGCGGTGGACGCCGGCTTCGAGCGCGAACTGCGGCAGCGCCTGCTGGCCAAGCTGGCGAAGCTGCCGCTGGGCTGGTTCGATGCCCGCACCTCCGGCCAGGTCAAGCAGCTGATCCAGGACGACACCCTCGCGCTGCACTACCTGGTGACCCACGCCGTACCGGACGCGGTCGCCGCCGTGGTGGCGCCATTGGCGGTGCTGGCCTACCTGTTCGCGGTGGACTGGCGGATCGCGCTGGCGCTGTTCCTGCCCGTGCTGGTCTACAGCGTCACCATGTGGATCATGATGGTGCAGTCCGGCAGCAGGACCTCGCAGGCGCTGCGCTGGGCGGAGCGGATGAACAGCGAAGCCGGCGGCTACCTGGAGGGCCAGCCGGCGGTGCGGGTGTTCGGTGGCGCCGCGGCGTCCACCTTCCGGGCCCGGCTGGGGGAGTACATCGCCTTCCTCAACGCCTGGCAGCGGCCGTTCATCAAGCAGAAGACAGTGATGGATCTGGTGACCAGACCGGCCACCGGCCTGGTGCTGATCATGACCCTCGGCACCCTGCTGATCACCGCCGGCAGCATGGCGCCGGCCGCCCTGCTGCCGTTCCTGATGCTGGGCACCACCTTCGGCGCCCGGCTGCTGGGGATCGGCTACGGCCTCTCCGGCCTGCGCACCGGCCTGCTGGCCGCCCGGCGCATCCAGGTGACGCTGGACGAGGACGAGCTTCCGACCGCGGCCACCACCACCATCGCCGAGGCGCCCGCCGGCCGGGTGGAGTTCGAGCAGGTCGGCTTCGCCTACCGTGCGGGCGTCCCGGTGCTGTCGGAGATCTCGCTGACACTGGAGCCGGGTACGGTGACCGCGCTGGTCGGGCCGTCCGGCTCCGGGAAGTCGACCCTGGCCGCACTACTGGCCCGGTTCCACGACGTCGCCGAGGGCACGATCCGGATCGGCGGACGCGATCTCCGCGAACTCACCGCCGACGAGCTCTACACCCGGGTCGGCTTCGTCTTCCAGCAGACCCAGCTGGTGCGCGGGACGGTGGCGGAGAACATCGCCCTGGCCAGGCCGGCCGCCGCCCTCGACGAGATCGAGAACGCGGCCCGGGCCGCCCAGCTGCACGAACGCATCCAGCGACTGCCGCAGGGCTACCGGACCATGCTCGGCCCGGAACCGGCCCTCTCCGGTGGGGAACGCCAGCGGTTGGCGATCGCCCGGGCGATCCTGGCCGACACCCCCGTCCTGGTGCTGGACGAGGCCACCGCCTTCGCCGATCCCGAATCGGAGTACCTGGTGCAGCGGGCGCTGAACCGGCTCACGGCCGGCCGCACCGTGCTGGTGATCGCGCACCGGCTGCACACCATCACCGGCGTGGACCGGATCGTGGTGCTCGACCACGGCCGGATCGCCGAGGCGGGTCGGCACGACGAACTGCTGGCACGCGACGGTCGCTACCGGCAACTCTGGCAGGCCGACGCCGCCCACCAGCTGGCCGCGGAGGGCGCCCGATGATCCGCACCCTGCTGCGACTGCTGCCGACCGGAACCCGGCCCCGGGTCGTCGCCCACCTCGTCCTCACCCTGGTGAGCGTGCTGCTGCGCGCGGCGGCCGTCGTGCTGCTGGTACCGCTGGTGGCCGCCCTGTTCAGCGTCGCGCCGTCCAACGCCTGGCCCTGGCTGGGCGGCCTGGTGGCGGTCACGCTGGCAGGCTGGGTGGTGGACTGGCTGGCGGCCGGCATCGGGTTCGAACTTGGCTTCGGCCTGCTCGACACCGGGCAGCACACCGTCGCCGACCAGCTCTCCCGCGTCCGGCTGACCTGGTTCGACGCGGAGAACACCGCCACCGCCCGGCAGAGCATCGCGGCCACCGGCCCGGAACTGGTCGGTCTGGTGATCTACCTGGTCACCCCGATGCTCGGCGCCTTCCTGCTGCCGCTGGCGATCGGTATCGGGCTGCTGCCGGTCGCCTGGCCGCTCGGCGTCGCGGCCCTGGCCCTGGTCCCGGTGCTGCTGGCCGCCTACTGGGCCTCCGGCCGGCTGGGACGGGCGGCCGATCGCGCCGCCGACCGGGCCAACGGCGAACTCACCGAGCGGATCATCGAGTTCGCCCGTACCCAGCACGCACTGCGCGCCGCGCGGCGGGTGGAACCCGAGCGCAGCCAGGTCGGAGCCGCGCTGGCGAGCCAGCACGACAGCCTGATCCGGCTGCTGCTGATGCAGGTTCCCGGGCAGCTGATCTTTGGTCTGGCAAGCCAACTCGCCCTGTTGGTGCTGGCCGGAACCACCGTCCTCCTGGTTTCCACCGGCCAGTTGTCCGTCCCGCAGGCGATCGCGCTGATCGTGGTGATCGTCCGGTATCTGGAGCCGTTCACCGTGCTGGCCGAACTGAGCGGGGGAGTGGAGGCCTCGTTCACCACGCTGCGGCGGCTGCGGGCAGTCCTGCAGGCTCCGGTGACCGGCCGGGGGAGCGAGCGGTTCGTCCCGGCCGGCGCGCCGGCGATCGAGCTGCGCGATCTCGGCTTCCGGTACTCGCCGGACGGTCAGCCGGTACTGGACGGGCTGGACCTTCGGCTCGAGCCAGGCACCACCACGGCGATCGTCGGGCCATCGGGGTCGGGCAAGAGCACCGTGCTGGCGTTGCTCGCCGGACTCCACCAGCCGACCGGGGGAGCGATCCTGGTGGACGGCACGGACGCCGAGACCCTGGCTGCCGACGCCCGGCGCGAGCTGGTCAGCATGGTCTTCCAGCACCCCTATCTGTTCGACGGCAGCATTGAGGAGAACGTCCGGGCCGGGCACCCTTCGGCAGCCCCCGACACGCTGAACGCAGCTGCCGAGCTCGCCCGCGTCCAGCCCATTCTCGAGCGGTTGCCGGATGGCTGGCAGGCCCCGGTGGGGGAGGGCGGCGGCACCCTTTCCGGCGGCGAACGTCAGCGGGTCTCGATCGCCCGCGCGCTGATCAAGCCGGCGCCGATCCTGCTGGTCGACGAGGCGACCAGTGCGCTGGACACCGAGAACGAGGCTGCCATCGGCGCTGCTCTCACCGCGGATCCGACACCGCGCACCCGGGTGATCGTCGCCCACCGGCTGGCCAGCATCCGCACCGCCGACCGGGTGCTGTTCCTGGAGGACGGCCGGGTGATCGAGGACGGCACCGTCGAGGGCCTGCTGGCGGCCGGCGGCAGGTTCGCCGAGTTCTGGCGGCAACAGGACGCCGCCTCGGGCTGGCGGATCGGAGCCCACGACGGGTGATCCCGCCAGGGGAGCGCGCTGCCCCTCAGCCGGCTTCGTACAGCCCGGCCGCGGCGGCCAGCCACGAGCGGAGCTGGGGCTCCAGTCCGGACACCTGCTCGATCATCTCGAGTCGAACGTGCCGCATGGCGGTGCCGCCCTTCAGCAGCCCGTCGGGATCCGGCAGCTTCGCACCCTGCAGCAGATGGAGGTTGACCCACCTGGAGTGAGGGGAGAGCGCCGCCATGCCCCAGCCGTTGTAGCCGAACTGGTGCGCACCGTAGCCGATCTGGGCGTCCACGGTGTCGACCGACGCCCTGATCTCCGGGACGGCGTCCAGCACCAGCCGGTGCAACGCGAGATAGGTCTCCCGGACGGTTTCGCCACGGGAGGCGACCAGCTCGGCCAGCTCCGCCTCGGTCGGTTGCTCGATGTGCGGGTGGGACTTCGCCATGCCGGCAGCCTACGTGGTCACCTCAGGCGGCGGAATCGTCGCCGTCCGGCACGTAACTGAGGATGTCGCCGGGGAGGCAGCCGAGTTCGCGACAGATCGCGTCCAGGGTGGAGAACCGGATCGCCTTGGCCCGGTTGTTCTTCAGGATCGACAGGTTCACCGGTGTGATCCCGACCCGCTCGGCCAACTCGGTGAGCGTCATCCGGCGGCGGACCAGCTCGATGTCGAGGTTCACCTCGATCGCCATCAGATCACCACGCTCAGCTCGTCGGTGAGCTGGGACGCCTGCCGCAGCAGCCGTTTCATGACCGTCATCAGCAGGGCGAACGCGGCCCCGCCCAGGATCAACGCCACCTGGGTCAGCATCAGAGCCGGCGGGTTGGCGTTGACCACGAACGACAACAGGACGAACACACTCAGCACCAGCAGCGTGTCGATCACCGCCGCGGCGATGATCACGTCCACCCAGCGGAAGGCGCCGGCGGTGAACACCCGGTCGTGCTGGACCATGCCGAGCAGCACCCATACCGCCACCAGCCCCACCTGGGCACCCAGGATGATCAGCCAGACCAGCCCCAGCATGGGCCAGCGCAGCCATTCCAGTTCGGGATAGGCCTCCACCAGCTGAGCCGCCAGGGTGGGGAAGAACCAGAGCTGTGCGATTGCGCAGCCGAACAGGATCAGCCCCAGCAGGACCCGCAGTACCGCGATCGCCAGTCGTCCCATGGTCACTCCCATACATCGTTGCCCGATATGAACCTATCGTATATCAATATGTTCAATCAACCCGCCGGCCAGCACTAAGGTGACGACATGGCCAACATCATCACCTTCGAGGGCAAGACCCCGCAGATCGACCCGACCGCCTGGATCGCACCGACCGCGACCCTGATCGGCGATGTGCGCGTCGGGCCGGGCGCCAGCGTCTGGTTCGGCGTGGTGATGCGCGCCGACCTCGACCGGATCGAACTCGGTGCGGGCAGCAACCTGCAGGACAACGTGGTCGTCCACGTGGACGCCGGCGTGCCCGCCTTCATCGGCGAGAACGTGGGCGTCGGCCACCTGGTGATCCTGCACGGCACCCGGGTCGGGTCGGGCTCGCTGATCGGCATGGGAGCCAAGCTGCTGAACAACTCGATCATCGGCGAGGGGAGTTTCGTCGCCGCGGGCGCCCTGATGCTGGAGGGGCAGGAACTCCCGTCCGGCCATCTCGCCGCGGGCGTTCCCGCCAAGGACCGCGGCCCGATGAACGCCGAACTCGCCGCCCGCGTCCGCCAGAACGCGTTCAACTACCAGGACCTTTCGGCAAGGTATCGCGCGGCGGGCGGCTGAGCGGGCCCGCGCCGCTCGGGCTGAGCGAGCCGCGGGTTCACCGTGTCGAACCTGCCGGGTCTTGCCGAGGTTGCCACCTGGACGTACAGTTATCTGTACGGAGGTGATCATGAGGACCATGAGCTACACGGAGTCGCGGGCAAGGTACGCCGAGGTGCTGGACGCGGTTGTCGAGGACCGGGAGGAGATCGTGATCACGCGAGCCGGTCATGAACCGGCGGTCATCGTGTCGCTGGATGACTACGAGTCCCTCAAGGAGACGGCGTACCTGCTGCGGAGTCCCGCCAACGCACGCCGTCTGCTTGCCTCCATCGATGAACTCGAGGCCGGCAACGGTGTGGAGCGGGAGCTGCTCGAGTGAGAATCGTTTTCAGCTCTCGGGGCTGGGACGACTATCTGTGGTGGCAGCAACAGGACCGCAAGCTTCTGAAGCGGATCAATCAGCTGATCCAGGACATCATGCGCAACGGCAACGAGGGCATCGGCAAACCGGAGCCGCTGAAGCACGGCTTCCAGGGCTACTGGTCCCGGCGGATCAACGACGAACACCGCCTCGTCTACAAGGTCGGCGAGGTCGAGGTACGGATCGCAGCTTGTCGCTATCACTACGAACAGTAGGGTTTCGCCACCGCGGGCGTCCTGATCGCCAACCGCTGATCGAACAGACCGGTGCGCACAGCGCCCACCTGCCGCACTTGTCCGATAAGGGATATTATGTCAATATCGCCTGGCGGCCTGATTCCGAAGCCGCTGGCGACGGCCGACGCGGGTCCGGCACCCATCAGGCCCACCACTATGACCAAGGCGGCGCCAAGGAACGCCGCAACCAGGCCCCAGCGACGGGTCGTACTTGGCGGGTTCATGGTTCATCGCCCGACCATCATCACAGCTCGGCCGACGCCAGGAACTGCGGTCCGAGGAACCGACTCGCGTCAAGGACCTCGATACCAACCAGCCGACCCTCGGCATCGAAATCGAGGTTGATCATGCCGTCGATCTCTCGGGGATCAACAGGAACCGTCCTGGCGACGCCCCCAGCCGGGATCTCGGTGGTCAGGTAGATGTAGGCGGCGTCGACCACCGCGTCGTAGGTGACCCTCATGGTGTAGCCGCCCTCAGGTTGTTGATGTAGTTCAGACTGGCACCTCTGATCACGGTGGTGACTTCACCGTTCACGGAACCAAGAAATACCCGGAAGGCCGGATCGTAGAAGCCCGTCTTCCAGGCGCCTTGGTGAAAGCTGATCTCCGGCTGACGTGATCAGCTTGCGGTCGTCCCAACCGGACCAGCCCGCTGCATCAACGACACAGAACCTGTTGCCCTCCGGGTCCTCCATGATGATGTAGTCAGCGTCGGCCGGTCGTTTCGGCCAATGCACTTCGACGGCGCCGAGGCCGGTCAGGCGCTGCACCTCGTTCGCCTGGTCCTCGGCGTACAGATCGAGGTGGATCCGCGGCGGGAGGACGCGCGGCGAAGGAACCGCATCGAGCGAGACGTTCGGTCCCGCTCCGTGCGGTGGATACAACAGCGCGAAGTCGGAATCCACCGGTTCGCGAACCGCGTATCCGAGCGCGGCCGTCCAGAACTCGATCTGTCGTGGCAGATCCGCAACGCGAAGAACGATCGAGCCGACGATGAGCATGACCGAAAGTCTAGGACGCGGCGCTGGTGGCGCCCCCGGAAAGGCCATCGTCCCAACCTTTGCAGATTTAGGCCAATGGCTTAATATTGAGTGATGAAGTCAAATACCTTCACTTTTGCGGTCCTGGCGGACCAGGTGGGCAGCCGGGTCAACCCGGATCGGGTGCCGGCCGCGCTGGCCCGGCTGGAACGCACCCTCGCCGAGCGGATGATCCTGCCGTTCGAGCGGACCGCCGGTGACGAGATCCAGGGGCTGTGCAGCGAGCCGGCGGCCGTGGTGGACGCGGTGTGCCAGCTCACCCGGCTGGAGGGCTGGCGGATCGGGATCGGTGCCGGCGCGGTCGAGACTCCCCTGCCGACCTCCACCCGGGAGGCCCGGGGAGAGGCCTACCTGGCCGCCCGCAAGGCGATCGGTACCGCCCGCTCCTCCCCCACCCAGCTGGCGCTGGTGGGGGCCGCCGCCGTTGTCAGCGGCGCAGAGTACGGTGAGTCTGGCACCGATACCAGGGACGCCGAGACCGCGCTCTGGCTGTTGCGTGGTCTGCTGCAACAGCGGAGCCAGGAAGGATGGGAGCTGATGGACCTGCTCGATCGGGGGCTCACCGGCGCCGAGGCGGCAGCGGAACTCGGCATCAGCCCGTCCGCGGTCAGCCAGCGACTGGCCCGCGCGCACCGCACCGAGGCCGAACGCGGCGCCCTCCTGGCCACCCGGCTGCTCGACCGGCTGAACCGGAAGGTGCCGGCGTGAACCCGATCCTGTCCGTCGCCCTGAAGGTCGCCGTGGTCGGCGTGCTCGGCCTGGTGGCGGTCCTCACCGGGAGCCCGTTCGTGCAGGCGATCTTCCGCAAGGCCGATCCGGAACCCTCCCCGGACGCCACCACGGCCGCCGTCGAGGAGGTGCTCGGAATCCGCGCGGCGGAGAAGGCGCTCCGCGGCGGCAAGTGGATCGGCAGGTTCGAGCGCCTGGCGGTCTACGCATCCATCCTGGCCGGCTTCTCCGGCGGGATCGCCGTGGTGCTGGCCGTGAAGGGCCTCGCCCGGTACCCCGAGTTGAAGGCCACGACCGGCGGAGCCGCGGAGCGCTTCATCATCGGCACCTTCTCCAGCGTCCTCTTCGCCGCTGCCTGCGCGGGGCTGGCCTGGTGGGTGGTCGGGCTCTGGTGAAACCGGCGGGAGGCTTCGACAGGCTCAGCCATCGTTCGGTTCCTTGCGGCTCGGCGATCGCTCACCACAACCCCTCCTGATATGTAGGGGTCCGCTGTCAAGTGGGCATGGTGAGGCGCCGTCGGGCTGGGTGCTCGACGGCGCCTCTTTTTGTTGCCCTGGCAAGGGGTTTCGGGCTGGTGCGCGTGTCGTGGTCGACGGCGTGGTCAGTCTGATATGCGCGGGTTGAGTACCG
>JAEXCA010000007.1 GCA_023393755.1 Actinomycetes bacterium | reverse complement strand
CACCAGCAGGGCGCTTGCGGAAGGCGGTGACCAGGTGATCAGGTGCGCCACCGCGTAGCCGATAACGGTGGCACTGATGATCACGATCCCGCCCATGGTCGGGGTGCCACGCTTGGTGTGGTGGGTGGTCGGGCCGTCGTCGCGGATGAACTGGCCGTACTGGCGGCTGACCAGGAACCGGATCATGTACCGGGTGCCGAGGAGCGTCACCAGCAGGGCGACGGCACCGGCGAACAGGACGGTTCTCATGCCTCCCGGCCTCCCCCTTCGGCCAGCAGTCGCTCGGCCACGGATTCCAACGCTAGCCCTCGCGACGCCTTCACCAGAACGACGTCGGACGGTGAAACGAGGTCGTGCAGCCGTTGCACGGCGGCGGTACGATCGGCCACCGCGGTGGCCAGAGCGCCCCGGCTGCGGGCCCCCTCGGCCACGGTGTCGGCGTACTCGCCGACGGTCAGCAGCTCCTCGACCCCGAGTTCGGCGGCCAGCCGGCCGACCGCGAGATGCTCGGCGGCCGCGGACGGGCCCAGCTCCAGCATGTCTCCCAGCACCGCGATCAACCGGCCCCCGGGACGGCGCAGGCCGGCCAGCGACCGCAGCGCCGCCGCCATCGAATCCGGGTTGGCGTTGTAGGCGTCGTTGACCACCAGCAGGCCGTCGGCGCGTTCGGTGAGCTCCATCCGCCAGCGGGAGGCGGGCTCGGCCGCGCTGAGCGCCCCGGCGACCACGGCCGGCTCCAGCCCGAGGGCGAGGCCCACCGCCGCCGCCGCCAGCGCGTTGCCGACCTGGTGGGCTCCGGCCACCTTCAGCGACACCGGCGCCCGGCCGGCGTCGGTGCACAGCAGGAACCGGTGGCGCTGCAGCCGATCCGCCTCGCGCTCCTCGGCCCAGACCCTGAGGTCGCCGCGGTCGGGGCGTCCGGTGACCCCGAAGCTCGCCAGCCGCGCCGTCGTCCTGGTGGCCATGGCGGCGACGCGCGGATCCTCGGCGTTGAGCACCGCCCAGCCGCCGGGGCCGAGGGCCTCGACCAGTTCGCCCTTGGCCCGGGCGATCGCCTCCACCGAGCCGAACTCGCCAACGTGGGCGTGGCCGACGTTGAGCACCGCGCCGACGTCGGGCGGGGTGATCCGGCACAGCGCCGCCACGTCGCCCAGCGCCCGGGCGCCCATCTCGGAGACCAGGTAGCGGGTGCCGGCGTCCACCCGGGTGGCGGTGAGCGGCACCCCGACCTCGTTGTTGAACGAGCCGACCGGCGCGACCACCGGTCCGGACGCGCGCAGCACCGCGGCCACCAGATCCTTGGTGCTGGTCTTGCCGGAGGAGCCGGTGATGCCGACCACCCGCAGGCCGCTCCTCCTGGCCCGGGCGACCAGCGCGGTGGCCAGCGCGGTCAGGCCGGCCAGGGCGTCCGGCACCAGCAGCTGGGGAACGCCCAGGTCGAGTTCGCGGGTGACCAGGACGGCCGCCGCACCGCGTTCCACCGCCGACCCGGCGAAGTCGTGGCCGTCCGCCCGCTCCCCGGGCAGGGCGACGAACAGCGAACCGGGCGTGGCGCGGCGGGAGTCGATGACCACGTCCGGGCCGAGGACGACCCCGGGGTCGCCGGACGGCCGCGCGCCGGTCAACCCGGCCAGTTCCGCAACGGTCAGGCCGTCCATCCGGCACCCCCCGGGCCCGGCTGCAGCGCCTGCCAGGTCTCGGCCACTACCGCGACGTCGTCGAACGAGGTGATCATCCCGGCGACCTCCTGGCCGCGCTCGTGGCCCTTGCCGAGGATGGCGACCCACTCCCCCGGGCCGGCCTGGCCCAGCGCCAGCCGGATCGCCGTCCGGCGGTCGCCGCCGTCCAGCACCTCGGCCCCGGTCACGGCGGCCCGGCGCCGGGCGCCGGCCAGCACCGCGGCCCGGATCGCGGCCGGATCCTCGCTGCGGGGATTGTCGTCGGTCACCACCACCACGTCCGCGCCGTCGGCGGCGGCGGCGCCCATCGGTTCCCGCTTGGCGGCGTCCCGGTCCCCGCCGCAGCCCAGCACGACGGTGGTCCGGCCCTCCGGCAGCGCGGCCAGCGCGGCGGTCACCGCTTCGGGGGTGTGGGCGAAGTCGACCACCACGTTCGGCGCCGCGCCGGGCAGCGGCACCCGCTGCATCCGGCCCGGGATGGACGCGGTCGCGAACCCGGCCAGGGCCGCCCCGAGGTCGATCCCGGCCTGGTCCAGCATGGCGGCGGCAGTGAGCGCGTTGAACAGGTTGAACTCCCCCACCAGGCCCAGGGTGAACTCCTGCTCGCCGGACGGGGTCGCCAGCCGCACCCGGCGGCTGCCGTCGTCCTGCGGCTGCTGGGCGAGGATCCGGTAGTCGGCCTCCGCACCGCCGGTGGTCACCACCTGCGCAGCCGCTTCGGAGCGCAGCTCGGCGACCAGCCGGCGTCCCCAGGGATCGTCGGCGTTGACCACCGCCCGCCGGCTGCGTCCGTTCCGGAAGAGCGCGGCCTTGGCCTGGAAGTAGCTCTCCTGGTCGTGGTGGAAGTCCAGGTGGTCGTGACCCAGGTTGGTGAAGCCGGCGACGTCGAAGGTGATCGCGTCCACCCGGTGCAACGCCAGCGCGTGGGAGGAGACCTCCATCGCCACCGCCTCGGCGCCGCGCTCCCGCATCACCGCCAGCAGCGCCTGCAGGTCGGGCGACTCGGGGGTGGTGACCGTGGAGCGGACGGCCGGGAGCGGCTCCCCGCGCAGCCGGAAGCCGATGGTGCCGATCGTCCCCGCGGTCAGGCCGGCCGCGGTCAGCCCGGCCTCGATCAGGAAGGCGGTGCTGGTCTTGCCGGCGGTGCCGGTGATGCCCAGCATGAGCAGGGCCTCGCTGGGCCGGCCGTAGACCGCCGCGGCCAGCCGGGCCAGCTCGACGCGGGGGGCGGCCATCACCGCCACCGGAACCCCCGGCTCGTCGGCCAGCAGCGCGGCACCGGCCGGGTCGGTCAGGATCGCCGCGGCACCGGCCTGGACCGCGACCGCGGCGAACCGGGCGCCGTGGGTGAGCTGTCCGGGCAGCGCGACGTAGAGGTCACCGGGGCACACCCGCCGCGAGTCCAGGGCAACCCCGCTGATCGGGGTCGACGCCCCCTCGACGGGCTCGGTGGGCGTTGCCAGCAGTTCGCCCAACGCCAGCGACCCCGTCCGGGTCGGACGGGGCTGGCTGGTCGCGTCGGGCATCGGTCAGACTCCTCAGGGTGCCACCGGGAGCTTGGGCGGCTTGGAGGTCGACGGTGGCACACCATACAGGGCGAGCGCGACCTGCATGCCGTCCTGGTAGGCCGGGCCGGCCACGCTACCACCGAAGGAGCCCCGCTTCGGGTTGTCGATCACCACGTAGGTGAGGATCTGCGGATCCTCCACCGGGCCGACGCCGATCGTCGAGCCGACGATGCCCGCCCCGCGCCGGCCGGTCTTGGGGTCGATCTTCTGCGAGGTGCCGGTCTTCGCCCCGGTGCGGTAGCCGTCCACCACGAAGGTGCCCGCGGCGTTGTTGGTGACCATCGCCTCCATCATCGACACGACCTCCTTGGAGGCCTCGGGCGAGATCACCCGGCGCGGCTCGCCGGCCGGGTACTCCTCCTCCACGCCGTCGGCGTTGACCGTCGAGGCGATCAGCCGGGGCGGGTTGTAGATGCCGCCGTTGACCACGCTGGCCACCGCCGCCGCCTCCTGCAGGGCGGTGACCGCCACCGCGCTGCCGCCGAAGGCCAGGCCGTCGCGGGAGTAGTCGGGCATGTCAGGGCCGGGCAGGATGCCGGCGGATTCGCCCGGCAGGCCGACCCCGGTCTTGGATCCGAGCCCGAAGGACTTCAGGTAGGCCTGCAGATCCGCCTTCTTCATCTTGCGGGCCAGGATGATGGTGCCGATGTTCGACGACTTGGCCAGGACGCCGCGGGCGTAGTAGGTCTCGGTGCCGTGGTCCCAGGCGTCGGCCACCCAGCTGCTGCCCGACTTGATCCTGCCCGGCACCTCGACGATGTCGGTGGGACGGATGGTGCCGGAGTCGAGCAGGGCGGCGAAGGTCAGCACCTTCTGCACGCTGCCCGGCTCGTAGACCTCGGAGATCGCCTTGTTGCCCAGGTCGTCGATGTCGTAGGAGCCGTAGTCGGCCGGGTCGAAGGAGGGGAACTGCGCGAACGACAGCAGCTCGCCGGTCTTGACGTTCATCTGGATCATGACCCCGGAGTCGGCCTCGGCCACCCGGACCCGGTCGGCCAGGATCTGGTGGGCCTGCCACTGCAGCCCGAGGTCGATCGTGAGCTTCACCTTGCGGCCGTTCACGGCCGGGACGAGTTCGCTCTCGCCCAACGGGATCTTGCCGTTCGGCGAGGTCTCGTAGACCTCCAGCCCGTCCTTGCCGGACAGCACCGAGTTCAGCGTCGCCTCCAGTCCGGCGGAGGCCTTGCCCTCCTTGTTGACGTAGCCCACCAGGCCGGCCGCCACCTCGCCGTTCGGGTACCGGCGGGTGGGCGCGCTCTCCCGGTGCAGGCCGATCAGGTCGTCCTCGCGCAGCGCGGCCGCCAGCCGGCTGTAGGCGGCGGCCGAGACGTTCCGGGCGACGATCGAGTACCGCTTGTCGGGCATGGTGAGCCGTGGCAGGTAGTCCTCGGCCGTGCCGCCGAGGTGGGTCACCATCAGGTCGGCGATCCGCTGCGCGGCGGTGGCCGCGATCTCCCGGTCGCGATCGTTCATCGGCTCGTCGAACTTGCCGTTGGTCCGGATCATGTCCGGGTCGGCGATCACCGTCACGGTCGCGTCGGTGTAGGCCAGCGGCTCGCCGTTGCGGTCGGTGATCTCGCCGCGGAAGGCGGGCAGCTTGCGGGTGACGGTGATCTCCTTGGCCGCCTCGGCGGCCACCGCGTCGGCGTCCACCGCCTGGACCTGGACGGCCCGGCCGGCGGCGACCGAGAACACCACGGCGATCGCGATCAGCATCACCCGCAGACGCCCCATCGACGAGGCCAGCGGCAGTTGCCGCCAGGGCTGCGGAGCCGGCCGCCTGGAACGGGCGGCTCCGGAACGGGCAGCGGCCGGCCTGGTGGCGGTCCTGCGGGCGGGCTTGCGCTTCGGCGCCTTGCCGTAGAAGAAACGGTCCAGCGGCCGGGTCACCGGTCGGCTCCCTTCTTCTTCGGATCCGCCTTCTTCTTGCCCTCCGCCTGCGTGGCCTCAGCCTTCTTCTTCTCCGCGGCCGCCTTCTTCTTGGCCTCGGCCTCCGCCTTCTTCTTGGCCTCTTCCTCAGCCTTCTTCTCCGCGGCCGCCTTCTTCTTCGCCTCGGCGTCGGCCTTCCGCTTGGCCTCGGCCTCGTGGCGGGCCTGGAGTTCCTTGGCCGCCTGTTCCTCGGTGATGTAGCGGACGCTGGGGATCTCGCCCCCGCTGACCCGGGTGGGTTCGCCGATCACCTTGCCGTCGGGCAGCCGGAGCTGGGCCGGATACGGGTTGGGACGCATCCCCAGCTTGCGGGCGGCCACTCCCAGCTGGTGCACGGAGCGGGCCTGGATCACCTGGCTCTCCAGGTCGGAGAGCTCGTTGGCCAGCGCGGTCGCCTGCTGCTGCCGGGCCTGCACCTGGAAGGCCTGGCCCTGCAGCGCGGTGGTGAGCAGCAGCACGCCGACCATGCCGATGCCGAGCACGGCGGCGACGACCGCGACGAACCCGACGGTCTGCATCTGGCGCCGCGGCGGTGGCACCGGACGCAGCGCAGCGCCGGACCCGGTGCGACCCTCCGGCTTCGGGGCGAGCAGAGCCGTCATGCGGCCACCTCCTGAATGCGTGCCACGGCCCGCAACCGGGCCGAAGCCGCCCGCGGGTTCTCGGTGATCTCGGTCGGATCGGGACGTTCGGCGCCCCTGGTCAGCTGCCGGAAGGGTGCCTTGAGCGCCTCGGGGACCGCCGGCAGGCCGGGCGGCACCCGGTCGGCGCAGGCCTGGGCGAACTGGCGCTTGACCAGCCGGTCCTCGCCGGAGTGGTAGGCCAGCACGGCGATCCGGCCGCCGGGGCCCAGCGCGTCCAGGGCGGCCGGGAGCACCCCGGCCAGGGACTCCAGTTCGCCGTTGACCGCGATCCGCAGCGCCTGGAAGGTCCGCTTCGCCGGGTGTCCCGACCTGGCATGCCGCGCCGCGGCCGGGATGGCGTCGGTCACGATCGCGACCAGGTCGGCGGACGTCCGGATCGGCCGCTCGGTGCGCACCGCGACGATCCGCCGGGCGATCCGGTCGGCGAACTGCTCGTCGCCGTACTCCCGCAGCCAACGGGCCAGTTGGGCGGCCGGGGCGGTGTTCACCAGGTCGGCGGCGGTCAGTTCCTGGTCGGTGTCCATCCGCATGTCCAGCGGCGCGTCGGTGGCGTAGGCGAAGCCGCGCTCGGCGGAGTCGATCTGCAGCGAGGA
>JAEXCA010000222.1 GCA_023393755.1 Actinomycetes bacterium | reverse complement strand
GTGCCGGCCTTCGCCGTGTTCGCAGGTCTCCGTCCCACGCATCGAGGGCCTCCCCAACCGTCGAGTGCCCGTCCACTGGCACGGGCGCTCGACGCCAACGAGGGCCTCGACGGATTGGACGGACGGGACGCAGCATCCACCCGCGCCTCGGACGCAGCGGGACGGGGGCCGACCAGTTGGCTAGCGGGCGAGCAGGTCGGCGGGATTGGTGACCAGGATCTGCTGCAGGGCGGTGTCGCCGAGCCGGCGTCGCAGGCGGGGGACGTAGCGGCGTCCGAGGTACTCCAGGCCGGGGATCCCGCCGTAGGCGAGATAGCGGCTGCGGCGGGCCACGTCCGCGCCCAGCAGCAGGCGATGGGTGCCGCCGCCGGCCACCACGTCCTCGGTGAGCTTCAGCAGCACCGCCTCGCTGTCGCCCTTGGGACGGGCCATGCCGTCGTAGCCCAGGTAGGCGCCGCGGGCGATCAACTCCAGGTGCAACTCGGCGTCGGGGTCGCGGTCGGCGTGGGCCAGCACGACCCGGTCGGCCGCCACCCCCTCGGCGCCGAGCAGGTCGAGCAACTCGTGCGCGGCGGTGCAGAACTCCAGGTGCACCACGATCGGGGCGCCGGTCGCCCGGTGCGCGGCGGCGGCCGCCTCCAGCGTCGAGCGTTCGAAGGGGCTGATCCTCCAGTAGTCGATGCCGGTCTTGATCAGGCCGGCCAGGATCGGTTCGCCACCCGGTGCGCGGGCGATGGTCAGGTCATCCACCGACCGGCCGGCCCGTAGCTCAGCATCGTCGGCCAGTTGCCCGACCGTCAACTCGCGGACGAACACCGCCGCCTTGGTCTCGACATCCAACTGCCGCAGCGGGTCCTCCGCCGGATAGTGGGCCTGGCGGTGCAGGCCGGTGGACGCGATCACGGCCAACCCGGTGGCGGCACTGATCCGCGCCACCGCCTCGGGACGGCGTCCCAGGCCGATCGGCGTCACGTCCAGCAGGGTGTCGAAGCCGCTCGCCCACAGCGAGGCGGCCTCCGCGCCCGAGGCGGCCTCGTCGTCCAGATCGTCGCCGGGCAGCAGGGGTGAGACGTGGAAGAGGTGGTCGTGGTAGTCCACCCGGCCGAGCGAGTCGGCCGCGACCGGCCCCAGGACGGTCCGGACGGCCATCTCAGCGGACCTCGTAGGCAGCCTTCGACAGCGCCTGGAACCGCTCCGGAGTCAACTCGAACTCGAACACCTCCGCCATCACCTGCGACCAGCCGTGGATGAAGTAGTCCCAGCCGTCCACCACGGTCAGGTTCCGCTCCTGCTGCTGGGCGAGGGCCTGGTGCCAGAACTCCAGCGAGCCGCGGTAGTTGAACTCCCAGGCGTAGCCGTCCTGCGGGAAGACCACGGCGTCGCTGAGCGGCGAGCCGGGGCTGTCCTTGCCCATGCCGGTGGCGTTGACCACGACGGTGCCGGCCGGCTGGGCGGCCAGGATCGCGTCGGCGTCCTCGGGACGCGGGGCGAGCACGTAGTCGATCGCGTCCGGATTGGTGCCGCGCGCCTCGTGGATGGCCTTCAGCTGATCCAGCGAGGCCTGCCGGCGGGCGGTGACGGTGATCCGCTCGGGGCGATCCGGACGATCCTGCAGGTACCAGCTGAGCGCCGTCCCGGAACCGCCGGCGCCCAGGATCACCATGGACGCCCCGGTGCTGGCGAAGTAGTCGGCCGGCAGGAACTGCTCCAGCGAGAGGCCCGCGGTGATCGGATCCTTGGCGTGGCCCAGCAGCCGCGTGCCGCCGTCGCGCTTGGCGATGCTGGAGACCTCCTTGCAGGCCTTGGCGAAGTCGTCGAACTCGTCGAACAGGTGGGCGGCGGCCCGGTAGACCGCCATCTTGTGGGTGGTCACCAGCGCGCCGCGGTAGTCGGGGTCGTCCCGCAGCTGCTGCACCAGGTCGACGTACACCTCGTCGGGCGAACCCGGGGCGACGTCGAAGCCCACCAGCCGGTTGGTCGGCAGGCCGAGGATCTCGGCCCAGGCCGGGAAGACCTTCATGATCAGCGAGCCACCGGTGGAAACGCCGATGAACCCCATGTACTGCTGCGACATCTGAGTTAGATCCTTCTGTTGAGTGCGATTCTCGGGGGTTGGGTCAGAGCACCAGGTTGAGCGGGGGCTCGCCGGCGAGGACGGCCAGGGCGTTCTCCATCGCCATCCGGCCCATCTCGTCGATCGCCTCGACGGTCTGCGCGCCGACGTGGGGAGTGATGGTCACCTTGGCGGCGAGGGCCTCGGCCAGCAGCGGCGAGTCGTGGCCGGCGGTGTCGCCCGCCACCGAGTCGGCGGCGTAGCCGGCGATCCGGCCGTCGGCCAACGCGGCGGCGAGCGCCTCCTCGTCCACCAGGTCGGCCCGGGCGGAGTTCACCAGCAGCAGCCCCGGACGCACCTGCGCCAGCCACTCGGCGGTCACCAGCTGGTTGCCCCCGGGGGCGTTCAGCGACACCGCGTCGCAGTCGGCCAGTTCGGACTCCGACGCCGCCCTGGCACCCAGCGCGGCGGCCCGTTCGGCGTCCAGGTAGGGATCGCACGCCAGCAGCGTCGGGGCGAAGCCGGAGAGCCGCTGGGCGACCCCCTGGCCGATCCGGCCGAAGCCCCAGATGCCGATCGTCATCGCGCCCAGTTCGCGGCCGCGCAGCGCCTTCCAGTCGCCCCGGCGGACCTTCCGGTCGCCCTCGACCACCTGCCGGGCGGCGGCGAGCAGCAGGGCGATGGTGTGATCGGCCACGGCGCCGCTGTTGGCGCCCGGGGTGTTGGTGACCACCACGCCGCGCTGCCGGGTCGCGGTCAGGTCGACCGCCTCGACGCCGACCCCGTAGCGGGCGACCACCTTCAGCCTGGTGGCCAGGTCGAGGTGGGCGCCGGTGACCGGACCGGTACCGGCGATCCAGGCGTCCGCGTCCGCCAGGTCGGCGGCCAGGGCGGTCAGGTCGTGGTCGGGCGGACCGACCACGACCTCGTGCCCGGCCGCCCGCAGCTGGGCGGGGTAGTCGTGGCGTCCGGAGCCGAAGGAGCGGCTGGTGACCAGGAACTTCATCGCGTCGGCCTCCGATGGGCGAACCAGGGCTCGAGACGGTCGTAGGCGTCCCGGAAGATCCCGACCGCCTCGCGGTACAGCGCGGTGCGGGCGGCGTCCGGTTCGAAGGTGGCGGTGACGTGGGACAGCGTCCGGGCGGCGGAGAAGTCGGCCAGCCCGAGGCCGACCGCGCCGACCACCGCGGCGCCGAGGCTGTTGCCCTCCTCGACCACCGAGCGGCGGCGCATGGTCACGCCCCAGGCGTCGGCCATGATCTGCAGCCAGAGGTCGCTGGCCGCGCCACCGCCGATGGCGTCGATGGTCCTGGTCTGGAAGCCGGATTCCCGGAACGCGTCCAGGCAGATCAGCAGGTTGAGCGCGACGCCTTCCAGCACGGCCCGCATCAGGTGGCCGGAGGTGTGGTGCCGGGAGAGACCGGCGAAGGTGCCGGCGGCCTCGGGGTTGAAGTACGGCGAGCGCTCCCCCATCAGGTACGGCAGGAAGAACAGGCCCTCGTCGGCCGCCTTGACGTTCTCAGCCTGGGCGACCAGGTCACGGACGGGCGCGCCCAGCACCTCGCTGGCCCACGCCACCGCGCCACCGCCGGCCTGCATGGTGGCGGTGGGGACGTACTGCCCCGGCACCACGTGGCTGAAGGTGAAGATCCGCGGGTCGGCCGCGGCCGGCTCGGTGGTGGCGAAGGAGATCCAGGTGGAGGTGCCCATGCAGACGTACGGCGGATCCTCCGGCGCGACCACGCCCGACCCGACGGCGGCGATCGGGCCGTCCCCACCGCCCATCACCACCCGGGTGCTGGCCGGCAGGCCGAGTGCGGCGGCGGCGTCCGGGGTGAGGGTGCCGACCACCTGGGTGGAGTCGACCACCTCGGGGAAGATCGAGCGGGGCAGCCCGGAGGCCTCGATGATCGGCTCCGACCAGGTGCCCGCCTTGATGTCGTAGGCGTTGGTGCTGGAGGCGTCCGAGGGATCGGTGTGTAGCCTGCCGGTCAGCCGGTGGACGACGAAGTCCTTGGCCAGACCGAAGTGCCTCACCCGCGCCCAGGCCTCCGGCTCGTGGTCGCGGACCCACATGATCTTCGACAGCGAGTAGGTGGAGTTCAGCTGGTGGCCCAGGATGTCGAGGGCCTGCAACTGGGTGAAGCCCCGCAGCAGTCGGTCCACCTGGGCGGTGCTGCGGGTGTCGGCCCAGATGATCGCCGGCCGCACCACCTGGTAGTTCTCGTCCAGCAGCACCGCGCCCATCATCTGGCCGCTGACCACCAGACCGGCCACGCTGCTCGGATCGGCACCGGTCTTGTCCAGCAGCTTGCGGGTGGCCTCGACCACCGCGTTCCACCAGTCCTCCGGGTTCTGCTCGGCGATCCCGCCGTCGGCGAAGTTCGCCGGGTAGCCCACCGTGACAGCGGCCAGCAGTTCTCCGGAATCGGTGTGCAGGGAGGCCTTGTTGCCGGTCGTCCCGAGATCATGCGCGATCAACATCGTCGTTGCACCAGCTTTCTCGCTCGTGGTGGTGAGCCCCCTCACCACTGGTGATGATACATGTAGTAACAGGTTCGCGGGGAGTGTTGGGCCACCCCGAAGCCCAAGCGGACCTCGCCAGATGCCAGGTCCACGTTCCGGCGACGGGTCAGCCGCCGTAGCCCACGTGATCGGGATTGGGGCGCGCCTCCCAGCCGTCGGCCGTGGCGACGATCAGGTTCTTCATGCCGCCCGCGCGCTCGATGATCCCGTAGTCCTGGCCGGCGACCGAGCCGTAGCAGAACAGGGTGACGAACCGCTCGTCCCCGACGTTGACCGACCGGTGCACCCAGTGCCCCGGGACGTACACCGCCTCACCGGCACGGAGCTCGACCGCCTCGCTCTGGCCGTCGATGGTCTCCAGCAGCATCACGCCGTAACCGGCCAGGCAGGCGTACAGCTCGGAGTACTCGTGGTTGGCGTGGATGTGGCCGCGGGTCATCGCGAACTCGTCGCCGATCCGGCCCGGCTCCAGCACGCTGATCCCGGTGATCAGGCCGCCGGGGCCGACCTCGGTGTTGCTGGACTCCACCCAGTACACCGGCTTTCCGTCGTCGCCGGCCAGCGCCGCCTGATAGGCATCGTCGTCGCGGTAGAGCCCGGCGAGGTCGGTGAGGTACTTCTCGTAGCGTCCGTTGCTCCCGAGCAGCAGTCCCTGGGCGGGATCCATCGTCAGCTTCACCGGCTGGGTCACCATGGCGAACTCTTCTTTCTGCGGCCGCGCCGCGGGTGGGTTGGGAATCGTGGGCTAGACGACTGCGCCGGCATGCAGGACGGCGGGCGCGCCGGCCAGCGGTACCGGCTGAATGCTGGGGACCTCCACGGTGAGCACCTCGGGGACGGCAGAATCGCCGCCCGCCACCGGATCGAACGACGAGGCCCGCAGGTGGAACTCGAACCGGCTGCGATCGCCGCGGTGGTAGGCGCTGAACACCTCCATCGGCTCGCCGTACTGGTCGTAGCTGAGGCTGCGCAGCACCAGCAGGGGGTCGCCGGCACGAACTCCGAGCAGTTCCGCCTGCGTCGGGTCGGCCACCGCCGCGTCCACCGAACGGACGCCGGAGTGCGCGCTGGTGCCGTGCTCGCGCAGCAGCAGATAGAGCGAAGCCGACGACAGGTCGGTCGCCATCACCACCTCGGCGAGCCGGGCGGGCAGCCAGGTGGTGGTCAGCGACCAGGGCTCGCCGTCCACCAGCCGGAGTCGCTCCAGCAGCAGCACCTGGTCACCCGGTGGTACGTCCAGGGCCTCCGCAACCGGCGGTTCCGGTACCACCCACTCCAGCCGGCGGACGATGCTGTGCACCACCGAACCGCGGGCGGTCGCCTCCTCGTAGAGCCCGATCAGCGTGTGCGCCAGCCGTTCCGGGGTCCGTGGCCGGGCCACGAACGTGCCCTTGCCCTTCACCCGGTCGACCAGGCCGTCGGCCTCCAGCTGCGCCAGCGCCTGGCGCACCACCGTCCGGGAGACCCCGAAGTCATCGCACAGCGCGTGCTCGCCGGGGAGCATCGTGCCCGGCCGCACCCGCTGCTCGGCCAGCGAGGCCGCTATCCGGTCGCGCAACTGCCGGTGCAACGGCACGGGAGCGACCGGGTCGAGCGCCGCCCCAGCGGCCAGCGATACCAGACTCCTCGCGCGCGGCACCGGAACCCCGCTAGACGGCGGCCGCGCCGCCGTAGACCACGCCGGCCACCAGGATGATGTTGGCGTAGGGGGTGAACTCGCCGGAGCGGACGCAGGCGCGGGCGTTCTGGGTCAATTCCTTGAACCGGACGTGCGGCACCAGCTCGATGGTGACGTTCCGCTCGGCCAGCCGGGAGCGCATCGCCTCCCACATCTCGGGGCTGGCTTCCACGACCTCCTCGGCGGCGATCGCACCCTCGACGGAGAGGCTCTCCAGCACCGTGTCCAGCACGTCGAGGAAGGCGGGCTGGCCGGGCCGGAAGGCCAGGTCGATCCGCTCCACGCCCTGCGGGAGCGGCAGCCCGGCGTCGGTCACCACCAGGGTGTCGACGTGCCCGGTCTCGGAGATCACCCGGGAGAGCTGTGGGTTCAGCGTGGACATCCGTCGCATCGGATCCTCCTTGTTGTCTGGTTGGGTCTAGACGTTCGCGGACGCCAGCAGGGCGTCCACCTCGGCGGCGGTCGGCAGGCTCGGCGAGGCGCCCGCGCGGGTGACCGCCAGCGCGCCGGCCGCGGTGGCGACCCGGACGGCGGCGGCGATGTCGTCGCCGGCGGCCAGCCGGGCACCCAGGTAGCCGGAGAAGGCGTCCCCCGCCGCGGTGGTGTCGACCGGGGTCACCGGGATCGCCGCGACGTGGCTGACCCTTTCGGCGTTGACGATGGTCGAGCCCTGGCCTGCGCGGGTGATCACCGCGTACTCGGCACCGCGCTCGACGAACCACCGACCGGCCGCGGCCGCGCTCTCGTCGTCGCTCACCGCGATGCCGGTGAGCAGTTCGGCCTCGGTCTCGTTCGGGGTGACGACACTGACCTCGGGCCAGATCGCCGGGTCGAGTTCGCGGGCCGGCGCGGGATCGAGGATGGTGACCATGCCCGCCGCCCTGGCCCGCTGCAGGGTGTGCAGGGTGAGCCGGTAGGGCGTCTCCAGCTGGGTGAGCAGGACGGCGTGGCTGGCGGCGCAGGCGGCGAAGGCCTCGTCGATCTGCGGAATGTCGAGCTCGTCATTGGCCAGCGGAACCATCACGATGTTGTTCTCGCCGGCGGCGTCCACCCGGATGTGGGCGATGCCGGTGCGGGCCTCCACCCGTCGCACGTGGGTGAGATCCACCCCGGCGGCCCGCAGCCCGTCGGTGGCCAGGTCGCCGAAGGTGTCCCGGCCGACGCAGGCCACCATCGACGCCGGAGCGCCGGCGAGCCCGGCCGCCACCACCTGGTTGGCACCCTTGCCGCCCAGCACCAGGGTGAAGTCCCTGCCGATGATGGTCTCCCCCGGCACCGGCAGCCGATCGGAGAAGGTGGTGAGATCCACGGTGACACTGCCCACCACGAGCACGCCCTGACGCGCACCCATCACTGACGTCGATGTTGTCATAGCTGCCTTCTGGGTCTCGTGGCCGGCTCTGGCCGTAGACCGCACCCTAGCGGACGGCCACCGCCCTTGCAGGCGGGAACGGAGAAGATGTCACTACTTGGCCCACGCCCCGGCTCCGCCGTGGTCCCGGCCCCCGCCAGCGGTGACGGGGTCCGGGACACACCTGCCCGAAACCCCTTGTTGCGCCCTATCATGGCTCTCGCTGGACACCAGCAATCGATATCAGGCGAGGAGGCCCGTGGTCACCATCTACGACGTCGCACGGCGGGCCGGGGTCTCCCCAGCGACCGTGTCGCGGGTGTTCAACGGCATCAAGGTCACCCCCGACCGGGACGCCGCGGTACGACGCGCCGCGGAGGAGTTGGGCTTCGTTCCCAACCGCAACGCGCGGCGACTGCGGACCAGTTCCTCCGAGATCATCACGGTGATGATCCCCGACATCGAGAACCCCTTCTTCACCGTGCTCACCCGCGCCATCGAGGATCTCGCCCGCGCCGACGGCTACTCGGTGATGCTGTGCAACACCGACGAGGATCCGGCGCGCGAGCAGGAGTACCTGCGGGTGGCGGTGAGCGACCCGGTGGCCGGCATCATCATCGTCCCCAGTTCCCGCACCACCGACCTCAGCCTGCCGCTGGCACGCGAGGTCCCGGTGGTCTGCGTGGATCGGCGGGCTCCCGGCCGGGCGGTCGACTCGGTCGTCGCCGACAACATCGCCGGCGCCACCGCCGGCACCGACCTGCTGTTCGAGGCCGGCTACCGCCGGGTGGCCTGCATCACCGGGCCGGAGCGGGTGGAGACCTCCGGCGAGCGGCTGGAAGGCTATCGCCGGGCGCACCGGCGGTGGCTGGGCGACGGGCCACCGGCCGAACTCGTCCGGCAGGCGGAGTACACCATCGAAGGCGGCGAGCGGGCGATGCGCAGCCTGCTGGCGCTGCCCAGCCCGCCGGACGCGGTGTTCGCCGCCAACAACAAGCTGGCCGCCGGCGCCATCCGGGCGCTGGCAGAGGTGGACAAGCTGCCACCGGCGGTGGGCGTGGTGTCCTTCGGCGGCCTGCCGCTGGTGCTGCTGACCCCGCGCGGCGTCGGCGTCACCCACCTGCCGGCCCGCGAACTCGGACTGCGCGCGGCGCAGATGCTGCTGGAGCGGATCCGCGGCCTGGACGTGCCGCCGCGCGAGGTCGTCCTGCCGGTGGTGATCGGGGACGAGGAGTCCGGATTGTCGGTGATCGAGGGCGCCGGATCGCAGCGCCCCGTCCGGCCTTCCCAGTAGCCGGAAACCGGCTGATCACCTTGACCCTGAAATCGATTGCTGCGATGCTGGGAACGTAGGCCGGCACTTGGCACAGCAGCTCGGAAAGACCGGCCGATTCCACCACTGCGAGGAGTATCAGTGAGCACCTACACCTTCCCGACGATCGTCGAGCGGCCCGCCGCCGAGCCGAAGACGGTCTACGTGATCGCCAACGGCGACCTGCGGCTGACCACCAACGTCAAGACCTGGGCGATGCAGCAGCAGGTCGAGGCCGAGTTCGGCGCCGCCGTCACCGCGCTGGGCTGGAACGTCAAGCGCGGCCACGGCGTCGACCCGGCCACCGGCCACGGCTTCATCGACAACCAGCGCCGCGGCATGGAGGTCTTCAAGACCCTGCCGAAGGACGCCCCGCTGGTCGTGGTCGAGGCGGTCTGGCAGTACAGCCACCACCTGCTGCACGGCCTGCGCGACCACCAGGGCCCGATCCTGCTGGTGGCGAACTTCGCCGGTGACTTCCCCGGCCTGGTCGGTCTGCTCAACCTGCACGGCTCGATGGTGAAGGCCGGCATCGAGCACTCCACGCTGTGGAGCAAGGACTTCACCGACGACTGGGCCCGCACCAAGCTGGCCGAGTGGCTGGAGACCGGCGCGATCGTCCACGACACCTCCCACGTCCGCGACCTGCCGGCGCTGCCGGAGTCGGAGGAGAAGCAACTCGGCGAGGCGCTGGCGCTGCAGTTGAAGGAGGAGAAGGCGATCGTCGCCGTCTTCGACGAGTACTGCATGGGCATGTACAACGCGCTGATCGACGACGAGCTGATGAACCCGGCCGGCATCTACAAGGAGCGGCTCTCGCAGAGCGCCCTGGTGGCCGAGATGAACACGGTCACCGACGAGGAGGCGAAGGCCGCCCGCGCCTGGCTGGACGCGGCGGGGATGACCTTCCACATCGACAACGACGGCGACTGGAAGGAGAACCTGACCGACGAGCAGGTGCACCAGCAGCTGAAGATGTACATCGCCGCGGTCCGGATGGCCGACGACTTCGGTGCCGACGTGGTGGGCATCCAGTACCAGCAGGGGCTGAAGGACATGGTCCCCGCCTCCGACCTGGTCGAGGGCCTGCTGAACAACGTCGACCGTCCGCCGGTCACCTCCCGCGACGGCTCCCGGGTGCTGTACGAGGGCGCGGCGGTGCCGTGCGCCAACGAGGTGGACGAGGGCGTCGCGATCGACGCGCTGGTGACCAACCGGATCTGGAACGCGATGGGCCTCGACCCGGCCACCACCCTGCACGACGTCCGCTGGGGTGACTGGTGGGACGACCAGTTCGTCTGGGTGTTCGAGATCTCCGGCTCGGTGCCGGCCTCCCACCTGGGCGGCTACGACAAGGCCCACGCCTACCGGCAGAGCTACTACTTCTTCCCGCTCGGCGGCGCCACCCTCTCCGGCGTCTCCAAGCCCGGTGAGATCGTCTGGTCGCGGGTCTTCATCATGGACGGCGTGCTGCACGTCGACCTGGGCCGCGGCACCTGCATCGAGATGCCCGAGGAGGAGGTGCAGCGCCGGCTCGACTCCACCAACCCGGAGTGGCCGATCATGAACGCCGTGCTGCACGGCGTCGACCGCGACCAGCTGATGGCCCGCCACAAGGCCAACCACCTGAACGTGGCCTACGCCCCCGACGCCGGGACCGCCGACAAGGCGCTGGTCGCCAAGGCCGCCATGTTCGAGGCGATGGGCTACCAGGTGCATCTGGCCGGAGACGTGCTGAACGGCATCTGAGACAACCCGGCGAGGGGGCGGTCCGGCGCACGGGCCGCCCCCTCGTGCTGCCGGCGACCACCCCCACCACGACACAAACCGGGGAGTAGAGGCCACTCGCGTCCAC
>JAEXCA010000218.1 GCA_023393755.1 Actinomycetes bacterium | reverse complement strand
GCGCCGCGCCGTGGACGCCGCCGCCGGCCGGGGCGACCCGGAGGTGCTGGCCGAGGCCGAGCAGATCGTCCGGCGGGCCGGCGAGCGGGCCGCCTTCGACGGCGAGTTCACGGTGGTGGCGCTGGCCGGCGCCACCGGCTCCGGCAAGTCCAGCCTGTTCAACGCCCTCACCGGCACCGAGCTGGCGCAGACCGCCGTCCGCCGGCCCACCACGTCCCGGGCGATGGGAGTCTGCTGGGGGAGCGCACTCCCGCACGAACTGCTGGACTGGCTGGACGTCCCCCGCCGCCACCTGATCGCCGCCCCGGCCGAGGATCCGCTGGCCAAGCTGGTGCTGCTCGACCTGCCCGATCACGACTCCACCGAGGTCTCCCACCGGCTCGCCGTCGACCGGCTGGTCGAGCGGGTGGACGCCCTGGTCTGGGTGGTCGACCCGCAGAAGTACGCCGACGCGGCGCTGCACGACAACTATCTCAAGCCGCTGGCGCCCTACTCGGACCTGATGCTGATGCTGCTGAACCAGGCAGACCTGCTCCGTCCGGCCGACCTGGATCGGTGTGTCACCGACCTGCGCCGGCTGCTGGACAGCGAGGGCCTGCGCCGCACCCCGATCATGGTCACCTCCGCGCTGCGCGGCACCGGCATCGCCGAGCTGCGCGAGATGCTGGCCCAGACGGTCGCCGGGAAGCAGGCCAGCGTCCGACGGCTGCGGACCGACGTCGAGGTGGCGGCCGGACGGCTGGCCGAGGACCTCGGCGTCAGTCCGGGGACGAGCCTGAAGAAGACCGGCCAGCTGGGCAGGCAGGCGCAGCCGGACCTCACCGCCGCGCTGGCCGAGGCGGCCGGCGTGCCGACCGTGGTCGACGGCGTGCTGCAGTCGTGGCTGCGGCGTGGCCGGGCGGCCACCGGCTGGCCCTTCCTGAGCTGGATCGGCCGGCTGCGGCGGGATCCGCTGAAGCGGCTGCGACTGGAGCTTCCGGCCGGTTCGGCCGAGGTCGGACGGACGGCGCTGCCCAGGGCGACCCCGCTGCAGCAGGCCAGGGTGGAGGGCGCGCTGCGATCCCTTACCGACACGGCCGCCGCCGGTCTGCCGAAGGGCTGGGCCGCGGCCGTCCGGACGGCAGCCCACAGCAACCAGGGCAACCTGCCCGCCCGGCTGGACACCGCCATCGCCGGCACCGACCTGCGGACCCGCCGGGGGTCGTGGTGGTGGGGGTTGTTCACCGTGGTCCAGTGGGTGCTGGTGATCGCGGTGCTGGTCGGCGGCGGGTGGCACCTGTACAACGGACTCGGCCCGCTCTGGCAGCTGCCCCGGCTGCCCGAGGTGCTGTGGCAGGGGACGCCGGTGGCGACCTGGCTGCTCGGCGGCGGGGTACTGGCCGGGCTGCTGCTGGCCCTGCTCGGACGGCTGTTCGTCAGGATCGGTGCCGGGGCCCGCGCCCGCGCCGCCGACAAGGCGCTGCGGGCCTCGATCGCGTCCGTCACCGCCGAACAGGTGATCGAACCCGTCCAGGCCGAACTCGACCGCTACGCCAGTGCCGTCAGGGCCGTCGCGGAGGCCCGCGGCCGGGCCTGACAGGGCTGTGGATACCGCGCGGGACCGTCAGGTTATCCACAGCGCGCGAAACTCGATGGCACATCGCCCACCCACGGCGCCAAGACTCCCGGGAAACCAGACGAGGCAATGAGGCCTCAACCCGAGAGGAGAGGCAATGGAAGCGCACGTGTGGATGACCGGCCGGGTCGGCGGCGAGGTCGAGTTGAGGGATTCGGCGTCGCCCTGGGCGACCTTCCGGCTGGGCTGCACCCCGCGGGCGGTGCGCGGCGGCGAGTGGGGCGACGAGCAGACCATCTGGGTGACGGTGAGCTGCAGCCACCGGCTGGCCGAGCACGTCCGGCTCAGCCTGCGCAAGGGCGATCCGGTGATCGTCGGCGGCCGGCTGCGTTCGCGGCAGTGGGTGGACGCCAACGGCGTCGCGCACGAGCAGCTGCAGATCCGGGCGACCACGGTCGGACACGACCTGACCGGCGGAACCTCGACCGTCTACCGGCTCAAGCGCGCCGCGGCCGGGGAGGTGATCGAGCCCGGGGCGGAGGTGCTCGAGGCCGGGAACGACGCCGACCGGGTGGACGGTGAGGAGACCGGCTCGATCGACGTCGCGAGCCTGGCGGCGCTGGCGGCCGAGGAGTTCGAGGCGGAGTTGGAGGAGTTGCCGGAGGATCCCGAGGTCGTGCTGGCGAAGGCCTGAGCCGGCCGGGTTCAGGAGGGGCTGTTGCCCGAACGCCGGGGGCGGGGCGTCCAGGTCCCGGCTTCGGGCAGCCGCCAGCCACGCCGGTAGGCCACCAGGCAGAGGGTGCCGCCGACCAGAGCCGCCGAGAGGGTGGTCACGCCGCGGAAGTCCGGCGGGGTGAGCCCGTCCAGCACCACGGCGACCAGCGCCGCGATGCTGGCGCAGGTGGCGTACAGGGTGTTGCCGCCGAAGACGATCGGGGTGCGCTGCACCAGGACGTCGCGGATCATGCCGCCGCCGACCGCGGTGAGCGTGCCCAGCAGGATCGCCGGCAGCCAGCCGAGGCCGGCGTTCAGCGCCTTCTGGGCACCGACCGCGCCCCAGGTGCCCAGCGCGACGGCGTCCAGGAAGCGGAGGCTGCGCCGCCACCAGGTGCCGTCGGTGAGGACGAAGTAGGCGAACACCGAGACCAGCAGGGCCAGGCCCAGGTAGGCCGGGTCGGTGAGCGCGACCGGGGTGCCGGCCTGCAGCAGGGTGTCGCGCAGCATGCCGCCGCCCAGCCCGCTCACCACCCCGAGGAACAGGAAGCCCACCGGGTCGAACCTGCGGGCGTGCGCCAGGGCGCCGGCCAGCAGCACGTTGGCGGCGACGCCCAGCAGGTCGAGGACGCGGACCAGCTGGGCGCTCGCCTCAGCCAGATCCACGCCGCTCAGTCCCGGGTGAGGCGGCGGTGCGCGGTGCGGTGGGGACGGGCGGCCTCGACGCCGAGCCGGGCGATCTTGTTCTCCTCGTAGTCGGCGAAGTTGCCCTCGTACCAGTACCAGTTCGCCTCGTCCTCGTCAGTACCCTCCCAGGCCAGGATGTGGGTGGCGACGCGGTCCAGGAACCAGCGGTCGTGGGAGATGACCACGGCGCAGCCGGGGAACTCCAGCAGGGCGTCCTCCAGCGACTGCAGGGTCTCCACGTCTAGGTCGTTGGTGGGCTCGTCCAGTAGCAGCACGTTGCCGCCCATCTTCAGGGTCAGCGCCAGGTTCAGCCGGTTCCGTTCACCGCCGGAGAGGACGCCGGCCAGCTTCTGCTGGTCGGGGCCCTTGAAGCCGAAGGACGCTACGTAGGCCCGTGAGGGCATCTCGAAGCTGGCCACCCTGATGTGGTCCAGGCCGTCGGAGACGACCTCGCAGACGTTCTTGCCCGGGTCGATCCCGCCCCGTCCCTGGTCGACGTAGGAGAACTTCACCGTGGCGCCGACCTTGAGGGTGCCGGAATCCGGCTGTTCCTCGCCGATCAGCATCTTGAACAGGGTGGTCTTGCCGACGCCGTTCGGGCCGATCACACCGACGATGCCGGCCCGGGGCAGGGTGAAGCTGAGATCCTGGATCAGCACCCGGTCACCGAAGCCCTTGGTCAGCCTGGTGGCCTCCAGCACATCGGAGCCCAGCCGGGGGCCCGGCGGGATGTTGATCTCGGTCAGGTCGACCGCGCGGTTCCGCTCGGCCTCGGCGGCGAGCTCCTCATAGCGGGCCAGCCGGGCCTTGTTCTTGGCCTGCCGGGCCTTCGGGTTGGCCCGCACCCACTCCAGTTCCTTCTCCAGGATCTTGGCGCGCTTGGCGTCCTTCTTGCCCTCGATCTGCAGCCGGGACCGCTTGGTCTCCAGATAGGTGGAGTAGTTGCCCTCGTAGGGGTGCAGCTGACCGCGGTCGATCTCGCAGATCCACTCGGCGACATTGTCCAGGAAGTACCGGTCGTGGGTGACCGCCCGCACCGCGCCGGGGTAGTTCTTCAGGTGGCCCTCCAGCCAGGCAACGCTCTCGGCGTCCAGGTGGTTGGTGGGCTCGTCCAGCAGCAGCAGGTCGGGCTGCTGCAGCAGCAGCTTGCACAGCGCCACCCGGCGCCGCTCGCCACCGGACAGCACGTCCACGATCGCGTCCCCCGGCGGGCACTGCAGCGCGTCCATCGCCTGCTCCAACTGGGAATCCAGGTCCCAGGCGTTGCGGTGGTCGAGCTCGGTCTGCAGTTCCCCCATCTCGGCCAGCAGGGCGTCGAAGTCGGCGTCCGGCTCGCCCATCGCCAGCGAGACCTCGTTGAACCTGTCGAGCATCCCCTTGGTCTCGGCGACCGCCTCGTGGATGTTCTCCAGCACGGTCCTGCCCTCGGTCAGCGGCGGCTCCTGCAGCAGGATGCCGACGGTCTTGCCCTTGGCCAGCATGGCGTCGCCGTTGTCGGTCCTGATCATCCCGGCCATCAGCTTCAGCATGGTCGACTTGCCGGCGCCGTTCGGGCCGACGACGCCGATCTTGGCGCCCTCGTAGACCGAGACGGTCACGTTGTCGAGCACCACCTTCTCGCCCAGCTTCTTGCGGACGTTGTGCATGGTGAACACGAACTCAGGCATTGGGGACTCCTGCGAAGGATGGATGGAAGGCCACCCAAGTATGCCAGCGTCCTGGGGACGCGCGGTACCAGCGCGCGACGGCGACCGCGGACGATGGCGTACCGCGTCGCGTGGGTCAGTCCGCCGGCAGTTCGGCGTCCAGGACGCTCTGCATCGCCCGGCCCAGGGCGGCGAAGTCCTCGGCGCAGACCGGGTCGACCAGGATCTCGCGCACCGACGCCACGTGGTAGGGGGCGACCTTCACCAGGAAGGCGTGGCCCTGGTCGGTCAGCGTGGCCAGCACCCCGCGGCGGTCGCCGGGGCAGGAGCCGCGGGCGAGCAGGCCCTTGGACTCCAGCCGGGTGACGGTGTGGGTGAGCCGGGAACGGGACTGGCCGACCTGGTCGGCCAGCTCGGACATCCGGATCGAGCGGTACGGTGACTCGGAGAGCCGGACCAGGATCTCGTACTCACCCAGGTCGAGGTCGAACTGGCGCAGTTCGTTGTCGAGGTGCTGTCTCACCCGGGTGGTGGCGCCCAGGTAGGCGCGCCACACCTGCTGCTGCTCGGCGGTCAGCCAGGCCGGGGTCTCGATGGTCCTCACGGGCAGCGAGCCTAGCCGGAGACAGTTTAGTTTTCAACTTATTTGCCCCGGTGGGTCGGAGGACGCTTTCTGTGCACCGGCTGTGTCCACGGTCGTAGGGCGTGTCCGCCCGGCGTCCGGTTGGCCGCCGGGTCGGATCGAACGTGGGCCTCCACCTCCGGGCCACCACCCGTTCGGAGCCCCCGGCTGGTTACGCTGCCACCAGCGAGGGAAGGTGGCGGTCAGATGGGCGTCGTCGATCAGGCGATCCAGGAGTTGCGCCGGTGGCAGAACTGTCCGGCCTGCGGCCGTGGAGTGCGTGCCGCCAGGTGCGAGGCCTGTGGCCTGCAGCTCTCCGGTGACGGGGCGCGGCTCCTGATCCAGCAGTCCGAGGC